>CALBDW010000092.1 GCA_937927435.1 uncultured Bdellovibrionales bacterium
CGTTACCGGAGCGGCGGGTTTTATTGGCAGCCATTTGGTCGACGCTCTTTTGGCTAAAGGGCTCGAAGTGATCGGATACGATCTCGCACCCCTTGAGCGGGCAAGAAATCTCGACGACGCAAAAACAAATCCGCGCTTTAAATACGTCGTTGGCGACATTCGCGATAAGGCGAAGTTAGAGAGTGCAATTCCGGAAAATGTCTCTTACATTTTCCACCTCGCGAGCGTTGTGGGGATTAGCAAGTACATCGAGGATCCGTTCGGACTCATCGACATTACAATCGGCGGCACGCGGAATGTCGCTGAGATTGCGCTTGCGCTTTTACCGAAGAACCCGAACTTGAGGCTTGTTTACACGAGTACAAGCGAAGTTTTCGGGAAGAACCCGAAAATCCCCTGGACTGAAGACGACGACCGGGTTGTCGGAAGCACGAAGGTCGATCGCTGGTGCTATTCCTCGTCGAAGGCCGTTTGCGAGCACATGCTCTTTGCCCTTCACCGGCAAAAAGGTTTGCCCGTCACGATCGTTCGGTACTTCAACGCTTACGGCCCGAGACAGAATCCGATCTTCGTGATTTCACAAAGCGTTCGCCGCGTGATGCAAGGCGAGCGTCCTCTGCTCTACGACGGAGGAACCGCGACCCGTTGCTTTACTTACGTCGAAGACGCCGTTCGCGGAACCATCATGGCGGCCGAGAGTCCGAAAGCCGTCGGGGAAGCCTTCAACATTGGGAACAACAAAGAAATCACTACACGCGAAGCGGTTGAATTGATCATCAAGTATTCCGGCAAAGATCTCACCTGGGAAAACCTCGATACGAGCAAGCACTACGGGAAGACCTACGAAGATATTCCGAGACGTGTCCCGTCGAACGAAAAGGCCCGCGAAATCCTCGGATGGACGGTTCAAGTATCTCACGAAGAAGGCATTCGTCGCACGGTCGAATGGGCCATCAAAAATGATTGGTGGGTAAAGGGGTGAGAGATGAAAGGAATTCTATTGGCCGGAGGAAGTGGCACCCGGCTTTATCCTTCGACATTGGCTGTCAGTAAGCAGCTTTTGCCCGTTTACGACAAGCCGACGATTTATTACCCGCTTTCGATCTTGATGTTTGCGGGGCTTCGCGAAGTGCTCATCATCAGTACGCCGCGGGACATTCCGCTTATCCAAGGCCTTCTTGGGGATGGCTCGAGAATCGGTATGAAGTTTTCGTATGCCGAGCAGCCGAAACCCAATGGGATTGCGGAGGCGTTCATTATCGCAGAAGATTTTTTGGCTGGTAGCCCCGCGTGCCTCATTCTCGGCGACAACATCTTCTACGGCCACGACGTTCCGAAGATGGTTGAGGACGCCGCCAAATTGAAGAAGGGGGCTCGTGTTTTTGCGTACCACGTGCAAGACCCCGAGCGATACGGTGTGGTCGAGTTCGATGAAAATGGCCAGGCGATTTCGCTTGAAGAGAAACCAAAGAATCCAAAGTCGAATTGGGCCGTCACCGGCCTCTATTTCTACGACTCGAAAGTATGTGAACTCGCGAAAACTTTAAAGCCCTCCGCGCGAGGAGAGCTCGAGATCACGGATCTCAACCGCAAATATTTGGAACTTGGGGAGCTACAGGTCGAGTGTTTCGGTCGGGGCGTTGCCTGGCTTGATACCGGCACCCATGATTCTCTTCTTGCGTCATCGCACTTCGTGCAAACGATTGAAAGCCGGCAAGGGATGAAAATCGCGTGTATTGAGGAGATCGCCTATTTGAAGGGCTTTATCACGCCTGAGCAAATGATGGCGCTTGCGGAAGAATGCCCGGCTTCAAGCTACGGGCTATATCTTAAGAACATGGTCAAACATCCTCACTTTGGAAAGCATTGAGCGATGATTCTTGTATTCGGTCGAACAGGACAGGTTGCAAGAGCATTACAAGAGGAGTTGGGTCGCCGCCCGCTCAATGCCGAAATTCGTTTTTTGGGTCGCGACGAAGCGGATTTTGAAAAGCCAGAGCTGGTAACTAAGGCAGTTGAGGCGTTTAAACCAAGTCTTGTTATCAACACAGTCGCCTATACCGCGGTCGATCGGGCGGAAAGCGAGCCGGAAAAAGCGTATCGCGTAAATGCCAAAACCGTTGCTGAGTTGGCTCGGCTCTGCGCTTTGCGGGAGATCCCGCTGATTCATTATTCATCCGATTACGTTTACGACGGGGCCGGCGACGAACCGCGAATGGAAGACGCGCCGGTGAATCCGCTCAATGCTTACGGTCGCTCGAAAGCCGAGGGTGATCGCGCGATTTTAGAGTCAAAGGCGAAAGCGCTCATTTTTCGAACTTCCTGGGTCTATTATCACGACGGCCAAAATTTCGTTCGCACCATGCTTCGCTTAGGTTCTGCGCGGGAGGAACTATCGGTGGTCGCCGATCAAATTGGTTCACCGACGTCGGCGACCGCGATCGCGAGGGCAACGCTGACAATCGCTCAGCGTGTTTTAGGAGGCGAAGTCTCCGATTGGGGAGTCTTCCACATGGCGGGAAAGGGCTTTACAAGCTGGCACGGATTCGCGACGGAAATCTTCCGCCAGGCCCGGGAATTGGGGATGCCGCTCGCCGTTCGTGAGGTCCGTCCCATTCCGACGAAGGATTATCCAACTCCGGCAAGGCGCCCGCTGAACTCAAGGCTTGATCAGGCAAAGCTTCGAAAAACATTTGGAATTGAGTTGCCCGATTGGGAAGATTCTTTGAGGGAATGCTTGAGTGTTATTTGCTCGCGTGAAGTCGCGCTTGCCGGGGGAGGCCAATGAAGGTCACTGAATTCGCTTTGAATGGGCTGAAATTGATTGAGTTACCAGTATATGGTGACGCGAGGGGTTTCTTTACCGAGAGATTTCATCGCGAGCGTTTTCGTGAAATCGGTTTGCCTGTAGACGATTTTGTTCAGGACAACTTTTCGCGCTCGTCAGTTCGGGTTTTGCGTGGTCTCCATTTTCAGTTCGACCAGCCGCAGGGAAAATTGGTCACAGCGACTTCCGGGCGCATTTTCGATGTCGCCGTTGATATTCGGAAAGACTCGCCGACATTTGGGCAGTGGGTCGGAGTTGAATTGGACAGCGAAAAGCCGGCATGGTTTTGGGTTCCGGCCGGATTCGCGCATGGATTTGTTGTTCTGAGCGAACAGGGGGCTGATGTCCTTTATAAAGTGAATGCCTACTATAACCCCAAGGGTGAGGGAGGGATTCTTTGGAATGACAAGGATCTTGGTATTGAGTGGCCAGTGTTCGAGCCGCTGCTGAGCCCGAGAGACCAACAACTCATGTCGTGGGCTGATTATCAGAAGAGCCCGCGTTTTTAGGGCCTTTGGGCGCAAAAAGCTTTTGTGTTTTGGTTTTTCGGGATTTTAAGCTTGGGATGGATTAGAAGTGATTTGAGGGGGGACGCGTGCGGTCGATTCTCGTGACTGGTGGCGCCGGTTTTATTGGAAGTAATTTTGTCGATCTTATGATTTCGAAGGGTCATAAGGTTGTCGTCCTGGATCTTCTGACTTATGCCGGCCACAAAGAAAATCTCGAAGCGTCCTGGTCCAAGATTCAGTTTATTAAAGGCGACATCGCCGATGCGAATCTCGCATCTGAACTCTTGCGCGAATATTCAATTACTGACGTCGTGAATTTCGCGGCCGAAAGCCATGTGGATCGCTCGATCGCCGAGCCGGATGCGTTTATCCGAAGCAATGTCGTGGGAGTTTATTCGCTCCTTCGTGCGTCGTACGAATATTGGCGGGATCTTCCGGCTTCCATTAGAGATGACTTCCGATTTTTGCAAGTTTCAACCGATGAGGTTTTTGGCGATCTTGGCGAGGAAGGGAAATTCAATGAGATGACACCGTATGCACCGAACTCGCCGTATTCCGCCTCAAAAGCGGGAGGAGATCATTTGGTGCGTGCTTGGCGCCACACATATGGGCTTCCGACTTTAATTACGAATTGCTCGAACAACTACGGCCCGCGCCAGTATCCTGAAAAGCTCATACCGTATATGATCACGCGTGCTTTGGCCGAAAAGTCGCTGCCGATTTATGGTACCGGCCAAAACGTCCGCGACTGGATTCACGTTGAAGACCATTGCCGAGGCATTGCCCTTGCGCTTGAGAAGGGAAGACCCGGCGCGACCTATTGCTTCGGCGGAAATGCGGAACGCCGGAATATCGATGTCGTTAGGACAATTTGCCAGCTACTTGACAAGAAAAGACCTCGCAAGAACGGCGAGTCATACGAGAAGTTGATTGAATTCGTCGAAGACCGCAAAGGCCATGACTGGCGGTACGCTATCGACGACACCAAGGCACAGAGAGAGCTCGGGTTCCGCCGTCAATACGAAAGCTTCGAAGAAGGGCTTTCTGCGACCATCGATTGGTATCTAAACAACCAAAAGTGGTGCGAAGCGGTCACGCGGACCGAGAAAGAGTTTAGGGGCAACGGACTCTCTTTAGCTAACTAGAGAGGTTAATTAGTGGGCTGAATCCATTGCATCCGCTTCGTACTCAATCGGAACACCCCGACAATAAAAGTCTTTCGCATCTGAGCGTTTTTCAGTGGTGTGCACCACTTGCCCTGTGCGCTCATATTCGGCGCGGGCTTTTTCACAGAATGATCGTTCCGTATCGGGTTCATTGCGATAATTGATCGTCTGCGAAGCGTTCGCGAAGGCGCAAAGGGCCACGAGGCCGAGGAGTGCCGGCGCGCTCCGCTTCGGGCGCCAGATGAGCCAGATCAAAGCGAGTGTCGAGCCGATGAAAAAAATTGAGTTGAAAACGTCGTGCACGAACGAACTTTGGTAAATTCCGTACGGATAAAGGGCCGCAAAGAGTACGGCCATAATCGTGATGATGATTCGTTCTTTCTTTGTGGCGATCGTGGCCTCGCCCTGAGCCCACTTCTCGATGAAGCGCGCGGCGAGGAGCGCAAGTCCCGGCGTCATAAATTGATATAAGAAGACATGCACCATGAAGTATTCATGGCCGAGGATGGCGTAGATGACGCCGGTTCCGCCGGCTAATAAAACCGCATGGTGGAACGGAGTGAGGTTCTTCCAACGGGAGCGCCAATCCGTAACAAAAAACTTTCCTTCACCGCGAATCAGTTCAGCGGCCGCGAGCGTGGCAAGAAGCGGAGAAAGAAGACGAGCCCAAGAAGTGACAATGTTCTTAAGAAAGAGAAGAGGTTCGAACCAACCTTTTTCTTCTTTGGTCACGTAGCCTGGATCGAGGAGTTTGGTTTTTAGGAAATCCACAATATCGGCTCTTTGATGAAGCCACATCATGATTGAGAGAACGAGAACAAGGCCAAGCACACCGAAGCAGAAGACCCGCTTTCGTCCTCGGCCAATGAGGAATGTGTATGCCCATAGCGGGCCCAAACTCAAAAATCCGGGCCAAGGTCGTGGTGGCGACAAGAGAGCCGATGGCCGCCAAGGTGATTCGTTTTTTAAGCGCGAGCCAGGCCATGAGCAGAATAAATGTGATGGTGAATTCACTGAGAAAATCGGGGTGAGTACCGAAGTACATCCCCCCGAGGAAAATGCTTTGCATGGCCGCCGCGAGCCAGCTGGCACAAGAGAATGAGTTTGGATCGGAAGTCCATCTTCATGAATAACACCTGGCAATTTGAGGACTTCGATACTTCCATGTTTGAAGCGGAAAATCACGAATTTCGACGACTTTGATTTCGTTAGACCGGTCTCTGGTTGTGTTTAATATCATATAGCATATCGTAATGTATTATTTTGATATGCTATAATATATCATTGTTTTATGTTTTGATATACTATAATATAGTAAATATGCGCAAAAACCGAGCGTTGCTAAAAACTCAGAGGAAAAGCTTGGACGAGAAGCTCAAAAACTTTAAGAGCGCTCGCCAAGTTGTCCCGCCCAAATCCGGTTGGGTTCAGGCCATTCGCGAAGCAATAGGGATGACCACGGCCCAGCTGGCAGCTCGAATGGGGATTAAACAATCCGGAGTCACTCTTCTTGAAAAGCGAGAAGTAGCAAAAACTGTGACGCTGGCGACGCTCGAGAAAGCGGCTCGCGCGATGAATTGTGAACTAGTGTATGCGCTTGTTCCCAAGGAAAGTCTTGAGGCCATTGTGGATGAGCAAGCCACGATCGCGGCGAAGAGACTTCTTAAGAGAGTGACTCATTCCATGAATCTTGAAAAACAGGATGCCGGCGAGGCTGAAACAAGGCTTCTTCATGAAGACCTGGCTCTAGAGATCAAAAACAAAATGGATAAGAGACTCTGGGACGAAAATGAGTGAGGTTAAATTTGAGTATCCTCCGGGCGCGACGCCATTGAATCCGAACGAAATCGCGGGGCTTAGGTTGTCATACATTTCGACCCAGGGAGAACTGAACGCGGCCGAGCAAGACAATATTCTTCAAGGTGAAAAGTGGGCATTTGCGCAAAAGAGAAGAAATTTTCTGACTGAGAAATTCTTCCGCGACCTCCACAAGAAAATGTTCGGGCATGTCTGGAAATGGGCTGGCGCCTATCGAACGAGTGATAAGTCGATTGGGGTTCCTTGGTATCAAATTCCAACTGAAATAAATAAGCTCATTGGCGATACACGATATTGGATTACGCACGAGACCTATCCTATCGATGAAATCGCCGCCCGCTTTCACCATCGTCTGGTGTCGATTCATCCTTTTCCGAACGGAAACGGGCGTTGGGCACGCGTCATGGCGGATGTCCTCTTATTCAATCTTGGACTTGAGCCGTTCACATGGGGATCCAATTCGAACACAGGAACACTCAACGAAAAGAGTGAGGCGCGAGCAAATTACATACGCGCTCTTCAGTTTGCCGACGCAAGAGATTATTCCCACCTTCTAAAATTTGTCCGTTCCTAGTGCGGTGAAGGGCAGGGCGTTAAAGAAAAAGGCCGTCGGGGCCCAAAAATCGGCCCCTGCCCGCTTGCCAAATCCACGGGTTTAGGATTGAACAAAGGTTAATGAAACTCTTAGTTACAGGCGGCGCAGGATATATCGGTTCGCACACGGCTCACCAGCTCATTGAGGCTGGACATGATGTGGTTGTGCTCGACTCCTTCGTTACTGGCCACCGTTGGGCCATTCATGAAAAGGCGCAGATTATCGAAGGAAAGGTCGGTGACCGGGAGTTATTGAAAAGGGTCTTTTCTGAACACCTGTTCGACGGTGTTTTGCATTTTGCGGCCTTTATTAATGTCGGAGAATCTGTTCGCGATCCGATCAAGTACTACCAGAATAACGTTGTTTCGGCGCTTGAGCTTTTCTCGGCGGCCGCAAAGGCAGGGGTTTCGAAGCTGATTTTTTCATCGACCGCCGCCGTTTACGGAGAGCCGGAAGAGGCTCGTCCTCTTCGAGAAACGGACCCGCTACGTCCCATGAATCCTTACGGCGCTTCGAAGCTCATGAGCGAGCGCATTCTTCAGGATATCGCGCGGGCGTCGAGCGGTGCCTTTCGATACGTGATTTTAAGATACTTCAATGCGGCGGGAGCACGACTCGATGGTCGTTTGGGGCAAGCTTTTCCCGAGCCGTTCCACCTGATCAATATCGCGAGTGAAGCCGCTCTTGGTGCCAGACCCAAGCTTGTTGTTTACGGCAATGATTACCCGACGAAAGATGGAACGTGCGAGCGGGACTACGTTCATGTTGAAGATTTGGCTCGAGCGCATGTTTTAGCGCTTGAATATCTCGAGGGCGGTGGCCAGCCGGATGTTTTCAATGTCGGTTATGGGCACGCGTCGTCGGTTCTTGAGGTGATTCAGGCGTTTAAAAAAGCGACGGGGAAAGACTTTCCTGTTGAAATCGGTCCGCGGCGCCCGGGAGATCCGTCCTATCTTGCGGCCGACAGTCGGAAGATCCGTGAGACACTGGGATGGGAGCCTAAGTACGATGACTTGGAGCTCATCTGCAAGACGGCCTTTGAATGGGAGCGCATTTACCGCTCGAAGCGGTTTCACGGCGCGTGATTACGGCTCCGGTTCGATTCTCAGATACAGTTCCGTGTAATCGTGGGTGATCAATTTCCAACGCCCGGAAGAGACGGCGTACTCCCGCCACTTGTTCTGAACATCGGCAGGTATTTCGTAGCTGGGATGATTCTTGGTCAGTAAAACCCATTTCACATAAGGTGAGGGCTCCACGGGCTCGTGCTTTCCGTTTGTGGGAATATAGCTCATCCAAATTTTTTCATGAGGTACTTGGGAAAGCAGGCGGCTCGACACGATTCCAAACGCTGGTAAATCATTCGTAACTTCCTGCGCTTCCTGCAAAGTGTGTTTAGTCTCTTCACTCGGAGAATAGTAGATTAAGCTTGCGCCGCCAATGAGCGCACTGAGCGTGAGAACCCAGCCGCATTTGAATGCTTTTTGCTGAAGCAGGTTCGGTAAGAGTGCTTCAGAGCGGCCGCTCAGACTTAAAATGACGGCGATCCAATAGCCCCCGAGAAGGGGGGCTGAATGATAGGCGGTTAATGTTTTTAGATCGCTTCCGATTACAAAGTCGGCAAAAACGATGGGGAGGACCAAGATCCACATCTCCCGGCGTAGTAAAAGCCAAGGTGTGGTCAGCCAAAGATAAAGAACCGGATCAGAGAAAACGTATTTAATGAGCTCGATAAGGAAATTAAGAGGCGAGCCCTGTTTCCCGAAAAGAAATTGCCCGAACTTAAGGAGACTCTCGAGGTCTGAAATCTGGAGGCCGCCGACAATATGAGAGCCTCTGGGGGCGAGCGCGACGGGCAGGCTGGTATAGGTGCCAATGGTGACCGTGGTTGCCCCAATTTGGCCGCTTTTCATCGATCCGATTGCGAACGTCATTATGAGAAATGTCGCTAGCAGAATAGTTCCCGCGGTCGCCATGCGACGAAGCGACCATTTCCTATTGACGGTGAGCCATAACCAAAGAGTGCCTCCGATTAAGATCGCGTCTTGTTTCATCCCTCCCAGTAATGCCCACACGAGCATGAAGATAAAAATTGAGGATGTGCGCGTCAGGCGAGGGTTCTCGTAGGAACAGTAAAAGGTAAGCACGACGAGTGCCGGATAAGCTGCTTCGGGATGCATGTCATGCATCACAATTCGGCTGGTGAATTCCGAGATTCAAAATGCGAACGCAATTAACACCCCTGTGGTTGCCGCTCCAGTCAGGCGCGTCGACAGTCGTGCGAGGACATAACCACCCAAGGCGATCGCCGCCGGATTATAAATGAGGGTTAGGAGTGAAGAGCCGAAAAGCTTCACGAACGGATAAAGCAATAAGAACGTCAAGAAAGCGTGGACGCCTCCGTGTTGGACGGGGCCATCCCCAAGAGCTGAAAATCGCGTGATATAGGGTTTGCCTTGGCCGAGCCAATATAGCATGTCCTCGAAAACCCAGTGATCGAGGGCGCTCAAGAGCATGGTTTGCTGTTGCGAGAGTTTGCATAAAAACGCGATTGCGAAATAGCAGAGAGAGGACGCGACGAAGATCCGATTGGCGTTTTTCTCGATAAAGGCGGTGACGGGTGCTGAAAACCGCTGCAAAGCTTCTTTCCGCTTCCAGTTCATATAGGCATAGAGAAGAACGGCCAGCGGGACGATGAACTGAAGGATATCTTTGAAACGGAAAGCGCTGTCGTAAAGATTCAAACTGGCGAACTCCTGAGTTCCTGCGATGAAGGGATATTAGCGGGCGCATTGATGTTTAACAAGCCGTAAATCAAGAGGAATTCGTTCCTGTCCGGGTTTGGTTATTGTAACCTGAAGTCGATGCTATTTTCTCGAGGATTCTTCTGTTTGCTGGCTTTGTCGATCGCGTTTCTTCTGGCTGGCTGCGCGACAGTTCAGGATTTCGGTGGGCATCGGGTGCTTGTTCGCGTCACGTCCGATCCTCCAGGGGCGCCGATTCTGGTTCAGGGAACGCAGGAAGGCCGCACGCCTGCGTATGTGGAAGTGCGGCGGGCTTCATCAAACTCAATTTCTTTACTAACAGCCGATGGTCCAAAGGATGTCCAGATCGATTCGAAGTATCGTTGGAGTACGAGCTTTTTTGGTAACCTCGTTTTTCTGACTTACGCGCCGATCGGATGGATTGTCGATTTGATTTCTGGGGCGGCATGGGATCCGGAAGATCCTCCAACGGTTTTGGTACGGCTGACGCCTGAAGAGATCCAAGCGGCGAAAGCGGAGGATAGGGGCCGGATGGCCGTCATCGCGCCTCCTCAGGCTGCGACCTTACCGGTTTCGGATGCGGCGGGAGAGGCTCTTGAGGAGTATTTGAAAAGGGAGCAAGTTCCGATTGAGTCTTTTCGGTCGACTCTTCCCAGTTTTATTTCAAACGGATACGACTTCGATGGGCGGCCCGACGAGCAAAAATTGCGTTCGATCTATCGCTTAATCGGGGCAACCCACGTTTATGAATCCACTGTTGATCAAATGGGTGACCAGTGGCGGGTGCGGGCGACCCCGGTTGAGGTCAGAAGTGGAATAAATGGAGAGCCTGTCGAAGTCACGTTTAAAGCTGACAACAGCTATTTCGAAACGCTCGCGAGCCTTGGCTGGTGGTCGCGTGTATTTCCGAACGCCATTGGTTTCGAGTTTGCGAATGAATATTTGGCATTCACTGAGAGAGATACGCACGGAAATGAAAAAACGTACGACTTTTCAGCGGTTGATGGGACGACGTTTTGGGATAACGTGGCGCAGATCCTGAGCTCGGTCAGCCTCTCGAATATTCCGCCCCGGCGTGAGGGCAGCTCCGGGCGATGGCGGCTGCAATTCGTTCCGTCTTTTTACTTCTCAAGAAAGAAATTCCGTCTGAGCGGTGAGGATCTTGATCCGTCGATCCGAGTGGTTTACCAGAGAACGCTACTCGGCGGAGGCTATGGACCGGAAGTCGGTTGGCAAAAGAGCCGCCATTACATTTATCTGAACTTGATTCCCGTCTTTACGTGGACGGAGATTAAGTGGCCAAGTGGCCCCGGAGAACGCTCCGAGACCGCCACGAGCCTCACGTACCAGTCGGAGCTGGGGTACTCGTTTCAGTTCACGGACGAGTGGTCCATCAGTGTATTCAGTACGACGATCACGGAAAATGAGAGTCTTTGGCGAAAGGTTTTGCCTTCACAAGTTCAGGATGCGCAAGTATTGCGATCGGGTATGAACTTGTCGATCGTCGGGCTTTCGGTGGCCTATCGCTGGGAACCTCCGTTGACATGGCGTCGGTGATAGGAATGGGAGGAGGAATGCAGAGAAAGAAGGGGTATCTTCCGCAGTTTCTTCGCGAGCCTCAGTTTTTAGCGACCTTTTTGATTGCGATCGCGTTGGTCGCGGTGAAGAAATGGGAGCCCGGGGACAACCTGGATGCAATTTGGTATTCCGCCGTCTCCAAAAACGTGTATGAGACGGGAGACTTCCATCACTTTTTTATTTCACGCCATTGGGGAACGACTGTTGCGAATCACATGCCCCTAACATACTGGATCACCGGCGCCGTTTTCATGTTGTTTGGGCCCTCGGATTTCGTGGTGCGTCTTTATCCCATGATTTGTGGGATCCTCAGTTATCTTTTTGTTTATCTCATCGGGCGTGAAATAAAAGGGCAGCACTTTGGACTTTGCTCGGTTTTGGCTCTAGTACTTGCTTATGGCTATTCGAAGTGGAACGGCTCGCTCATGCAGGATGTTCCTCTGGTCACCTACCTCCTGGGGGCATCATACTTTTTCCTCCGTGGGCTGCGAAAGCCGATCATGTTTCTGGCCGCGGGGCCTTTTTCGTGGCGGGAGTGATGACGAAGGGGCCGATCATCGGTGCTATTCCGCTGGCGATCTTCATTTGGAGTTTAATGCAGAAGAATTTTTCTTATCTTAAGAATCCCGCATTTTATGGCGGAGTGTTACTGGCTTTGGCGCTTTTCAGTGTCTTCCTGCTTCCGGTATTTCATATTGATGGGCGCGATCCGTTCACGTTCTTCTATTATGCCAAGAAAGGGTATGCCGAGAGCGCAAGCGAGAACTTTTGGCGTTACTTCGCCTACGTGGAAGTCCTTTGGACCAATGCGGCTCCGCTTTTCCTACTCTCGCTCTATGCTTTCTGGGGTGTTGTCGGTTCCTGGTTTGAGCTTTCTTCGGAAGAGCGGGCAAAGCTTCGGCTATGCGGCATGATCGCATTGTGCGTAGTCATTCCGCTTTCGTTTTTCCGCATCAAGTTTCCGCACTATATGTTGCCGGCTTATCCATTTATGGCTTTGGTGGCGGCGATGCCGTTATCGCAGTGGCTTAAGGGGGTTGAGGACCGGCTTCCTGTTTGGCTTCAGCGTCTTGCCGTAGCTGCCGTTTTTGTTCTTGCGTGCTTTCCCATTCTGACGTCCGGTGGCCGTAGTAAAGAGGTCTTAAATATCGTGAACGTGATTAAGCTCGATCCGGCCATTCGTGAAAAACGGGTGGTGTTTTTGGGCGGCTATGAGGATGACATGGCGATCTTCCAGTCGTTCAAATGGTACGGATCGATTGATCTCGCGCAAATCGCCCGCGACGAGTTGGTGGACCTGAATTTAAAGCAAGGCTATCTCGTGGTGAAAAGAGCTGATCTTCCGGTCATCGTGAACGGAGAAGTGCATGGCGACGGCGACTGTTTTCTTCGGAACTGGTTCTATTGCGTGTTGACAGATCGTTCAGCTGTGACGCTTGAGCTTCCGAAGATGGAGCATCCACACCAAGTGTACTGATCGTGTGGCGAAGAAACGAACGGAGTGGCATGACAGCAAGTTCAGTGGGAACTCGAGGACAAGGGATGGAGTGGCCGCGTGAATGGCGCGAGTTGAAGAGGGTCGTCTGGATTCGAACGGGGGCGCTCGGCGATCTCTTTGTAGGTTTAGCGGCTTTGGCGGAAATGGCCAATGCGTTCCCGCAAGCGCGCGTGACGGTAGTCGGGCCGCGACTTTGGCTTAGCGCGATTTCGCCGCTGGCGTTTCCGTTTGTCGAGAAGATCGCGGCAGTCGAAAGGCGTGGGCATCAAGCGGCGATTTTCGTTGCGCAAGGGTTCGAATGGGTACCGACGGGCGAGTCTTTGTCGGTCACCGAGGTTCTCTCACGCTGCGACGGTGTCGTGAATCTCAATATCGACTCTTATCGCTACGGGTTTTCGGCTTTGCGGGCGAGAGTCCCGGTTCGAGTGGGTTCGGCGCCCAATCCTATGTCGGTCCTGCTTTATACGCACTCTTCCCCGTTTTTCGGGAAAGATCCCCTGATTCATGAACGGGATGCGGCTCTTTCTGTTCTTGAATATGCGACGAGCGACTGGCGGCGGCTCATTTGGTCGGTTGCGGGTAACCGCCGTAGGCTCCCCGAGCTTATTTCTTCGAGCCGCTTGATTGAGAAATGGCGGAAGGTGGGGCTCCCTCCCGTGAAGACAGCGGATCCTCTACGGGCGGCTGAGGTGACCGGTTGTGACGCGGGAAAGTATTTTCTGGTGAATCCGACATCGAGTCGCAAGACCAATACCTGGCCTGTGGAAAAATTCCGCAAGTTTCTTTCAGCCACAAAAGAGGATTTTGCGGGCTTGGGGCTGGAACCCATTGTGATCGGCGCTCCCCATGAGACGGAATGGCTAAACCAAATTGCGCTTGGGCAGTTTAAGATCGTGCAAACAAAGAGTCTTCAAGATCTCGCCGATGTGGTCGCTTGCGCCCGTGCGCTTTTGACCAACACGAGTTCGATGCAGTTTTTGGCGGCCTCGATGGGAACGCCGACGGTCACATTGATGGGACGGGCTCGTCCGGAAATTTGGGGACCGATTGGACCAAGGGACCGGATTGTACGGGGAACACCGCCGCCGGAACTTGCGCACGATATCTTCCGTCAAGAAGAAGAGGCTTATCGTTCTATTCCGGTTGCGAGAGTGGTCACTGAAGTCCTCTCCTTGTTGTCTGAGACAAAGAATCCGGCCTAATCGGCGGGCTTAATGCATGGACCAAGGGCAGACTTTTTCAGGGATTCCATGGCAATCGGTCGGTCTTCCTGATTCAATAAGGATATGCGCGGTTTTCAGCGGATACTTTTGGAGCTCAAGGATATCGTCCGGCGCCATCAGCCGGGTGACGAGCTTGAACCTCCACGCTCTCTTTTATCACTGAATGTTTTCGGTCGTCGGATGACATATCTTGCGGCCGGACTTGAGAACGGCAACTCGCGTCCGCCGATTGTTTTCATTCACGGTTTCGGCGGTTTTTTCATGGACTGGCCGCGCATCATGGCGCCGCTGTCCCGGTACACGAGAGTGTACGCCCTTGATTTACCCGGCTGGGGATTTTCGGAACGGAACCCCAATGCTCGCGCGATTGAAGATGACGCGACGGCTGTGGATGAGTTCATGCGCATTTTGGACTTAAAAGACGCGATTATCTGCGGACTGTCTTACGGCGCGGGGGTGGCGTGGGCTCTTGCGGCGGAAAACCCATCGAAGTTGAGACAGCTTGTATTGCTCAATCCCATGCCGCCGCATCCGATCCGTTACATGACTTCGCCCATTTACCGCGGAATCTTTTTTCTCAACTCCTTTGAGCGCGTGGGTGAGTGGGGGCATCGACTTTTAACGAAATCGCAATACAAGGTGATTTGTAGAGAGAATCTGCTCAATCATCGCTTGCTCGACTCGTTTTATTTGGATCTCGCCTACTTGATCATCAAGCAACCCAAAATCCGTTCGCTGCTCAGGGGACACGCACGCGGCGCCCGTGATACGGATTGGAATGCGTGGGAACGTCGTTTGGAAGAGATCCGCGTTCCTGTGAGCATTTTACAGGGGAGACAAGACCGCATCTTCTCTCTCGAAGGCGCCGGATTCCTCCATCGCTTGATGCCGAATTCTCAGCTTGTTGAGGTCGAAAAGTGCGGTCATGCGATCGTGTTTGACCAGCACCGGCGAGTTTCGGAGCACTTGATCAAGCTTCTCAACGTTGAGAAGGCCGACGTGGTGTCGGCCCTCAATTAATCCTCGTAGATGAAACGGATCGGCGTCTCGATATCGGGATGAAGGCTGCGCTTTACAGGGCAAGTTTCGGCGGCCGCTTCGAGGCGCTTGCGGTCGGTTTCCGAAAGTCCTTTGGGCATGAAGATTTCGACCCGAAGACGCGCGATCCGGCGCGGATTCGCTTGCATTTCTTTGACCACACGGACTTTTGCGCCACGTAAATCAATCCCGTCTCGTTCGGCCATGATCGCCATCGTGGTGAGAATGCAGCTACCGAGCGAAGCGCCCATTAAATCCGTCGGCGAAAAACGTTCCCCGCGGCCTTGGTTGTCACGAGGGGCGTCAGTTTCAATTTTGGAGCCCGACGGCCCGTGGACGAGTTCGCAGTGTTTTTCTCCCAGGTAGACGGCGTTCATTTCAACCATAGTGACTCCTTTGGAATACGACGCATTTTATACGGTTTTAAATTGCCTTCAACCGGGCTGTGTCACAGAATTTCGGGCATCGAGGAGGAATGATGATGTTGAGAAGCTTTTTCTCTCGTTTTGGCTTTTTGGCGCTCGCTCTCTGCGGGGCAATGGCTTTGAGCGGATGCGGGATTCAAGAAATTCCTCGTGCAAAAAACGACGTGGAAGCGGCCTTGGCAGAGGTGACAAACCAATACAAACGCCGGGCTGACTTGATTCCGAACTTGGTTGAAACCGTCAAAGGCTATGCGAAGCACGAGCAAGAGACGCTTGAGGGCGTCATGGCCGCCCGTGCGAAGGCGACGAGCATCAATCTCGATCCGGCGAAAGCAACACCAGACCAGATCCGCGCTTATGCCGACGCGCAAGGTGAACTTTCCCGGGCGCTCGGCCGCTTGCTTGCAGTTTCCGAAAACTATCCGAATTTGAAAGCTAATGAAGGTTTCCGAGATCTGCAGGCGCAGCTGGAGGGAACGGAAAACCGGATTACGGTCGCGCGTAACCGCTACATCGAATCAATCCGGAGCTTTAATAATCTGGTCACGGTCTTTCCGACGAATATCACCAATATGATTTTCTTCCACTATGAAAAGATGCCGCAATGGGGAGAAGAGGTGACGGAAGAGGAAAGAAAAGCGCCGAAAGTTCAGTTCTAACGAGTCCGGTTTATGAAGAAGACGTTCGCGATCGTTCTCGCCGTTCTTTTTGTTGCGACGAGCGCCTGGGCCGAGTTTAAAGTTCCCCAGCTGACGGGCCCCGTGGTGGACCAGGCGGGAATTTTGAGCCGCCGCACGGAACGGGTATTGGAGTCCGCGCTTCGCGCACTCAAGGACAAAAGCGGAACTCAAATCACGGTTTTGACCGTTCCGTCTCTTGAGGGGCTTTCGATCGAAGAGGCGAGCATTAAGGTCGTCGACAAATGGCAACTTGGAAAGCGCGGTGAGGATCGCGGAGTCTTGTTCATGGTCGCGCCTCAAGAACGCCGCGTCCGAATTGAAGTCGGGCGAGGTCTCGAGGGCGATCTCACCGACGTCGACAGCAAGCGGATTATTGAAGAGAGTGTACTGCCGCTTTTCCGCGCGGGCGATTACGATAGCGGTGTCATCGTCGGCGTTTTTCAGATCGCGAAGAAAACCGATCCCGAGGTGGATCTTACGCCTTACCTTGAAGGGAAGAAACGCCGAGTTCCCACAACAAGCGACCCCACTGATGACGATGACGACGATATTTCGACTCTCGTTTGGTTCGTCATTCTTTTTATTGCTTATGTCGTCCTTGTGCGCGGGCCAGGTCGTCGCAAATTTTATCGTCTTGGCAAAACGATGGGACGGTGGCCTGACGACTTCGGCGGTCCTTGGGGCGGCGGTGGTTTCGGAGGTGGTTTTGGTGGCGGCGGCTCCGGCGGCGGTCGTTGGGGCGGTGGCGGAGGCGGCTTCGCTGGCGGCGGTGCTTCTGGAGGTTGGTGATGTCGGAAATTCCCGCGTGGGCGCAGACAATTCTAAAGCCTGAGGATTTCGAACGTATCACCGAGGCTGTGCGCCAGGCCGAGCAAAAGACGAGCGCTGAAATCGTACCGATGATCGTAAGAAGCTCGACGCCGACCGGTCATGTCCCTTGGCTTGTCTTCTTCATCCTTCTCAGCGTGTTCTGGGCTTTCTTGCCTTTTGTGTTCGGCTTACTTCCATATGGCGAAGCCTGGATGTGGGAGATAGGAGCACTGGTTTTGGCGGTCATTCTGTCCCGGCTCCTTTCGAGGTTGAATTTTGTCGCGCGCTTTCTGACCTCGGCTGACGACGAAGTCACGTGTGTCGACCGCCGTGCGCTTTTGGAATTTCATCTTTCGCGGATCACGGCGACGCGTGAAGGAACCGGCGTCTTGCTCTTTGTATCGTGGCTCGAGCACCGTGCGGTCGTCATTGCGGATCACAAAATCGCGGAGAAACTGTCAGGCGAAACGTGGGAGCATATTTTGGTGGATTTGGTGGCCGTGATCAAAAAAGGTGATTTAGCAGGCGGTCTGTGCGCCGCGATCTCCGAACTCGGTAACGCGCTTGCCTCCGACTTCCCTCATTACGAGGGCGACCATCAAAACGAACTCGAAGACCGCTTGATCTTGAAAGATTGAGTGCCCGGTTTAAATACCGAACGAAGAGCCGCAGCCGCAGGTTTTCGAAGCGTTGGGGTTCGAGAAGACAAAGCCCTTGCCGTTCAGCCCCCCTTCGTAATCGAGGGTCATGCCAGCGATATACAGCAGGCTTTTCGAATCGACGACCACTTTGGTGTCGTTTTGCTCGAAGACTTTGTCTTTTTCGCCGATCGTTTTGTCGAACTCGAGCTTGTAAGAGAGGCCCGAACAACCACCGGGCACGACCTTCACACGCAAGAAAGTCGAGCTGTCGCACGTGCTGTCTTCTTCTTTTAAACGATTGATCTGACGAGCCGCGCGCTCGCTGATGGTGATCATTCTTTAACTCCTCCGGAAAAACTCGACTTTATTATAGTCGAATTTGTGGATTTTTGCCACCCACATAACCGTTTGAAATTACTTGATCTTTTTGGATAAATCGGCGGAGGCATGCGATCAGCTGGTCGACTTCCTCATCGGTGGTGAAGCGGCCCAGGCTAAAGCGCGCGGAAGTGAACAGGGGATCGCTGGAACTCGCACCCATGGCTTTGAGGACGTGGCTTTCTCCGCCGGCGGAGCAAGCGCTCGCCGTGCTGAAGGCGAAGTCTTTTAGAGCCATGAGGAAGTCATCGGCTCCCACATGGAAACTTAGGTGAACGTTATTGCACAACCGATCGTTT
Organism: uncultured Bdellovibrionales bacterium; assembly: GCA_937927435.1. Lineage (GTDB taxonomy): Bacteria > Bdellovibrionota > Bdellovibrionia > Bdellovibrionales > JAMPXM01 > CALBDW01. The sequence continues at coordinate 18,251 of CALBDW010000092.1, forward strand.
GGGTGGCCGTTAAGTTCAATGCCTGAACCTGGGAAGACGACAGCCTTGATAATCCGGTCGCGAAGCGAGGCGAGGCGCCGCGATTCTTCCGGCATTTCATTGAGGGCGATTTCGCTCGCGACGCCGAAGCCAACGATTCCGGGTACGTTGTGGGTTCCGCCGCGCAGGCCTCGCTCTTGTCCTCCGCCCTTAACGAGAGGGCTTAAGTGGATGTGCTGGCGGTTGATGAAAAGAGCGCCGACGCCCTTGGGGCCGTACATCTTGTGAGCCGAAAGAGAAAGAAGATCGATATTCATGGCTTTGACGTCGATCGGATGTTTGCCGACGGTTTGGGCTGCGTCGACGTGAAAGGCGGTCTCTCCCTGGGATTTGAGCCACGCGCCGATTTCGGCGATCGGGTTGAAGGACCCGACTTCGTTATTGGCGTGCATGAGGCTCACAAGGACCGTATTGGGACGGATCGCTGCCTTAAGAGTTTCAAGTTCCACCTGGCCGTAGCGATTGACCGGTAGGATCGTGACTTCATGGCCGAGTTTCTCAGCGCGCGAAAACGCCTCAAGTGTAGCTTTGTGTTCTGCAGCCGACGTAATGAGATGGCGGCCGGGTTCCTGTCCTTCGACATAGCCGAAAATGGCGAGGTTGATGCTCTCGGTCGCTCCGCTCGTGAAAACGATTTCGTTCGTGCTCCCACCAATGAGTTTCGCTACTTGCGCTCGTGCTTTTTCGATCGCGCTTTTGGCTTTCCAGCCGTATGCGTGCTGCGTGCTTTCCGGGTTACCGAAGTTTTCGGTGAAGTAGGGAAGCATCGCCTCAACAACACGTGGGTCCACCGGCGTTGTGGCGCTGTAGTCGAAATAGATGGGCTTTTTGAAACTCATTGTCATGCCGCAAGGCTAAGCAGATCTCCGATCTTTTGTCGAGCGAAGGTCGTAGGGATGTAACATAAGATTTCTCAAATGTGGCATCAAATTGAGAATTACTACTTATAGGGGTCCAGATTTTCTCGCCTCACTAGATATAGTGGTTATTGGCTTGAAAAACCGGCCCTCTAGTGTTGAATTTGGATGAGGGCGAATGGTTCGGTTTTTCCAAAGAGCCATTCGTTCCAAGCAGTTGTTCAGCCATGGAAGGGAGCATTGATGTCGACTTCTAAGACCGCTTCGGTAAAGAAAAAATCCGCAGGTGAGGGGAAAAAAGGACAGGTCTTTCGCCCGTTTTTCGTTCCAGAAGGGGTGGACCCCTACGCTCAGGTGAAATGGATCCACCGGTCCAGCCAGATTACGGGCTCCGACGGCCAAGTGATCTTCTCAATGGATGCCGTCGAGGTTCCGGAGTCCTGGAGCCAGCTCGCGACCGATATCGCCGTGAGCAAATACTTCCGGAAAGCCGGTGTGCCGAAGACGGGGCATGAAACGTCGGTCCGCCAGCTCGTGCATCGAGTCGCGCGTACCATCCGTAACGCCGGAGAAAAATTCGGCGATTACTTCGCGACTCCCAAAGACGCCGAACAGTTCGAAAAAGAACTCGTGCACATCCTGCTCCAGCAAAAAGGAGCGTTTAACAGCCCGGTTTGGTTCAACTGCGGTCTTTATCACGAGTACGGAATTCTCGGTTCGGGTGGAAACTGGGCTTGGGATCCGAAAACCGACAAGCTTTTCCAAACGACGAATTCATTTGAATACCCGCAGTGCTCGGCTTGCTTCATCCAGAGAGTGGACGACTCGCTCGACAGCATCTTCGACCTCGTGAAAAACGAGGCGCGGATATTTAAATACGGTTCCGGAACGGGAACGAACTTCTCGAAACTCCGCGGCTCGATGGAAAAACTCTCCGGCGGTGGAACGAGCTCCGGCGTGATGAGCTTCCTTGAGGTTCTCGACCGCGGGGCGGGCGCCACGAAGTCGGGAGGCACCACCCGGCGCGCGGCCAAGATGGTCTGCCTCGACATGGACCACCCGGAAATCGTCGACTTCATTAACTGGAAAGTCCGCGAAGAAAAGAAAGTCGCCGCTCTCGTCGCTGCAGGCTACTCGAGCGATTTCAATGGCGAAGCCTATCGCACAGTGAGCGGTCAGAACTCCAACAACTCGGTGAGAATTCCCGACGAGTTCATGGAAGCCGTGGAGCGCGACGGCGAATGGTCCACGCGGGCTCGCACGGACGGCCGCGTGATCGCAACCTATAAGGCCCGCGATCTCTGGAATCAAATCGCGGAAGCCGCTTGGGCGTGCGCCGATCCGGGCGTGCAGTTCGATACGACGATCCAGAAATGGCACACGTGCCCGAATACGGATCGGATCAACGGTTCCAATCCGTGCTCGGAGTACATGTTCCTCGACGATTCCGCTTGTAACCTTGCTTCGTTGAACTTGGTTAAATTCCTGCGCGAAGACGGAAGCTTCGACATCGAGAGCTTCCGCCACGCGGCCCGTATTCTCTTTACGGCGCAGGAAATTCTCGTCGATCTCTCGAGCTATCCGACGGAAAAAATCGCGCGCAACTCGCATGACTACCGTCCGCTCGGTCTTGGCTACGCGAACCTGGGAACCCTCCTCATGATCAAAGGGATTCCTTACGATAGCGACGAGGCGTACGCGTGGGCGGGCGCGATCACCGCTCTTATGACCGGCGAAGCGTACTGCACGAGCGCCGAAATCGCGCGCTCGAAAGGTCCGTTCAACGGTTTTGCAAAGAACGCCGAACCGATGATGCGCGTGATGAAGCAGCATCAGGCCGCGCTCGACGGTATCGATTTCTCGTTCGTGTCTGAGGAAATGCGCGAGGCATGCCGCTCCGTCTGGCGCGAAACGATCGAAATGGGCAGCCGGTACGGCTACCGGAACGCGCAAGCGACGGTGCTTGCGCCCACGGGAACGATCGGGCTTCTCATGGATTGCGATACGACGGGTATCGAACCCGATTTCGCGCTTGTGAAGTTTAAGAAGCTTGCGGGCGGTGGTTACTTTAAGATCGTCAACCAATCCGTGCCGAAGGCTCTTAAGGCCCTCGGTTATACGGAAAAGCAGATCGCGGAAATCGTCGAATACGCGATCGGTACGATGTCGCTTGAAAACTCGCCGCACATCAATCGCGACTCTTTGAAAAAGAAAGGGCTCAACGAAGTCGATCTGCAAAAGATCGCGTCCGCGCTTCCCAGCGCGTTTGATCTCGACTCGGCGATTTCGCCGTGGGTGCTCGGTGACGACGGGCTTGCGCGTGCGGGACTTACGAAAGACGACTTGGCAGGCCGGACCGTGCTCGAAGCGATGGGCTTCACGTATGCGCAAATCCGCGAAGCTTCGAAAGTCGTTTGCGGACGCATGACTCTCGAAGGTGCGCCGCACTTGAAGCCCGAACATCTTCCGGTCTTCGACTGCGCGAATAAGTGCGGACCCGAAGGCCAGCGCTACATCCAACCGATGGCTCATGTGCGCATGATGGCCGCGGCGCAACCGTTCTTGAGCGGCGCGATCTCCAAAACGGTGAACCTGCCGCATGAAGCCACGGTGAGTGATATCCAGAACATTTATCACGAGGCTTGGAAACGTGGCTTAAAGGCGATCGCGATTTACCGCGACGGCTCTAAACTCAGCCAGCCGCTCTCGGGCCGTAAATCCGATAAAGCATCGGCCGCGAAAGCGGAAAGAGACGTGCCGGTCAACGAGCGCGGCGAGCCCTTGCTCTATAGCCAACGCGATCTCGAAGAAGCGATCGCTCGGGCGGTGGAACTCGCTCCCGCAAGAAAGCGCAAGATGCCGCAAAGACGCCAGGGCCTCACGATCGAGGCTAGCGTGGGCGGTCACAAAGTCTTCCTACGTACGGGCGAGTACGAGGACGGCCGTCTCGGCGAAATCTTCATCGACATGCACAAAGAAGGTGCGACTTTGCGCAGCCTTTTGAACTGCTTCGCGATGTCGGTGTCGATGGGGCTTCAATACGGAGTGCCACTTGAAGACTACGTCGAGAAGTTCACGTTCACGCGCTTTGAACCGTACGGTATCGTCGACCATCCGAACATCAAGCAGGCGACAAGCTTGCTTGACTACATCTTCCGCGTGCTCGGAATGGAGTACCTGGGGCGGACCGACTTCGTACACGTGAAGCCGGCGCTTGAAGACTTGGCGGTCAACCGTCCGCACGGTAACGGTGAGCGAGAGCGGCTTCCGAACGTCGCGGCCGATCAGCTGGATTTGCCGATTGAGAAGGCCGTGCTTCCGGAAGGCCGGGCTGGTAACCGCACGGACGATCAAATGGCCAGCGATAAGGAAATGATCGAAGGAGTCGCCCGCGCTTCCGAAGAAGTGATGGCCGACGTGGTGAAGAGCAATCGGGAAGCGTTGAAAATCACGCGCGTGAAAACGCTCGATGCGCTCGATACCCAGCTTTCGAAGATGATGGGGGATGCGCCCATGTGTTCAACATGCGGACACGTCACCGTCCGTAACGGAAGCTGCTACCGCTGCCTCAACTGCGGAAACTCGATGGGGTGCTCATGAAGTTTGAATCCCGCTAAAACTCTCGAGCTCTGAAATGAAAAAAGGGAGGGTTTCAAACCCTCCCTTTATGATTCTAAAGGCCTGTAATGACTTTTGTTTTTCGAGCTATTCCGGTCATCCCCACGATTGTGAGCCAGTTTTAGCGTGAATTACGCGTCGATGGCACCTGGGTTCTTCGCCAAATCTCGCGTGATGTTTTTCTGGTGCGCTTCGAGAGTTCCACCGCCGATTTCAAGCAGCTTCGCGTCCCGCCACAAACGCTCGACCACGTATTCGCCGACGTAACCGTAGCCACCGAGAACTTGGATGGCGCGATCGGCGATATTTTTGGCTGCCGTCGTCGAAACGAGTTTCACGCCGTCGGAATCCAGACGGTTGCCGGAAGAATGGAGATCCAGGCGGCGGGCCGTATCGTAAACGTAAGTACGGCACGCGCGGTATTCGGCGTAGCTTTCAGCGATATGGCGCTGGATTTGGCCGAAGTGCGAGATCGGCTTACCAAAGGCGTGGCGCTCGTTCGCGTAACGATTCATCACTTCCAGCGAGCGGCGGGCGATGCCAAGAGCCATAGCGGCCAGAGTCAGGCGTTCGATCTCGAGGTTGCGCATCATATGGTGGACGGACTCTCCGAGCTCACCGATGAGGTTTGATTTCGGAACGCGGCAATTTGTGAAGACAAGCTCCGCTGTGTTGGAGGCGCGCATTCCGGTTTTATCTTTGATTTTTTGGCCGACTTCGTAACCCGGCATCCCTTTTTCGATGAGGAATGTCGAAATTTGCGGTTTGCCGTTTTTCTCGCCGGTTTTTGCGTACAACCAAACGTAGTCGGCTGGCGTGCCTTCGTCGTCGAGGCAGCCGTTCGTGATCCACATTTTGCGGCCGTTTATAACGAATCCGTCGCCAGCGGCTTCGGCCGTCGTTTCAAGGCCCAAAACGTCGGTACCGACATTCGGTTCGGACATCGCCATGCAGCCTATTTTTTCGCCGCTGCAGACGCCCGGCAAAATGCGCCGTTTTTGTTCCTCGCTACCGTTAACGGCGAGGTTGTTCACGAAAAGCATGCTGTGCGCAAGATAAGCCAAGCAGAAGCCGGGGTCGGAGGATGAGATTTCCTCGTGGACGATCACGGCGGCCACGGCGTCTTGACCGGCTCCGCCGTACTCTTCGGGGACGGTGATGCCGAGAAGGCCGAGTTCACCGAGCTTCCTGAAAAGAGGAAGGTTGAAAACCTCGCGGCGGTCATGTTCCAGAGCTTGCGGCTCGACTTCGGACTGGACGAACTCCCTCACGGTTTCACGAATCATCTTATGTTCGGGGGTGGGATTAAAAAGGTCGAAGTTCCGCCAACTCGATTCGCTCATTTTTCACTCCTTGGATCACTGTTCCCTTTCCTTAACTAGACCCCGCGCCCATGTCACGGCTTCTTTTGCGGATCCACCAGGCAAGCGTTTGACTTCCGGTGAAACCGTACCTCTAAAATGATGGGAAGCGCATTGCAAAAGCCGCCATTCCCTCAACATTTCCAATTTTTTTCAAATCGAGGCATGGTTCAGGCCCGAAAGTCACGGTGGGTCGACGGGTTTTGTCATGCGCGCTGAGGGAGCAGCCATGGAGCAAAAAGCGGACGTTGTCATCGTTGGCGGAGGATTGGCCGGCTCGCTGACCGCATTGCGACTCGCGACCGCGCACCCGCAAATGCGTGTTGTGCTCGTTGAAAAAGGGGACCAGTTAGGTGGACGTCGCACGTGGAGCTTTTTCGAAGCTGAATTGGGAAGCGACGAAACGATGAAGTGGCTTGAGCCCGTGATCGACCGCAGCTGGGATGGGGTTTCGGTGAAATTCCCCAAACTCGAGAAAGATGTTACCCGCAGGTTTCACGCGATCCGCTCAGAAACTCTCCATAAAAAGGTTCTCGAATTGCTCGGCGATGGCGTTGTTTTGCACGCCGAAGTGTCGCGTCTCACCGAGTCGCACGTCGAACTTGAAAACGGTGATGTTTTTGGGGCGCGTCTCATTCTCGATGCCCGCGGCTTAGACGAGGCGTCAGGTCCTTCCATCACCGGTTATCAAAAATTTATCGGTTTGGAATTTGAATTGGCTGAACCGCACGGTTTGACCGCGCCGGTGCTTGTCGATGCGTGTTGCCCGCAACTCGATGGCTTGCGGTATTTCTCGCTTTTGCCCTGGGATGAGAAGCGGGTTCTCATCGAAGAGACATATTATAGCGACTCGCAAACGGTGAACCGCGAGCGCATCCACCGTTCGCTCACGGCGTATGCTGAAAGGCGAGACTGGAAGATCGTAAGCGTCAGTCGCGAAGAATGGGACGTTATCCCGATTCCGATGAGCGGCGATTACATCAAGCAAAGCATCGGCGGGCAGCCTCTGCCGATCGGTGTGCGCGGTGGTTTCTTTCACGCCGCGACGGGGCGTTCTTTCGCGGAGACCGTCCGGATCGCCGAGTTTCTTTCTTCGCTCGAAGACCATGCCACCCATTTCGCGCGTCTCCGGCTTGTGAAGTTCAAAAAGCCGTGGATGTCGCGCCAACGCTTTTATCGCTTGCTCAATCGCTTTATCTTCTTTGCGGCTGAACCGTCTCTGCGTTATCAGGTTCTTCAGCATATCTACGCGCAAAGTCCGGATTTGGTCGTTCGGTTTTTGAACGGGCGCACGTCGTGGGCCGATCGTATCCGGCTTTTGAGTTCGGGCGTTCCAGTGCCGCGAGAACGGGCTTTGCGTAGCTTGACGGAAGACGCTTTGCATTCGTGGGCGGCTGCGCGCACGCGAAATGGCGGCGCGGCTGAAAGTCACCTTTAAAGAGAGACATTCTAAATTCGGCTGGCGGCGATCCCGGTTCAGGTTCAAGATAAGGACCGCGAGTGGAGGAGGCTTTCATGCGCATTTTGGTCACGGGGGCCACGGGATTGATCGGTAAGGAACTCGGAAAACGCCTTGTCTCAAACGGCCATGAGTTGGTCGTCGTCTCGCGCAATCCGAAGAAAGCCGAATTCGAGGTGCCGTATCCGGCCAGGTTTTTTGCGTGGAAGGGGGAGAGCGAAGCGTTTCCGATCGAGGCGCTGAAAGACGTTGACGTCATTGTGAACCTCGCTGGCGAACCTATCGCTCCTGGGCGATGGACGGCCGAAAAGAAGAAACGCATACGTGATTCTCGGGTTCTTGGAACAAGGAGGATCGTCGAGGCGCTGGCCCGGCTTGATTTCCGTCCGCGCGCGCTTGTTCAAGCATCCGCGATCGGTATTTACGGCGACCGTGATGATGATGTTCTCACGGAACAATCGGCGGAGGGCGAGGGGTTTCTTGCCGACGTCGTCAAGGATTGGGAAGCGGAAGCTCGTGCGGTTGAAAAACTCGGTCTGCGACTTGCGATCGTCCGTACCGCGATGGTGCTCTCCACCCGCGGGGGAGCATTGGCCAGGCTCTTGCCCCTTTTCGAAAAGGGCGTCGGCGGCCAGTTCGCGAGCGGTCTTCAGTGGATGAGTTGGATTCACATCGAAGACATTGTGCGCGTTTACACGTATTGTGTGGAGTACGAATCGGCGCGCGGTGTTTTCAACGCCTCGGCCCCTGAACCAGTACGCAACGACCGGTTTTCTCTTCTGTTAGCACGTGCTCTTGGACGTGCGCCTTTTCTTCCGGTGCCGGATACCGCGTTAAAGCTCGCTCTGGGAGAGGCTGCGACGACGGTCTTGTGGAGCCAGCGCGTGCTCCCAAACCGCTTAACGGAACTGGGGTTTCAGTTTCGGTATTGGGAACTGGAGGCGGCGCTTCGGGAACTCTGCGGTCCATTCAGAGACGGTTGGCGGCAATCCGTCATCGAACAATGGGTCGCGAGGAAACCGGACGAACTCTTCGCGTTTTTCACCGATGAACGGAATTTGGAGAAGCTCACCCCTCCGTCCTTTGGTCTTCATGTGATCGGGAAATCGTCACCTGAGCTGAAAGAAGGAGCTGAGGTTGATTTCCGTTACAAGCTTTACGGTTTTCCCATGATCGCCCAAGTCAAGATCCGCGAGTGGGAGCCGGGGCGGCGTTTTGTCGACGAGCAAATAAAGGGGCCTTTTAAGGCCTGGATTCACGCGCATGAGTTTTGGCCTCTGGCCGGGGGAACCCTTTTGCGTGATCGGGTCCGTTATCGAGTGCCAGCGGGCTGGTTGGGCGACGTCCTGGCCGGCTGGAAGGTTGAAAACGAGTTGAAGTCGTTTTTCGAGTTTCGCCGTAAGCGAATCAATGAGATATTCTGACGCTCCAAAAGAGAAGACTGAGGAAAGAGGCGTCAGTGTATTCCATACGTTTTCCCCACAGCGGGCAGTTCGAATACGCGGACCGGAGGCTTTCGGCCCGCGAAATTTTGGAGTTGGTGGAACCCTATCTGACTCCCGAGAGGCGGGAGCGTATCCGCCGCGTCGTTGAGAGCCGTACGTGTGACGTGGTCCCGGTTCTCGAGAACATCTACGATCGCGGCAATATCAGCGCCGTTTTAAGAAGCGCGGAAGCTATGGGCTTCCAGTGCGCCCACGTCATTGAGCTGGGGGAAAAATTTAAGAGCGCCAACCGAGTGACCCAAGGCGCCGACAAATGGCTGGATGTGCGTCGCTGGCGCTCGACCCGCGATTGCATTACGGAACTAAAGCGCCAAGGCTTTAAGATCGTCGCGACCCATCTCGATCAAAAGGCGAAACCCATTTCCTCAATCGATTTTCTCGGGCCTGTGGCCGTCGTTTTCGGGAACGAGAAGGACGGCATTTCGCAGGAGATGGTGGAGCTGGCCGATGAAACGATGATCATCCCCATGGCCGGTTTCGTTCAAAGTTTCAACATCTCGGTCGCCGCGGCCATTTCGTTCTATCACATCTACCTCGAGCGGCAGAGGGCCCACGGCCACGTCGGAAACTTAAGCGAAGAAGAAAAATTGGTCTTGCGCGCCGATTTCTGCCTGCGTTCGAGCGATAATCCGGACCGTTTGATTCGCGAACTTTTGGAAAGACAACTGAAGGCTTAAAGCTGGCTTGAAACGCCGGCTTGGTTTTCAAGATCGCTGATGCGAATGATGTTTTGCGTTCTTCGGTTGCGCAGCTGCTCGATTTGAGCGCGAATCGCCTGTGAAGACGAATTCTGGGAAAGCAAACGCGAGAGACTCCGGATGCGGGCTTCGAGGTTTTCGTTTTCGATTTCCAACTCGCGGATTTTTTGGCCCACGCGGTAACTGGTGAGGAATTGGGGCTCAAGATGGGTGGGGCAGACGTTCTTGTAAGCATCGCCCTTTCTTCCTGCCTCAAGCCCGCTTTGGGGGGAGCAGTACTCCACTAAGCCCGCGTCGCGACCGTTCATGTACATATCTTCGTTCAGGTCGCTCAGTTCGCCCGAACAAACGAGTTTGTGTTCTTCGATTTTGCTGGGCTTAGCTCCACTGAGTCCGTCGAGCCGCCCGACTTCATACCAATCCATGTGGGAGCACGGCAGTGGTCGGGAGCCTGAAAGTGACGGAGGAGTGAGATGCGTGCAGGCGGCCATGAGTCCCAGAGCTGCCAATGAGGTCAACGAGAACAAGGAGATTCGTTTCTTTTTAAAGCTCTGTTTTTTGAGACTCTTCGCTGTGGCCCGCATGTTTCCAAGGTAAGAGTGCCGAGTGGGAAGATTCAAGCTGAAGACGGTTTTAGCAGAGATTTCAGGCGTGCCGAACACGAGTCCGGGACTCTTCTTCATGGTGGCGTGACTGACTCGAGGAGCTATATGCGACGAGGGGCTGCGGAAGGCGCGCAATCGTTGCATTTAAGCGATTTCTCGGGCAATTTTGACGCTCAACCAGGAGCCATTCGCGGTGAAAATTGCTCTTCTACACGACTCTGTCCTCCCGCCTGAGCACTATGGCGGCATCGAACGCATTGTGATGAGCTTGGCTTACGAGTACCGTCGGCTGGGTCACGAGCCGGTGGTCGTCTGCCGGAAAGGGAGCCGTTTGGAGGACTTCGAAACGGTCGAGCTTCGTCCCGGATACGAAACCCAGGATCCGTCGCGTTGGCTCCCGAAAGACATCGATTTTTTACATGCGCATCAGCCCTTGCTGATAAAGCCAACCATTCCGTTTCTCGTGACGATTCACGGGAACGGGCATCCGGAAGAGAAGTACTGGCGGAACACGAATTTCTTAAGCCAGAGCCACTGCCGGAACCATAATGGCAAATACTATGTGTACAACGGTGTTGATCCCGACAGTTATCCATTCGTCGCCGAAAAAGACAACTACTACGTTTTTCTCGCGCGCGCGACATGGCGGGTGAAGAACGTCAGAACGGCGATCGCGTGGGCCAATGACTTGGGAGTTCGCCTTGAAATCATGGGAGGTAGCGGGTTTTCGCGCGGAAACATCCGCTACGCCGGCCTTATCGGTGGAAAACGGAAGCTTGATCTTCTTTCGCGCGCAAAGGCGCTCATTTATCCGACCAACTGGGATGAACCGTGCGCAGTCGCTCCGCTGGAGGCTCTGGCTTGCGGGACGCCCGTGATTGCTTCCGCTAACGGATGTATGCCGGAACTCGTGCGCCCAGGGACGGGGATCATCTGCCATACTTACGATGAACTCCTGGCGGCGCCCGAACGCCTGGAAAAGGAAGTGACGCCCGAAAATTGCCGGAAAGCAGTGGAAGAATTCTTCAGCGCTCGCAGGATGGCGCAGGATTATCTTGCCCTCATCGATCAGATCCTGAAAAAAGGCGAACTTGACCATGAGCCCCGCTATGCGTTCCGTCCCGATTCCGTGCAGCTTCTTTATAAACCGACTTTGATCAATCGCCTGAGACACGCTGTATTGGGAAAGGTGTAACGAGAGAATTCGAGGAGAAAGTTCGTGATTATTTCCCGCACGCCTTTTCGAGTGAGTTTCTTGGGGGGAGGCACTGATCTTCCCGATTTCTATCTGGAAGAAGAAGGCGCGGTTCTCACGACCACGATCGACAAGTACATCTACATCACTGTCAACGACCGCTTCGATCATTCTTACCGCTTATCCTACAGCAAGACTGAGATCTGTGACCGGGTAGACCAGATCGAGCACAAGATTTTCCGCAACGTTCTTGAAAAGTACGCCGATGCCGCCCGTGAGAAAAACGGCGGACGCGGACTTGAGATCTTGTCGATGGCCGACATTCCGCCGGGAACGGGGCTTGGCAGCTCGTCGAGCTTCACCGTTGGCCTCTTGCATGCGCTCAAGGCCCACATCGGCATTTTTCAGAGTGCCGAAGATCTTGCGGCCGAAGCGGCGCGTATCGAAATCGAAGATCTCCAAGAACCGATCGGAAAGCAGGACCAATATGCCGCGGCCTATGGTGGCCTTCAATACATCCGCTTTTTTCCAACCGGAGAAGTTTCCGTCGAGCCGGTGATCTGCTCTAACCGGACGAAGGCGGAGCTGGAAGCTTCGATGCTGGTTTTCTATACCGGGATGACCCGCTCAGCTTCGGACATTTTGAGCGAACAGAAAAAGAATACGAACCGAAAGCGCGAAACTTTGCGGGCGTTGCGGGATCTGGCTCTCCGGATGAAGAAGATTCTCGAAAACGGCGGGCCGATTCAAGAGGCCGGCGCGCTTTTGCACGAAGGCTGGATGCTCAAGAAGACCCTGGCTCCGGGAATATCTATCGGGCAAATCGATGAGTGGTACGATCGGGCTCGTGCCGCGGGGGCGACCGGTGGCAAGATTATGGGGGCTGGCGGCGGAGGTTTTTTGATGGTACTTTGCGAGCCCGAAAAACAAGAGCGGGTCAAAGCGGAGCTGCGGGAGCTGCGGTCCGTGAAATTAGGGATGGAAAGCTTCGGTAGCAAGATTATTTTTGTTAGCTGATAGGTTTGTCGGCTGAAGGGGTGAGTCATGTCGCGCAAGAAAGCTAAGCCGGGAATCAATCGCAAAGCCGCGATGGTTGCGACTTCGGATGTCGAGAAGAAGTACGGAACAGTTGCGATCGAACAAAACAAGCTCGAGCGCTTTGAAAACCGCACGCAAGTGCGCCGCTACACGATCGAGTTCACATGTCCGGAGTTCACGTGCCTGTGCCCGCGCAGTGGCTTCCCGGATTTCGCGACCATTCGGATCAAATACGTTCCGGATAAGTATTGCGTGGAACTCAAATCGTTGAAGCTTTACATCAACAGCTTCCGCGACAAGCACGTCTTCCACGAGGACGTGACGAACATCATCTTGCAGGACCTGGTCGACCTCTTGGATCCTTGGGAAATCACGGTCGTTGGCGATTTCAATGTGCGCGGTAACATTCATACCGTCGTGACCGCGACTCACACGAAAGAGAAACAGGGGCGTTCGAAACGCGCATGAACTGGCTCACTTCCGTGGTGACGGTGCTAACTAGTCGAATTAACTGGATTTTTATGGCTATTGAGATGTCACCACGATTGTGAGCCAGTTTTAAAACTTCTCGATGAACGCCGACTTCATCTGTCGTTTGGCGCCTGGAAGTTCGAAATCCCAGTCCGGGGTCGGAGCGGGAGTCAGGCGTCCCGCTTTCGATTGCACAAGCCACTTTTTCAACCGCTTTGCGAAATCTTCGACCGTCCATCCTTCGAAGTTCAAAGCGAAAAGAATGCGGCCGCCCGGGCGAGTGACGGTATTGAGTTGGTTCAAGAGCGACTCAAAATCCTTGTCGATGCGGAACACGCCGCCGGTTTTCGAGCGGCTGAAAGAGGGCGGGTCACAGATGACGAGATCGAACTGCTGTCCTTTTTTCGCTGCCCATGCGAGGTATTCGCGAGAATCCATCACCCGGAACTCGTGGTTTTCGGGGGAAAGCGAATTGAGGCTAAAGTTGGTTTTGCTCCATTCAATAAACGACCGGCTCACGTCGACCGACACGACGCGCTTGGCTCCACCGAGTGCGGCCGCCACACTGAATCCGCCCGTGTAGGAGAACAGATTGAGGACGTCTTTGTCGCGGGCGTGCTCTTTCACCCATAGGCGGTTTTGTCTTTGATCAAGGAAAAGTCCCGCTGAAAGTCCCGTATCGGTACGGAATTCAAAGCGAACGCCGTTTTCTTCTCCGAGCCAGCGAGTCTCAAAACAGGTGTGGGGGCCGCGTATGATTTTCTCTTCATTCGGAGAGCGCCCTCGATTCCCTCGAATTTGTACGTACCAATTCTTCCAGCCGAGTTCTTCGCAAAGCTGGTGAAGAGCGCTCCATTCTTCGTCATTGGGCTCCCTTTCGGCAAACCATGAGAATGAAATCACCGGTCCCAACTGGTCGGCGCGTAACGGATCTCCTTCGGAATGAATCCAGCGCAGAGTCCGAGCTGCGTCGTCGCCGTTTGGAGAGCTGAGAGCTGCCCACGAGCGGATAAGACGTTCGCGCCGGTCGACGGCGCTGAGCCAGCGGCTCAAAGGCGGAGAGCGGGTGAACTCCCGCCGTCGAAACCAGCGCGGTTCTGGAAAAGATTGTGAGAACCGTTCTCCGTCGATTTCGAAGGAAAGAAAATGACTGTGCAGGCACAGGCTAGGATAGCTTGTTCCGCCGTAAAGCGTGTCGCCGAGGATCGGAATTCCGCTCTTTGCTGCATGCAAGCGGATTTGGTGGGTCCGTCCGGTCGACGGGCGTGCCTCCCAAAGGGTCAGCCCATGGCTTTCTTCAAGCCTAAGAAACTTCGTGTGCGCGTTTGCCGGCCGCTCCGCGGTCGGCTGCGAAGACACGATTCCGCCCGGACCGCGATCAATATGAGATTCGATCTCGAATTCTGACCGCGAACTCGGACGGTCGGTGAGGAGAAGATAACGTTTTTCGACTCTCCTCGATGAAAACGCCTCCCGCAGTTTTTCGGCGGCTTCCTTGCTTCGCGCGAGAGAAAGAACGCCTGTCGTTTCCCGGTCCAATCGATGCGCGACCCGAAGGTCAAGGCCGAAACGGGCGGAAAGGTACTCCACGAAACCGTCGTTCGGATCAATCAATGAATCAGACGTCGGTTTCTGATTAAGTGACGAGTGCGTCGTCACTCCCGCCGGTTTATCGACGAAAACAAAATCCGCCACGGCTTCGGAATTCTCAATTTTTAGCCGGCGTCGACGAGCCGGTTTTCTTGGCACGTTCTTGTTTTTGGCAATCGGGACAAATGCCGTAAAGTTCGAGCAGGTGGTGCGTGAGTTGGAATCCGAATTCTTGGGCCACTTTCTCCTGAAGTCGTTCGATTTCGTAGTTTTCGAATTCGACGATTTTATGGCAGTGCACGCAAGTGAGGTGGTCGTGGTGGTCCTTTTCGGCCCACTCATAACGGGCCGGCATTCCGCCCATTCGAACTTCGGTGACGTAATTGTGTTCCGAGAGCGTGCGCAAGAAACGATAAACTGTCGCGAAGCCGATCGCTGGGTTACGGGCGGCGACAGCTTCGTAAACGTCTTGTGCCGTAAAGTGATTGGACCCATTCCGAATGATCTCGAGGATGAGCATTCGCTGTTCGGTCACCTTGAGTCCCAGATCGCGAATGATCTTTTTATTGGGGACTTTTTCTCCGCGGCTCGAGGCGCGCGAGAGAAGTTCTTGAGACGAGCTAACGGGCAAACTGGATACGGCTGTACGGAAATTCATGCGTGCTCTTTTATCTTTCCCGATGTCCGACCGTCAAGATGCGAATGATTTTCAATTTCAGACTTAGGTGAGGTCAGATAATTCGGTAAGTATTGGAAATATCTAAGTTTTTAAACTTGCTCACGAGCGTGGTGGTCGTGTTAGGCCTTCGGAAGTTCCTCGCTCTCGGTTCTTGAAGCGTGGCACCAATAAAGTGATCCAGTTTGTGGCGGAGAAGCGTCCTCCGCCGTGAAAGCGATTCAAAATCCATGAAGTTTGTCTAGGGTGACTATTTTGAGCGCTCGCCGAATTCGATTTGGCGTGAGTCCACGGCAGAAAGCCACGAAGATTTTCACTTTCGGTGCTGCATTTTGCGGCGCAAGGCGGATTTGTATTAATATGCGCTCGCAGAACGAATGAAGTTTAAGGCGGGTGCCATGAAGGTTTCGATTCGGACGCAGTTTGTGATGTGGTTAGTTGCGAGCGTAGTTGCCGCCACGGCTCTTGCGTCACAAGAAGCGAAGGAATCTCAACCGAAAACCGTCGCGGTTACAGCGGCCGCGGCACCTGCACCGACGCCGGCTCCGGGCGTTTTGGCGGCTCCGGTTCCCGTGAACGTCATTTACGTGAAAGAAAACCAACCGGTGCAGATTGTTGATTCGCATGGCCGACTTCTCCAAGTGATCTATCTGAAAAAATCGAAGTAAGTTTCAAAGAGTCAACCGTTCCAATCGCGCGATGCGCGCTTCGAGCGGCGGGTGCGTCGACATCAGAAGCGCGATGGTGCTGCGTCTGGGACTGTCGATTTTTAAGGCCGCGTAACTTGGGGCCGCCTCTTTGACTTCCGGCATTTCATTGAGTTCGTGCACGCGCAGAAGTGTTTTCAAGGCGTGAATCATGTTTTCGCGGCCGGCGTAGCGGGCTCCTCCCTTATCGGCGCGGTACTCTCTTTGCCGCGAGAACCAAGCGATGAGCAATGAGCCAGGAATAAAGAGCAGTAACTCAAGCAGCCAGACGATCAGGTAGGTGGCGGGGCCCAAGCCCCCGCGGTTGTCGCGGTCGCCGCGAAGAGCGGCGTCGATGGCGAAGGCAATGATTCGAGCGAAAGCCAAAACAAAGGCGTTCACGACGCCCTGAAGGAGTGTCATGGTCACCATGTCGCCGTTGGCAATATGGGCGACTTCGTGACCCAGCACGCCGTCGCGCGCACGTTTGTCCATGGTACGTAAAAGGCCTGAGCTCACGGCGACAAGCGAGTTGTTCTTTGATGGGCCTGTCGCAAAGGCGTTCACTTCCGGCGAGTTGTAGATGGCGACTTCAGGCATTTTGCGTAAGCCGGCGGCGCGAGCAAGATTGTGAACGGTGTCGACGATATCTCGGGTGGTGGGATCTGTCGTGCGAGGATCGATGACTTGAAGGCTCATGGCTTGCTTCGCGAGCGTCTTCGAAAGCATGAGGCTGATGAATGCGCCGCCTATGCCCCAGACCAGACAGAAGCCGATAAGGGAGCCGTAATCAATGCCGTGTTCGCTGAGATAAGGGCGGAGCCCCAAGAGATTGATCACTAAGCTCAACATCAGGATGACGGTGATATTGAGACCAATGAAGAAGAAGGCCCGTCTGAACCATGCCATTGGTGAACTCCTCTTGGTGGGCGTCCGCGGAGGACGCCAAAACAAACTTAGCATGGTAACGATGGGGCCTGATTTCAGAACGTCAAGCGAGGCTTCATGGCTCCCTTGGGCGGCTTAAAGCGGGAAACTGACCGAGAGGGCGCCGGTCCAACCGCCGAATGCGGTGGGATTACCCGTCAGGACGGCCGTGTACTCCAGAGTGAGGTCCACGTTCGCGGGGAAGACATTCACGCGGACCCCCGTAAACGGTGAAAGGAGTAAAGTCGTCTCATGAGCGTGTTCGCGAATGTAAGTTTGGCCGCTCGGGTTCGAGCGGTAACTTCTGACGTTAACGTCGATAATCCCCACGCCACCCCCGACGAGAGGACGAAGGAATTCCGTCCCGGAAAATAGATGGAGGAAATCGGCGCGAACGATGAGGCTCCGTGTGTTTTGAATCGTGACGGCTTGATCCATGCCGTGACCCAGCTCGATAAATGCGCGTCCGATGAAGAGGGGGAAGTCTTTTTCGAATCCGATCGCCAGGGTCGACTGGCCGTTCTGAAGTTCTGGTGAAAGTCCACTGTAACGAGCATCGACATATGAAGTCCGCGCAAAGAGTCGCGCGCCTTCGGGAAAACTTTTGGGGCTTTCAACGGAAGTTTGAGATGCGACAGCAGCGGTTGATTGCGAGACGGAGTCTTGTTTGGACGCCGCAATCGGTGGTTCGGGAATTGGATAGGGATCCGCCACCAAAACCGGTTTGGCCTCTCGAGGCGGAGGGATTGAAGCTTGAGTAGTCGGTGCGAACGAAGAAGGCGTCGGCGAAGGCGCGGCGGCTGCGATCGGAGCTGGGCTCGGGGCTGGACGAACGATAGCGACCGGGGTGGAGGTCGGTGTAGGCGTCGTTTGGGGAGACTGTGATCCCGTGGCCGCTTGAATCTTGGTCGAAGAATCTTTGAGTGATTTTTCCGCCGCTGCTTGATCTTCGAACGCTTCCTCGACCGGCAAGGGTGTCCGAACCACCACGGTGGTTGTATGTTCGGCGGAACTCGTGCCAAACTCGACCGTGATTTTCTTCTTCTTCGGCAGTTGGGTCGGGAGTTGGGAGCCGGATTGCGGCTTCTTCGCGGATTTCGTCGCGAACGATTTCTTGCTCGATTTCGCTTGCGGCGTCGGCTTTGGCTTTGGTTGGGTTTCAGGTGCCGCTAACGCGATTGAGACGGAAAAGACGAGTGTGAAGGCGATCAGGCGAATGATCATGGCGAGCTCCAATCGCTGGCGTCGTAGATGTCGCTTCCGACTTCGACTCTTCGGATGAAGGCACCTGCGTAATCGGTGTGTGTCTCGTTCCCTAATGAGAAGAGAATCCCCGAAACCGGGAGTCCATGCGGCATGCCGGATTCGATCGTTACGGAGTTACGAACACATGCGTTCGGGTAGGCCGTCAGCAGAGCGTTCAGATCGACATCGGTGCCGAAAACGTCGGCTTGGGGAACTAGCTCGGCGGTTGGATGAGCGGGATCTAAGATCGGGTCATCGAGAGCTTTCCATTTTACATCACTGATTCCGGCGCTATATCGCCAGTAACCGTTACCTGCATCTTGCCTGTCGAGATTCAAAGCGTCCGCATCCGCGATGAGAACCCGAACGTCGCCGCCGTCGCAGTTTAAATCCGTCACTAAAAGCAGTTCGACGTTCTGAGGGCTTCCGATGTTCTTCGCCTCGAACGAAATCTGGCCGATTTCAGAAAGTTTACGGCCCGAGTACGGCGCGAGCCCCAAAAGGGCACGGTTTCCTTCCCCATCGCCGTTAAAAGCATGGCGGCCGTTGGTTTGCGGCCAGGTGACGAGCCGGATGGCGAGCGAGGTCGCGGTTGTGCCGTCAAGGCTCATTTCCGCGCTGGCTTGGTTCACGGAATGATCGAAGAAACCGGCGGGGAGAGAGCGACGGCCGTCGATAATTCTTAACTCATCCCCATCCACGGGAGTGGTGGGGTCGGCGTAGATTTTATTTTCCCGTCCGCATCCCGAAAGCAGCGAGACAACGCACGCAGCAAGAATAAGAGACGAAAAGGAACGACGCCAATTGGCAAAAACGGTTTGCATGCTCAACTCCGGTTTCTTCAATCTGAGGTCTTTTGTGCAATGAGCGTGCTATGGGCGGCTCCGGAGAGATGTTGGACGACTGTCAAAGGTTTAGGCGGCGAACTGCAAACAATGGCCTGTCGGCCGGACTGCTATGGAAACCCCGCAGACCATTGCAGGGTCCACGGTGACAAATCTCGGGTGGTAGAGGGCGAATTACGGGGTATATGCGGAGCGGCGTCTGTTTGAACGGTGCTTGTCGGCATGATAGGTTGGTCCCCTCGTGACATCGAAAATTACGCTACCGAAATCTTTGCTCTGGTTTTTCCTGACCTACCGCTGGCCGGCGAAACTTGCGATTCTCGCGACCGCCTTGATGGCGGCTGTGTTTGGTGCGGCGGGTCCTTTGTTTCAGAAAATCTTTGTCGACCGGTTGTTGGGGTCCGAGTCGTTTGAGCGCTGGTTTGAGGCTTTGGTGTTCATCGATCCGACCGGCGCGATTGCAGCGGCGTTCGTTTGTACGCTGATGGCGCAAGCCCTTTCTTTGGCTGCGAACTACCTCTGCGTGAAAGAGGGAGCGGTTCTTCAAGAGATCGTTTCGGAAGAGCTTTATAAGAAGATGCTTTCGATTCGCCCAGATTCGATGGGCAAAACGACCATCGGTGAAGTGGTGTCGCTTTATGCCACAGATGTCCCGGGTGCGAGCGCGATCATTGATCATGTTGGGCCCATGGCGACCAACATCATCTTTAACATGTTGATTGCTCCGCTTGCCGTGGTGATGGTGGCGCCGATTCCGTTGGGACCGACATTGGCCGTCATGGGCGTGCTGGTTTGCCTCATCTTCCTCCTTTCAGCAAGGCAGAGCCGTTTTTTCGCTAAGTACAAGCGGCTCGCGGCCGAGCGGACCGGCATCGTGAACGAATGGATTCAAACGATTCGTCTCTTGCGTATTCTCGGATGGGTCGAGAGCTTCGAGCGGAAGATCTTTAATAAACGAATTGAGGAAACGAAAAACCGCGTCGGCATGGTTACGAACGGCCAGCTGATGAACGCCTTCGGTACATCCATCAATTTCGTGATCAACCTGTTGGCCGTCTCGAGCCTGATTTATCTGAGCGGTGTGAAACCGACCCCGGGGGAACTGCTGGCGCTATTGTGGATATTCGGGATTTACCTAGGTCGGCCGCTCCGGCAATTGCCATGGTTCTTTACGCACTTCCTCGATGCGGTCACGTCAATGAAAAGGCTCGAGAAGTTTCTTGAGCGTCCCTCTGATGCGGGTGAGATCGAGGCTCCGAGGAATGATGAGACGCTGAAAGGCGCGTCGTTAAAAGTGCGCGGCTTAAATTTGAGAATCGGCGATCAGGAAATCCTTTCGGATGTTAATTTCGACGTGCAGGAAGGTGAATTCGTCGCCGTGGTCGGTGAGGTGGGATCCGGAAAATCGATGCTCGCTCTCTCCTTGGTCGGCGAAACGGGCGCGACTTTTAGAGAGTTCAAGATCGGCGACGTCGACGCTTTGAAACTCAGTTTGCACGAACGCCGGCGCTATTTCGGTTTTGTCCCGCAAGAAGGCTTCGTGATGAGCGCTTCGCTCGCGGAAAACATCGTGTTTGAATACGAACCGCAATACGACCACGAAGAAAAAGTGCGGACTTCGCTCAAAGCAGCTCAATTTCATCTGGAAAACGAGATTCAGGAAAAATCGGGTATTCGGGCGGAAATCGGCGAACGAGGTGTCAACCTGTCGGGGGGGCAGAGACAGCGTGTGTCTTTGGCTCGCGTGCACCAGTTCGATCGCCCGATCATGCTTCTTGACGATTGTTTGAGCGCGGTTGACGTCGATACTGAACGCCAGCTTCTTGAAAATCTCTTTAACGGCGAGTGGAAGAATCGGACGAAAATCCTTGTGACCCATCGTTTGTCGGTTCTTAACGTTGTTGACAGTGTCTTCCTTATGGAAGGCGGAAAGATCGTCGATAGCGGGCCGTTTGAAGAGCTCTTGGAGCGTTCGGACCGCATGCGGGAATTTGTGGCGTCGGTTTTGCGCAGCGAAGAGAGGTCGCCTGTCGAGAAGCTTGAGACGACTGCTGAGCCGATGGATGAGGACTCGGAAGGAGGGGCGGATGTCCAAGCCGAATCGGTTTCTTGATCACGAGTCTTCGTTCCGCGGTCGCTATTCAAAAGAGGTTTTTGAAAGCCTCTACTTCTCATATCGTCCAGTTCTCGTCCGCATCGTTTTTCTGGTTATTTGCGGCTTTTTGGGGAGACTTTTACTTCTCGCGAATACCAACATCATCGGCATTTGGGTGGACACTTACTGTGCCTCGATGGTCGGCGGCGTGCTCACCCAACAACAGTGCCGGCCGGTTCCGGAGTTTTTTAGAGGATTTGATAACGCTCAATTTTTAAAACTTTTGGCGCTCATTACGGCTTGCGGGTTTGTATTGACGGCGTTCTTTCGAATCGGTTTCTCGCGCCTATCCGCGGGTGCCGTGAGCCGTCTTTATGACGAAGTGACCCTTCGGACGTCGAGGCTTCCGATCCGGTTCTTCGACGTAAACCCGGTTGGGAGGGTCGTCACCCGGTTTTCCAGCGACTACGGCAACGTTTTCCGTCTGTTCGGCGGGCCTTTGGCGGAATTTTTCGCGATCGTTTTCGATCTCATTTGCATGGTGGCGCTCATCACGGTGGCGAGCCCGTTCTATTTGCCCATCATCGTGGTCATCGGTATCGCCAATTGCGCGGTTTATCGGCTCAACCGCGACAGACTCCGACGCGAGCGTCGCGAGCTTTCGGCGATTCGCTCGCCCTCGATTGCGCATTTCGCGGAGACTACGCAAGGAGCGAGCACGATTCGCGTGTTTGGGCGGCAGGCAACTTTTCTCGGGAGATTCTCGAAGCTGAATTCGAGTTATCTGCGGCAAAGGGTACGCACGAACGTTGAGATCTTGAAGTTCTCTCTTCAGATGGGAACGCTCACGGCGCTTTTGCTCCTTGCCACCGGATTGATCGGACTTGCACTTGCCCGCCATGGGCTTGTCAGCGTCGGCTCCATCGGTGTCGCGTTTGCGTTCATCGTTCTTTCGGGCGTGAGCATTCAGATGTTTTTCGAATGGTTTGCGCAGTTCGAAGAGGCGATGACGGGCGTTGAGCGCTTGAACGATTATTTGCGCCGTGATTTGGAGCCGGGCGCGAAACTGCCGTCGACAAGGCAGTTCCCGACGCATCACCCGGTTTACATGCCGGCCGAAGAGGAGGAACTCAAACGTCGCCGTCTCGTCGAGGGTCGAAGCGCGGGCGTACTGATTGAAGACCTTTGGTTCCGTTATTCGCCCGATACTCCGCCGGTCTTAAAGAATGTTTCGTTGTGCATCCGGCCAGGTGAGAAAATCGGCGTCGTCGGGCGGACCGGAAGCGGCAAAACGAGTCTCGTTCAGGCGTTGCTGTATCTCTATCCGATTGAACGCGGCCGTATCTTGATCGACGGGCAAGCGCCGGAGGTCGGACAGGAAGGTGAGGACCAAAACCGTGTTGATCTCAATCTGTTCCGGCGTAGTATCGCTTTGATCTCGCAAGAGCCGACGCTCTTCCGGGGCACTCTCCGCGAAAACCTGGATCTCATGGGGCGCCACGATGACGACCGCTTGATAGATGCCCTGAGAAGAGTCGGGCTACTTGAGTGGTTTAACGCTTTGCCTGACGGTCTTGAGTCGCAGATCGAAGAGCGGGGCCGTAACCTTTCCAGCGGTGAAAAGCAGCTTCTCTGTATGGCTCGCTGCCTTTTGCAGGATGCGCCCATCGTCGTGATGGACGAGGCCACGAGTTCGATCGATCCACAGTCGGAAGAAATACTGGTACGGGCGACCGGCGAGTTCTTTGCCGACCGAACGCAAATCATCATCGCGCACCGGCTTTCGACTTTGACCGATTGTGACCGCGTACTATGGCTTCATAAGGGCGAAGTGCGCATGTTCGACAAGCCGGAGAAGGTGTTGCCGGTGTTTCAAAGGACGCGGCTCGCATAAACTGGCTCACTATTGTGGTGATGAAATGTCAAAACGCTTAAGCGGGCGTAGGATAACTACTGCCCAGAGGAAGACAAATCGTTGAAGTCGAAGGGGCGGAAGGCTCGCTCATTAAAAAACCGCTAATAGCAGAGAGGAAACGGCAGTTACGCGGTTTTCTTTTCCAAAGACTCGTTATGAGACTGCATATAGACCGCAAGATGCGCCGCCAGGAATTCAGCGGCTTCGATTCTAAGAGTACTTCCATTTTCTTTCGGACTTGAGCAGCAAGAAAGAGAAGCTTTCGTGCGACGGTAGTGCGGCTGATATTGAGGAGAATCGTCGCTCTTCGCTGAGAAACTCCGGATGAGAGGAGCTTTCTTAAAGGCTCGTTCTTATGTCTCTTCTTTTGCTTATAACTAGGATGCAGGATCGCATAGGAGAATCCTCTCCGGCAGCGCAAACAGTGAAGCCGCTGCACGATACGCGCATCCGACTTTCGACGGTATCGACCGTTGCGTACTCCTTACGGCCGGGAGTTGGATGTCGATAGATGTCTTATGCAATAGGGACAGTCGGGCAGCACCCGCAGGTCCAAAAGCAAGAGTCTGGCCAGCTTTTCCCTCATCGTTTACGAATCGCCTCAACTTATCCCCACGAAAGTGGGCCAGTTTGCTCTACTAAAGTCGAGGCAATACGCCTCGAAGTCCACTCTGCGCCGCAAAAATCAAAGAATACATTTTCAATTGATCCCGTTTACGCAGTACGCTCGACCGGTGAGGGGGATTCTTATGAAAATAAGGCTAGTTAGCTGGATTTTGTTCTTTAGCTTTTGTGCGATCCTGTCGTTCAACCGTGGTTTCGCTTTCGAACGGATCCCGGGCGAATACATCGTTAAATACAAGGACAACCCTGTCATCGCCATTGCTTCTATGCGGTCGATTCCAGGCGTAATGGTTCTTTCTCACAACGAGTTCGGCCGGCTCTTGAAAGTACGTGTGAACCTCGAGGACGAGATCACAGTGCTCGACAAAATCTATAACGACCCGAATGTCGAGTACGTGGTTGCGAACGCGAAAGTGAAGTCGTTCCTTTATTCATCCGCTGAAACGCGCGCGAATCTCCGCGAACAATGGGCTCTTACGAAAGTCCGCGCGAGAGAGGCATGGCAACGGGCCGGTAACCGAGGCAATAAAAACATCGTTGTTGCGGTGATCGATACGGGCGTTGACTCGAATCATGAGAGCCTTCGTCCTAACATGATCGCCGGCTATAACTTCAAAGATAACACACCGGATGCCAGCGATAAGACGAGCCCGTTCGGTAACCCCGGGCACGGCACGCACTGCGCGGGTGTTGTAGGGGCGACCGGTTTGATCGACGGTGGTGTTATCGGAATCAGCCCTGACATCTCGATCATGCCGCTAAAGTTCCTCGACGAAAGAGGACAAGGTGACCTTTACGGCGGTGTTCGCGCGATCGACTACGCGATCGAAAAAGGTGCTCACATTATTTCGGCAAGCTGGGGAGCGACGATGAGTCGTCAGCAAGCGATGCCCATCATTGAAGCTGTCAAGCGGGCAGACGATGCAGGCATTCCGTTCATTGCGGCTGCTGCCAATGATGGTCGCAATAACGATACGACTGAGGTTTATCCGACCAACGCCGGTTTGCCGAACATGATTTCCGTGGCGGCTAGCGGGCCGAATGACGAAAAACCGTCGTGGTCGAACTACGGTAGAAAGAATGTGCACCTCGCTGCTCCCGGCGTTGATATCATGAGCACGCTGCCGGGTAATAAGTATGGTAATCTTTCCGGCACGTCGATGGCGACTCCGCTCGTCTCCGGTCTGGTTGCTTTCTTGAAAGCTCAAGATCCGTCGCTCACGGGAGCCGAAGCTCGCGCGCTCCTGCAGCTGACGGGCGCGAAAGCTCAAGTGACGACCGCATGCAACTGCCGTGTCGACGCTTATGCGGCCGTTGACGCGCTCTTAAGCAAGAAGATGTTCATCGTTCCGGCCGCGGCCACGATCAAGCCGGGTGAGACCTTGCAGTTCTCGACGAAGTTCGGTGTTGCGCCGTTTACTTTTAGCGTTTCCAATCCCTCGGTTGGAAGTATCACGAACGACGGTCTCTTCACGGCTTCCGGTGTCGGCACGACGACCGTTACGGTTCGGGACTCAAGCGGACAAGTCTCGACCTCGCTTGATATCAATGTCGCCAACGACGGTGGTAGCGGCGGTGGCGGCGGTGGTGGCGGTGGCGGTGGTGGCGGCGGCGGCGGCTTCCCGTTCCCCTTCCCGCCGGGTGACGGTGGCGGCGGCGGTGGCGGAGGAGGCGAATGTCCGCTTGGCGATCAGCAGCTTTGCGATATCCTCTGCCAAATTTCGCCGAATCTACCGATCTGTAATAAGTAAGGTACCGTTCCTACGGCCCCAAAAGCTCGGGAGGTTTCTCCCGGGCTTTTTTATTTTTAACTGGCTTACTGTCGTGGTGATGGGAAGCAGTCGGGGGCATACATATAGCTGTGATAAGCCTTCCAAAACGAATCCGCGCACGGCCCCATTATCGATCCCGTATCATCGTGACATAAATCGTGATCGAAGCATTCTTGGGTATACTGGTTCTTGCGCCATTGCATGAATTGATAACACCCGACTCCGCAACGGCCTCGGCAGCGCGTGGGCGGATCGCCGACGATTGATGATGAAATGACCGGCTGTCCGTCCACGAAATAAGTTCCGGTGTGGTGTTGGCCGATCAACTGACAGATCATCGTGTATTTATTGTTTCGGTCGCGGAGCAGAGTTTTCTCGGTCACTTCATCGAACTCGGGAACGGCTTCGTTAGGCTCGACGAAGTTCGCAATGAAATCGAGAAGGATAAATGTCCGTGGATCGAGCGAATCGTTTCCGGAGTTTGAGAGGGTGTCGCGAACAACGTTTTGATCATCTTCACTAAGGAATGGCGGTTAAGTGTCATCGTCACGACGTCGAAGCGTTCTGAGTGAACGCAAATTTCCGCAGTTAAAGATTTTGAGCGCCAATCTGCTCGGCAATTCTTCTCGCTGAAAAGGGGGCTGTAATCGAGGGCGACTGAGAATCGTGGGAAAAAGAAAAGAGCCAGGATGAAGGCGAATGTCTGCATGGTAGACATGGTCCCACTATTAGATGGGTTTGCTTTTAACCGTCAACGGCACCGCAAACTGGGCTCACTCTAATGGTGAAAGATTAAAAGGAGCTGAATAGATAGGCATTCCGAAGCCAATTTTTGTCATCCCCACAATAGTGAGCCAGTTTAAGGCGCTAACTAAGCTGAGCGGCGCATAAAAAGTGACGAAAATTCGCCGTTTTCAACTGATTTGGATTGTAGAGACCACAGAGAGCGGCATATAGCTGGGCAAACAGCCAAAATGCACAAGATAGGTACGTTGCATTAATTTTGCAGTCGCTCCAATAGGTATGCGTGTTGTGCGCCAAATTCGAGCAAGTGTGGCGAAATTTTTCCAGTATTCCCAGTACCGGAAGCTTTTCGGTTTCTTAGGTGCTGGCGTAGTGGCTTCCGGTTTACTGGCGGCGTGCGGCTCGTTCTTTGACGACCGTTCTCAACCTAAAGTCGCCCGGCTGGATGAAACTTCCCTTTCGTGCATGAAAGAGGTGCCGAATTCCATCGAGAATTGGACCCAGGGGCACGTCACGGATGATATCGGCGCGTCGATCGATTGTTTAACGGCAGCATTCGACAAGTTTCTTACGCGTGTCCGTGGTGAAGGAGAAGAGGGGTGGCACGCGGAAGAGATCGCTCAGTTCATTTCCGGCGAGTTTGATCTCGCTCCCGAGGAGCTTCAGGAAAAAGTAAATGCCGCTTTGACGTTGAAGCAGGTCCTGTTTGGTGGACGTGAGACGACGTTGAAGCGCGCCGAGGTGGTTTACTTGCGCGAGCTGCTGCGCAAGTTGAAGCCGTGGCTTGCGGAATTGGCGCCGCTGATGCCCGTCATCACTTTGAAAGCTGAGTACGGGACCATTGTGGAAGCCGAAGAAGCGGCTCGTCTCCTCAACATTGTAGCGAATGAGCTCGCGGCGCAAATCAAACTTAGTCGCTCGTTCATCGGCGTGAGCTTGGTCGAAAAAGCCCCGGCTGAGTATTCGTTTGAAAAGATCGCCGATGCGTTGGCTGTTTTCGGGGTCGATCGTGACATTCTCGATTCCTGGCTGCCTCTTGCCAAGAGCGCCAAGGTTATCCTTGCTGGAGGAGAGCCTGATCGTATTGAGCGTTCGCGCTTGCCTCGGTTGGTTTTGGCGGGCGGCGAAGTTTGGGGAATCTTTCTCCGTGCCCGCTACGGTTTAATCGAGAGCGATGACCTGTTCGGCCGGGATCTCGAGGCGCTGGCGGCGGCGGTATACGACGGGCTCGAGGAGCTTGGGCGCTCCATTCAAGCCCAATCCCCAGAGCCGATCATTCGTGTTGAGAAATTGGAAGCACTCATTGAGGCTCTTGGTGACAAAGGTCTCATTCCGCTTGGCTTGAAAGCTTCGACGGTTAAGGGGCTATTACCGGCTGTTTTGACCAAGTTCCTCCATGGGAATTGGAACCCAGACCGCGAGCTTAAGAAGCAGGGATTTGATTTTGATCACTTGAATAAGCTCCGCCTCGCTTTCGACGACTGGCTTGAAGGACAGCGGTCCCTCAACCGGGTTTATGAAAACCGGCCGGATGCGACCTCGGGATTCGACGCTTTTTCTCGGGCATGGCACGAGGAAACCGCCGATCCGGCCGTCGCGAATCGCCGTTTCCGCATCGAGCTGAGTGAGCTTCTTTCGAACGCGTATGCGTTCACTACCGATGAGGAATTGCGTCCGTTTATCTTCAAGAATTCAATCTACGCGGGGGTCAAGAAGAGCGACCTGGACCGATTGAATATCGCGCGCGCGATCGGGGGATTGATCATTTACGGTTATCCTTACGACAGTGGGGCGGCGAGAAGCGCAGCAGGTCTTACGGAGCGTGAGGTCGTCGAATTCGTTCTCGATATCCGCCAACTCGGTATCGACCTCGGCATCACAGACGTCCGCAGCATGAAGGCCGGGCCTCGTACCTATATGGAAGCGAGCCTCTTCACGTCGCTCGCGAAAGGGCAGGACAAAGTCGGGTTACATCAAGCGGTGGAGTGGTTCGCGATCGCGTATGGATCTCAGCAGGCGTCGACCCGCTATTATCAGTCTCTACTGGGCGAATGCGGTACCGGTCAATATGACAGCCTCGGTCGCGAAAAACTTGTTCCGTCTTGCTTCCGAAAGGCGTTCGTTCGTGACTTTGATCGAATCTTCGCGAATCTTCCGGATTTTCTCGCTTGGGTTCATTCGACGGGCGATAGGCAGATGCCCGAAAAACTGCTGGAGCAGATCGAGCTCGCGACGCGTTCAGATGGGATATCGGAAAGACCTCTTGAGCCCGCTGATGCGCTTTCGATGTTCCCTGTTGTTCACTACGCGGAAAATCTTGTGCGGGTGCATGACCGCGATGGCAACGGCATTCTCGATGAGAAAGAGGTGAACGATTACTTCCCGATTATCGCGCCGTTTATCCGTCTCATGGCGAACGGTAAAGCCGAGAGCGTGAGTACGCAGAAGCAGATTTATCAGTACATACTCAATCATGGGGAACCGCCGGATCCCTCGTCGTGGTGGACCTTCATTCAGATCGGCTGGGATAAGATCAAGAACCAATTCCAGAAAAAAGAGGCTACCCGATACGACATTCTACGGATTATCGCAGGTTTGAACTCGTACGGCCGTCGTGTCCGTTACCAAAATATCCGCCAATATTTCGACGCGAATATTCTGACCCTGGAAAAATCAATGGCGGCAGGCAAAAGAGATGTCGCAGAGAAATTGACCGATCTTTTCCAATGCTTGCCGGAAGCGGTCAACGACTTCGCGGACTTAATGAAACGGAATGTCCGTTACATTATGGCGCGGCAGAAATTGGGCCATGCCAACTACATCACGGCCGACATGTTCACAAAGAGGATTCAAACTCTGCTGGCGAACGATCCGAGGTTCGCGGCTCGTTGCTTACCTTTCTAAAACGGGCTCATGAGATTGAGGAGGGCTGAAACCGCAGCCGTTTCAGCCCATCCGCGCCATCACCACGGAAGTGAGCCAGTTCGTACGGGTTAAACGGGGCGTTCCGTCAGGCCCAGGGCCATGCGCTCATACTCTTCAAGCGGCTTCCGCACGTTCGCCATCGAGCCGAGGGCTCCTCCCGACACGGCGGCCGCTCCTCCGATGAGCAGGGTGAGGAAGATCGTCCAGCCGGCGGCTTGCAGGCCTTTGGCGGCGGCTTCACGGGCTTGCACGAGGGCTTGGTCGACGCGTTCTCTGAGGGTGGCGATCCGGCGATCCGCTTCCGCACGTGAAATGCCAGCTTGGTAAGCGAGATAAGTTTTGGCGTTTTCAACGTCTCCGCGGATCAACCGCGAAGCCAAACCGGTTGTCACCGTTTGCGGATCGGACTTGAGTTTCAGGTCGCCGATGGCTCCCTCAATCGCCGCGTTGACGGCTGGAATTTCAACAGCTCGTTGCGCTCCGGTCGCGGCCACTTGACCGACGCCTCGTGCGGTCGCGAACACGGTATGTCCGAGCCACCCGACGGCTGTCGCCATTTGATAGAAGAGTATCCCGAAAAAGAGGGACGCGATCACGAGCCCTTGCGCGGAGCCGATGCGGCCCGTGTGCGTTTTCGAGATTCGGGCTGCGAAATACGAGCCGGCGAAAAGAGCGATGAGGCTTGAGCACAAAAGCCAGAGTCCCGTGAAGACGGTCGCTCCTTGCGCGCTAGCGCCGTCGGCAAGACCGATTCCGCCGAAGGCTAGGCCGAGTGAAAGCATCAGAGCGAAGGTGAGGAGCGCAACCAGAAGGCCAGCGACGATCGATCGCCAACTGACCAAAGGATGATACCGGGTCAACTCCGTTTCTATCGGCGTTGAATGTGTGAGAGTTTGGTTCTTCGTTGCCATGGTTGTCCTTCCTTAACTTAGAAGTTCACAGCTGCTCTGAGCCCCAGGACGGCGGGATATTTGTCCTCAAGTTTCGCGGTCAGCACGGTGTAGTGGAGGTTGACATCCATATTGAGTTGCTGTGTCGCGAACTTATATCCTCCGCCGAGCCCGAAAGCCGGCGCGTCTTGGGTAGCTTCATTCTTGTTTCGCGTGAGCGCATAGCCGACGTCGCCCATGATGTACGGGCGGCCACCGCCCATAGTAGATGCGCCCATCGGATACAGTTCAGCACCGAGGCCAAAGTTGATGAATCGGTGGGCGTCGGATCCGGCAGAAAGGTTGAAGTCAGCAAACGCCTTCGCCGAGATCAGATCTCCGAACGGCATGAGGTAAGCCGCATTGATGTTGTAGAGCATTTGGTCCGATTCCATTCCCGTGCTAAAGGCCGGGCCGGCGCCGATTTGGAAAGCTCCCCTGCGGTCGGGGCGAGCGAAGAGAGGGCTCGGCGCACGAACATCGCCGACTCCCATCGGAGACTTTGCCTCATCGAGCGATTGGGGCGCGCCTGAAACCGTGCCTCGTTTGTAATGTTTTTTGGCGGGTGCGTCCGTCGTTGTTCCGCTGACAGTGCCTTCATCGAGCACGTTGCTTGTAGCGGACCGGACATGGCTCTGGTTCAGCCGGGCCTGTGGGAGCGGTTCGATGCTCGAAGAGACGATTTTGTTTTCGATTACTTTATCGATTCGCAGGGCGAGGGCGTCGTCCCGCATGGTGATCGATGGCTCCAATATGATGTCGGCCAAATCTTCGGAGGCGACCAAGCGGTGTTCGGGCATCTCCGCAACGGCTTTTTCGACCATTTGAGTGATCTCTTCGATCTGGTCTCGGGTGAGTCCGACACCTCGGGTTTCGCGAACGAAAATGTCAGCCGCGAGAGCGGTCGCTCCAACGAAGAACAATGCCGTAACGGCAGCAAGGCGAATGATCGGTTTCATGGGGGAATCCTCCTATTGACCCAGCATCCGGGCAGGACCGGAAAAACTCCAGCCAATAGGGAGGTTTGTCGTTAGCTAAACGACGGCGCCTATCTCTGTCAGGATTTCGACTTCCGGGCGCAACAAGTGATTATTCGTGCCTCTTGCGAAAAGCGGGCACCGTGCTTTCGTTAGGACATTTGGCCGTCGGAGAGGTTCCGGCCCGGCCCGCTTAACGGAAAGGTCTTGATGACTTCGTAGACCGGGTGAGGGCCTCGCTGAATGCTTTCATAAAGCGCGATGGATTCGATGCGAAGGTCGTCAAATGTCGTGCGTACGTAAGGTGAAAGGAGATCGTCGACCGCACGCGCTTTTCTCAGGCGTCCGAGGGTCAGGTGTGGAACGAATTCGCGGTCTTCTTGCGGGAAACCTGATTGAACAAGAGCTTCGCGTAAAGCCCATTGTAATTCGCTCAAAGCGCGGCTGTTGCGTATTCCGGCCCACAGCACGCGCGCGTGGCGCGTGTCGGGGAATGCTCCGAATCCGCGGATCGAAGTCGAGAAAGCGGCGTGCTTTTGTCCCACTGATTCGATCAGGCGTTCCAGATCGGGGATCCGTTCAGGGGGAGTCGCGCCCAGAAAATTGAGGGTAACATGAAGATTTTCTTTCGGGACCCAATTCACTTCCATGCGTCTTTGTTGGGCCCCGATTCGAGTGCGTTTGATCGCCGCTTCGAGTTCGGTGCCGATTTCGACGGAGAAGGCGATAAAGAGGCGGCGAGTTCGTGTATCCATGATTTCATGCTAGTAGGCGACGGCGCTGTAGGCAACGCTCAGCCGGCGGCAGGGAAGAGAGTGAGAAATCGCTTCGCAGTTCCGATCGTTTCAGCTACTTTTAATTTACGGAAACAAAAGGAGTAGACATGGCTCGCAAAAAGAAAGTGTCTCGTAAGCGCAATCCGGCCGTCCGCCATCATAAGAAGCGCATTCTCAAAAAGAAGAAGCTCATTAAAGGGCACAACCGGCGCGCGAAGAAGTGAGCTGAGTGCCTCCCATCCAATCACGCCGGGACCGGTCTCTCAGGAAAAGTTGAACGCTTTTAGGGACCGGTTCCGGCGCGAATGACAATTTCCGTCAGCGGCCCCTTCCTCCCAACTGCCCAAATTCGTCCTCGCTTTTGAAGTTTGTTTCCCTTTCGCGGCGCCTGAACCGCCCCAGCTCGAATTCTTTCGTATCTGAGAATAGGCACGGAGGTTGCCACAGAACCTCGCGGAATTTCCTTATGCGAAATTGATGGCGGGTAGCGGATCTAACGGTTGAACATCCGCCCGCCGGGGAAGGGAAGAGATATGTCGAGTGTGATTGTAACGGCGTTTCGTGAAGGCGGCATCTGGATGGGTTTCATCTTAGTCGCCCAATTGGCATCGATCGCGATCATCGTGGAGCGGGTTTACGCTCTCTATATCGCGCGTAAGCCCGACCAAAGAAAACTGGTCGAGCTCTTCGAGCGTGACATCAAGAGCGGGGATCTCGACCGCGTGATCGCTCAGGCCCGCAATATGGGGGCGGCTCCGATTGCGGCGGTCGCGGCGGCTGGCGCTCAGGCCGCGAAAGACATGGGTGGAAAAGAAGAAATCCAGCTCAAGATCGATGAGATTCTCCTTGAAGAGCAGTCGCGCCTTGAAAAGCGCACGGGCTTTCTCGCGATGCTCGGTAACGTCGGAACCCTGTTGGGGCTTTTGGGAACGATCGTTGGTCTGATCCGCGCGTTCGCGTCGGTCGGTGCGGCGAGCCCGATCGAGAAAGCGGCGCTTCTCTCGCAAGGTGTTTCCGAGGCGATGTACGCGACGGCTTATGGTCTTATCACGGCCCTGCCGGCGTTGATCATGTACTCGGTTCTGCAAAACCGTTCGAACCAGCTTTCGGAAGACCTCTCAAAAGCGGCGCTCAAGATCTACATCTGGTTGGGATTCAACTACGAATCCGTGCCGGCTGCTAAGAAGTAAGGAGAGTTTTTATGGCTGCAGTGGCTTCGGGATCCGGCGACGAAAAGAAGGAGCTGAACTTCGAGTTGGACCTTCTTCCGGTCATCTCGATGCTCTCGGTGTGCATCTGCTTTCTCCTCCTGACGGCTGTGTGGACGCATATCGGGGCACTCAATATCGAACAAGGTTTGGGACAAGAGTCCACGCGCTCCGACATTAAGGCCGCTTCGATTTGGATTTCGATCAAGCAAGGAGGCGAAGTGGTTCTGCAGATGATGGACGCGCCGGCCGTGCCCAAAAACTTGCGGGAGAAGCGGTTCTCGCTCCGCTCGCAAAACGGATGGCGCGCGCTTGAGAAGCACGCCGCCGAAGTCAAGAGGATCATGCCCGATTTAAAGACGGCATTGATCATGCCGGACGCCTCGATCAACTACGGCGACGTTATCCGGCTGATGGACCGACTGAAGGCCTTGGAGATCGGCGAAATCGGAATCGCGCCACTCTGAGGAAAGGTAAGTGAAGATGAGACACGCAAGTATAGTCGACGCGAAAATGAGATCTCCGCTCCAAGAGGCGATGCGGCTCAATCCGCGCGGCGGCCGGCGCGGCAAGAAAAAGATGGTTGTCGCGCTCGTGCTGACCTCGCTCGTCGACGCGTTCTGCATCATGCTGCTCTATCTACTCGTACAGAATACGGGCAATCCCTCGACCGTCGACCTCAAACGCATTGAAAACCTTCCCGAAGCGGTTAAAGCCGAGGCTCTTCATAACGGTACTTTGGTTCGCGTCGAGAAAGGGAAGTATTTCATCGGCGATAAACCGGTTTCGCAAGTGAATCTCGCGAAGGAACTCCAGCTTTTAAAAGCGAAGCTTGGAGATTCGAAGGACGGCGAGGCATTGATTGTCCAAGCTGATAAAACTTCGGATTTCGCCGCCGTTATTCCGGTTATCCGAGCGGGCTCGATCACGGGATTCCACAAATTCCGTTTTGCGGTTCTGCAAAGCGAGGCTCAATTATGAGGAACGCGCGTGGCCTGAAAGTCATTCCTGCTCTACTTGTCGCTGCGATCTCCGTTTCGGCGATCAACGGGCCGGCTCTTGCCGCCGAAAAGATGAACGCCGAAATTCATGACGTCGTGATCGGCAAGCTTGAACTGGCTCTGCAAAAGGGCCGTGGCGTTGATCTTAAGCCTGTCCGCGCCCGTCTCGCGGACCTCTACGCCGAGCGCGCACGTTTGCGCGCGATGGAAGAAGCCGAGCGGGACTGCACGAAGTGCACGGGCGCGTTGAGCGACCGGCGGAAAGCGCTAAATCTCTACAAGGTCGTTTTGAATGAAGCTCCGAAAGAAGAGCGGGGCTCCATCCTCCTGCAAATGGCCCATTTGCACGAATTGAATGGGGATCTGAAGGAAGCGGAGAAATATTACGACCAAATCGCCACCGAAGGGCCGGCGAAGCACGCGAGAGAAATCGTCACGGAAGGCTTCATCGGGCGGGCGGAAGCGCGCTTTGGCCGCGGCGAAAATCTGAACGCGCTCAAAGATTTTCAAGAGGCTCTCCGGTACGCGGGCCGCGGCCGCAAAGGCCCGGTGATGCAAAGAGTCGCGTGGTGCCATCTCAACTTGGGGAACCAAGAGGCGGCGGTCCGGACTCTGATCAAAATTCTGGAAACGCCCGAACTCCTCGAGAGAGAAACCAGCTCGGGCATCCAATTCGATCCCACTTTCCAAGACGATGTTCTACGTGATCTTGCGATCTTCCTTGCGCGCGGCGAAGTGGCCCGCAAAGAGGTTGCTCTGCTTGACTCTCTCACGCCCGACCGCTCGAAACGGGAAGTTTTGAAACAACTGGCGAAAGAGAGTGAACGTTTGGGGCAGAGAAACGCCGCCATCATCGCATGGGATTACGCGCTCAAATACGAGGACAATCACGAAGAACGCATCGAAGCAATGGCGCGTTTGGCGCAGATTCGATTCGACTTGGGCGAGAGAGCAACAGCTTTTCAAAGCCTGAGAGCGGCTCTCGATTTGTGGGCGGCGAAAGGATGCGTGAGTGATAGCTGCCCGCAAATTCAGGCGTCGCTCCGCTCGCTGATTGTCGCTTGGCATCGCCTTGAAAAGGACAAGCCGAGCGCTCTGCTTCTTGAGTCTTATCTCCTTTATGTCTCGCGTTTCCAGGATGACGCTGAAATGACGTTGTGGGCGGCGGAACTCGCCCGCCAGCAAAAGAAATACGCTCAGGCTGCAACTCTGTATTACAAAGCGGCTTCGCTCGCCGCCCGTTCGAAAGCAAAAAATGCTTCCCGCCTCTTGAACGCCGCTTTGGTCGGCGAAATCGAAATGGCGGAGCTCTCCAAAGACGCGAAAACGCGCGAAGCGGCCTACGACCACTACCTGGAGCTGAACCCGAAGGGCCCTCTGGCGCTGAAAGTCCGCTATCTGAAAGCGCATGTCGCTTATGAGCGCGGAGATTTCAGGGAGGCTTCTTCCCGGTTCTGGCAATTCGTTTCATCGAACTCTTGCCGCGGTAAGCTGAACACCGAAGCGGCGAGGCTATGCACGAAAGCCGCCGACCTCGATCTCGACGCCCTGGTCGGTTTGAAGGATCACGCGGCCGTGCAAAAACGGGCGACTGAGTATGCTCGTGTCCTTCCCGCCCGCCGCGCCGAGTACTTGAAAATCGCGCGTACGGCGGTCATGAAACAAGCCGAAGCCATGGAGCCTCGCGCCGCTCTCACGAAGCTCGCTGAAGGCGATCTTCGCGATGCCGGTACGGACGAACGCGTCCAATTCCTCAAAGTGAGGATTGCGGTCGCCGAGAAAGCTCAGGATGTCAAAGATGTCCGTAATACGACGGAAAGCCTCTT
This sequence comes from uncultured Bdellovibrionales bacterium, assembly GCA_937927435.1. Taxonomy (GTDB): domain Bacteria; phylum Bdellovibrionota; class Bdellovibrionia; order Bdellovibrionales; family JAMPXM01; genus CALBDW01. Next base: position 53,858 of record CALBDW010000092.1, read on the forward strand.
AAAAATCAAGGGTCTTAAGCCGGTGGATAAGGAGTTCGCTTACGGAAAAATCGCGTGGGCGGCCGAAATGACCCTTGATTTCGCAACAGCCTACGAAGTTTCGAAGAAGATGAAACTCGCGGAACTGAAGCCCGAGGCGCGGGCTATGAAGCTTGCTGTCTTCGCCGAACTCGCAGGGCGAAACCCCACGCCGCACATCCAAGAATTCCTAAAGAAATCGAGGGATCGCTATCAGAATGCCCTGATGCGGGCGAAACTTGTTCGCTGGTCGAAAACGCCTCTTAAGGAATTCAAGAAGCACGAAGGTAGCCTGAAGCAATATCCCGGCATTTACGCAAGCTTAGGTCTCGACCTTTACGCCCAAAACGGCGATGTCGCGTTCGCCAAGAAGGTTCTGAAGGTTAGAGGCGTGAAGAACGAGCCGGAAGGCCGCGTTCTGGCTCGAGAGATCCTGATTCGTGAACTCAATGAACTCGACACGAAACTCGCCAAACATCGGATTCACACGGGAAGCGACCGCTTGGTGAATAAGACTTTGTCGGAACGCCTGAAGCTGATCGCGCAGCTCGACGACGCGGCCAACCGCGCGATCGCGTCGCGTGACTGGACTTCACAGATTCTCGCGCTCTCGCTCGTTTCGCGGGAGAACCGCAGGCTGTATAATGATCTTCTCCGCTTGCCGGTTCCGGCGTCGCTCAAAGGAGAACAACGCCGCGTTTACGCTCGTACCGTCGAAGCGAACGCGAAGGGCTATCTTTCGAAAGCCGACCAAGTCGATAAGAAGTTGAACTTGTTGTGGGGCGATGGTGAAGAGCAGAAATCCCTCGTCTCGGACTACCGCTATTCTCGCCGCGAAATCCGCCCCGTTCTTGGCCGTGAACTTCGCCAGCTCGCCAAAGTCGCGCCGACCGCGATCCGAAAAGAACTCGAAGAAGAAATGCAGGTCGAAAGCGACTCTCCTTTGGATCGGAAGATCATGGCGGCACGTCGTGAGGCGGAGTCGAATCCGTTTGATCCTCAAACGCTTGAAAAGTTGAAGGAACTTGAAATCGTCAAAGGGCGCGAAACGATGGTCGCTTATCTCGACGCGCGCTTGATGAAACTGAAATCGGGGGCGAAGCGATGAAAAGCGTGATTGGCAAATCGATTTTCGTCTTGGTCGCGGGCGCTCTCGTCCTTTCGTTTTCTCCGGGGGCCGCGGAAGGCGCAAAGAAAGCGAAGAAAGTTTCGGCTGTCCAAACCGCGCCGAAAAAGAAGACGGGTCAAGGGGCAGGCCGCGGCAAGGCGCTCAAGGCTCAGAGCGGTCGCAAGTTGAGTCGTGAGTTTGTGTTTGACGGCACGGACGTGAACGGCCGTTACCACCTCTCAACTGGTGCCGTCGCGAAAGTCGAGCAGGAAAAGAAAATGATTTCTCTCATCGGCTTGCCGGGAGACTTCAAGGACCGTCTGGCTGAGGAAAATGAACGCTTAAAACGAACCGCGGTCGGCATGGGCCGGTAAAGAGGGTGCGTTTTTATGAAAACGAGGCAAGAACAGATCGTCAATCGAGCGAGAATGAAATTGAATAATGAAGGTTCATTCGTTCTCGAAAACGCGAGCGGCGAAGCGGTTCGCACGTTCCGTTGGGAATCGCCGTCGATCGTGATCGTTTATCGCCGAGACAACCGTCGGGTCGAGACTGTCTCCTCGACGGACGAACTGGTGAGAAAGGGAATCCCGTTCGAAGTTCTTGTGAAAACCACGAAAGCGGCTCTCAAGAATAAACCTGTACGGATCGGAGAGCGTGGCGTTTTGCGCTGGAAGGACGACGTCGGGACGTTGGCGCCCGAATACGAGCTCGAGGCCGATGTTTCACTGGAGCCGAAGAAAGTTCTCGGTTGGTCCGTCGGCATTCAAGCTGCGATGGCTCTGGTTTTCATCATCGCGGGCTTCTTTACGGGCTCGAATCTCGAATCGAAGCCCGAGGTGACGGTTACCGTTCTTCCGCAAGAGGTCGTCGAAAAAATTCTCGAGCAAAAAGACCATGTCCCGGCCGTGACTCCGCCCAATGAGGTTCGTCGGCAGGCGATGAAAGAAACGGTCGTAGCTCCTCGTTCTAGCCGCACGCGCAATCAAGTCCCGCTTCAGACTGCACAGCCGAAAAAAGGCACTGGCTCAAAAGTCGCCGCGAACAAAGCTCCCCGGGGTGGGGGATATAAGGGTGAAGGGCCGCGCGGGTACGGAACCAACGAGCCTTATATGAACCAAATTGGTGCGTTGAGCGTCTTGAACAGTGCCAAGCGCGTGAGGGGCGGTAACGGCGGTAGCGGTGGTCTTAACTTGCAGGCCGTCGGAACCGCTCCCGGCTCGGGTGCGGGAGGAAAAGGTTTCGGCGGATTCGGCGCCAACGGTGGCGGAGGCCGCGGTAAAGGTGGTCTCGGTCGTGGAACTGGCTCGGGTCTTGCAAACTCGATGTACGGAAAGGGTTTGATTGCCGCTCCCTTTGGGGACGGTTCGCCGGCTCCGGGATCGGGTGGATACGGAACGCGCGGAAAAGCCGGCGGGGGTGCTCAAGGTGCGGGTTATGGTACGGAAACCATCGTTGGTTCCTGGAAAGGAACGGGCCCGAAAGGTATTGGGCCGGCTGGTTCCGGTGTTGGCAACGGAGATCCGTTCGGATCACCGTGGGGCGCGAGCGACGGTTTCGATGGAGAAGCCCTTATTTCGGGCGGACTTGATGAAGAACAGATCAAGCAGGTCATCAACCGCAACATCGGGCAGATCCAGTACTGTTATGAACTCGGCTTGCAAAAGCAGCCTCATTTGACCGGCCGAGTGACGGTACGGTTCCAGATCGGCGGAAACGGTCGGGTCAAGTCGGCCGGCTTGCGAGCTTCGACTGTGAGCTCGTCTCAAGTCGAAAACTGCATCGTATCGAAAGTAAAGAACTGGAAGTTTCCGAAACCTGAAGGCGGCGTGACGGTCGCTGTCGTTTATCCGTTCAACCTCAAGCGGACGGTTGGAATGCGGTAAGCGGAGGATGAGACGATGAAAAAACAATTTTTCGCTAAAACCAAAACACAAATGAGCGGGCTGGCAGTAACCTCCGTTCTGGCGCTCGTGGTTCTTTCCGCTTGTGGTGAGCTCGGAACGATGGACAGTCCGACGAAAGAATACCGCGATCTCGGACCGGCCGTTCCGAAAGCCGAGCTTCCGCCGCCGACACCGACTCCGGAGCCGTACATCGAGCCGACGACGCAAACGAACCAAGTCGTTTTCCCTCGTCCTCTGATCGTTGAGCTCGATGCGGATAACAAGGAAATCGAAGTCACACCCCGCTTTTACGAGGGCGAGTACCGCGAATACTTGGTCAAGACGCAAGTCTTCGCTCCGGACGTCACGTATCGCGTGGAGCTGGAGGGCTGGAAAACCGGCACTACCGACCGTGTGACGTTCAAGCCGCTGAGCGACCCCCAACGTCCCGGCTATTACGTCTTGGGCTGGAAACCGGCCGTCGGCACTCTCGCTCGGGAAACCTCTGAGAAAGACCTCCGATTCCGTCTGAAGTTCGTCATCACGAACAAAAATAAAGCGAATCTTCCCCAATTCATTCGGGTCGCCGATGGAGTCACGTTCGGGTTCACGGCGATCGTTTCTCGTAACACGCAAGCGCCGAGAATCGTGCAAATCAAGCTTGAATCCGACGTCATGCAGATCGGCGACCGGAACCTTATCACCGTCGCTGTGACTGACCCCAGCGCGACCGAGAAGATCGCTCCGGAAATCTTCATTTCCGACGAGATGGGCGAATCCTCGGAAAAACAAATCGTGAAACTGGCGAAATACATCGACTTGAAAGAGCGCGAGTTTAAAGCGGGAGCCCTCAAGCAAGAAGAGGGGACGACCGCCGGTGTTTATTACTTCCGCTTGATGCTCGATACGGAGCCGCTTCTTGCGAGGGCGGCGGCGTTGAAGAACGAAAACGAAGGCCGTTTCGTTGTCCGGGTCCTCGGTGCGACAAGCGGTAAAATGACGGCGGCTACGAAGAGCGTGAAGTTGATCAAGAAGGCCGCGGAGGAAACGAAGCCATGAAACGCATGAAAGTGCACGCGTCGGTTTTAATCGCGACATTCTTACTGGCGCCATTAAGCGCCTTGGCTGCAGTTAGCGGTGAACTTGAGAGCCTGGGTTCGAACCGTGATGTCCTCCAACGTGCTTACGCCCTCGAAAATCGGACGCGGATCGGGATCGTGCAGGGCCGTGCCGTCGACCGCAACAACCGGTTCGAACTTGGAGGAAGCTTCGGGCCGTCGGTCTTCGGCGATCCCTACGTTTCGACACAAAATCTGGCCGTCCGCGCGGACTTCCACATTAATCCGCAGTGGTCGTTGGGCGTTCAGTATGCGCGTAATCTCAACGCTTTGACGGCTGAAGGCAAGCGGCGCTTTGATCAAGCGCGGCTCGACCAACAGCTGACGGGGACTTATTCGATTCCGCAAGTGACATACCCTCAGGAGTCGATCCTCGGCTTCGTGAACTGGTACATGCTCTATGGAAAAATGAATTTGTTCGATTGGCGGGTGGTTCAATTCGATTTCTACGCGCTTGCCGGTTTCGGGCAAATCAATCTCGCGACCGATATTCGTGGTACGACGTTGACTGAGTGGACAAACCTGTGGACCGGTGGTCTAGGCGTCGGCTTCTGGCTTTCGCAGAACCTCGCTTCGCGTATTGAAGTTCGCTATCAAGGATACGAAGACAGCGTCCACACGGGAACCCGAAACATCAATCAAGCGGTCGCGACGTTCGGTCTCGGAGTTCTGTTATGAAACCTTTCGCGATTGCGGCCGTCACTTTCATTTTTACAATGAACGCGTGGGCCGCTCCGAAGGCTGGTCCCGTCGCAACAGGCGCGCGGTTGAATGAAGCGCGCGAGCACCAGCGCGCTTTGGAGTTGGCGATTGCAGGCAAAGAAAACGAGGCGCTGAAAATCCTCAACAGCTTGGCCCAGAATGTGAGGATGAATCCCGAAGAGAAAGATCGGGTTTATCTCTCCATCGGGCGCGTCCAGTACCAGCTCGGAAAACTGAACGCGGCTTTGGACGCATATGGAAAAGTGCGTGCCGGCAGTCCGTCATGGTTGGAAGCTCTCCAAGAACGGGCGGTCGTGATGCTTCGCCAAGGGCGCCCGGAAGACGCCCTCGCGACGTTGAAAACAGTGGTTTCGCCCCTTTATGAGGACCAAATCCGATCGGAAGCATTTTTCCTCATGGCGTTCGCGCAGATGCGGATTTGCGATTATAAGTCGGTATTTACGACGCTCGAGCTTTTTAAGGACCGCTACCGGGAAAAAGTGAAAGCTTGGGAAGCGGCTGAAGCGACGGACTTCGTCGCGCGTCGCAAGCTGAGCGAAGTGAAGGAAACGATCCAGAAACTGAACCTTGTTGAGGCGGAAACGATCCAACATCTTTTTGTCAGCGAAGGCGGAAAACGCCTGGCTGGATCGCCGCCGCCGATTCAGAAAAGCGCGGACCAGCTGACGTTCCCGACCAATGATGAAATCGACGCGAAGGAAGTTTGGCTCGATGAGGTGGACGCGTTCCGCGTGACCGCGAAGGGTTGTCCGACGAGAACCGAGGCCGTCCCGGTAGCTCGTAAGGAGTGAGTAGATGAAAGCGATGAAACCGAAAAACGTCCTGATGGGTGCTTTAGTCGCGGCTTTGTTGTCGGCTTGCGCGCCGCCTACGAGTCCCGAACTCGTAAAGTTGCCGCCCCCACCCGCGCCGACACCGAAGCCCTACATGGGGCCGGAGAAGGTGACGGCTGTCAAGGAGTTTGACCAAGAGATTCAGCTCGCCCCGAAGGTTGACATTCTTTTCGTTATGGACACGTCGGAGTCCATGAAGCCCCATATCGAACGCCTTCACGCGAACGTCGACCAGTTCATTTCGGCATTCCGTCGTCGCCACGACATCGATTTTCATATCGGGGTAGTGACTGTTTGGGACGACGAAGAGCGCTTCACGTCGCGCGCAACGTGGCCACTCGGTAAGCTTCGCCCCCTTAAGGATTTAAAACGCCCGTCCTATGAATTTCCTGGATACCAGTACGTGAGCCGCGTCGGCGATTGGGCCCGCGTGCTCGCGGGAACTCTGAAGGTTGATTACCATCCGCGGTATATTCGCGACAAAAACGGGCGGATTCTCGGTGACGGCGGAGGCCCTGAAGTAGAAAACCTTTTCTCTCCCGTATTGGAAGCGGTCACCGGTTATCAAAAGAACGAAAACAAGGAACCGATTTTAGGGGCTGACGGGAAGCCGTTGCCGCTTAACGGGGACTTCATCCGCCCCGATGCGCACCTCGCGGTCATCTTCGTGACCGACGCCGATGATACGAGCGATATCCACCCGCGCACGCTTGAAGAGCGGTTGAGCTGGGTCAAGGGGAACAAGCCGGAGCAGGTTTCCGGTTACGGTGTTCTCGCTTTGAACTGTGGCACGAATGTCGACCCGGGGCTGAAAGAAAAAGATCCTGCGACCGGAAAAATGATCGTGCGACAACCTGTGAAAATCCTCGAGTTCATCGAGCGAACTCAAGGCATGGCGATGAATCTTTGCGAAAAGTCGGGGTATGGGAGGAAGCTTGCGGAGATCGGCGATCTCATTGAAGGTAAGACGACCCGTCTTGTGACGATTCCTTTGGATCTTCCGCCGCAACCAAGTTCTCTCGTTGTGACCTACAACGGCACACCTCTTTCTTACGGCGAGGGAGGAGCTTGGTCTTACAACGCGGAGACCAATGAGGTTCAAATTCGTGCGAATCATCCCGAAGTGGCGCGCTCGCCGGGCGGCCAAATCAATGTGAAGTACATGGCCGTTGATATGGAGCTTCTTAAAGAAGGAAAGGTTCGCCAGGCCGATTAAAACTTGAATCGGCCTTCAATCCCGAAAAAAGGGAACGACTGAAACAGCGGCTCTTTACTGCGCGAAGTCTGGGCCGGCGGTCTTGCAAAGCTGTCGGCCAGAATCTTGTTCGAAAAGAAGGCGCCTAAGCAGTCTTCGCGTTCCTGGGCTGGGCAGAAGTCGATGCCATGCCTGAAGAAATAATATTCGATCCGGCCAAAACTGCGGTACGCGAATTGCCCGGTCTCATTTAAGGAACTCAGGCGCCATCTCGGCGAGATCCGCCAGAAGAGATTGAAATGAACGGCGCCCACGTCCGCATCGTCGTCGACGACAAAGACGTTTAACGCGTCCGTATAACTCTTATCCAATTGATCGTACGAAACGTACTGCTGCTCGATGAAGCGTGTGAAGGAACCGCCGATTCCGGAATTATAACGGCGGCCTTCGATTTTAACATCCGCTTTCCAAGGGCCGATTTCTTTTTCGGCTTTGAGCGCGAGAAGTGCGGCCGAGATGCCGTCTCGGCTGCCGTATTCGGCTCCATACGAGAACCAATCGAACCGGGCGCGAGAAAAAAGATACCAATACGGCCCGCGAGTACCGGGAGAGTTATCAAAGCCGATTTCGTGCGACCAGAAAACGACGCCCAGGCCCGCAAGCCCATTGAAGAGCCAGGATTCGACGTTGAATGTATCGCCTTGCGCTTTCAAAACTCCGGTTCCGTCAGCGCGGAAGAGAAGGCCCTCACGTTCTGTGCTCCAACGGAGGTAGGCTCCGTTCATTTCTTTGTTTTGGACGAAAAGACCTTCGCCAACGGTTTGCCGGTCTAGGTCGCCGGCCCGCAAGAAAAGCTTTGCGCCAAAAACTTCTTCAGGGGGCTCGAATGTAAACGCGAAGAGGTGATAAGAGCCGCTAGGTTCGGCGTAACCGCCGTTGACGGATCCTGCGTAAAAAATGGATCGCAGGTTCCCTTTGAACCATTCGGAAATCCGGGCCTCCGAGCGGGCTTGGAGCCAATATCCGAAACCGTGATAGAAATCGACGCCCGCGGTGTCGCGGAAATAGGCGTCGCCGTCGACTGCGAAGGCGAAGTGTTCGGTTAATGGTATGAGCCGGTTTGGGTCGGATTCGAGCTCTTCGCGAAGATTTGCGTTTAATTTCGCGGACGGATATTGGCCATGGCTTTTTTCCGTAAAGAAAAAGCCTACAGAGAGGACAATCGTGGCAAGAAGAAAGCCGTAACGATGCGAACGCAAACGCATGCGAAATTTTATAAACGCTTTTTAGCGCGGGTCAATCTTTGCGGGTAAGGGGCGATAAGCTATGTCGGGTGAAAAATAGTTTGAGTTTACGGCGCCGATGTTGACCGTCGAAAGATCGCGTCCATGGATGGCGAGTGCGCGGCGTACGTTGACAATGGCTTGTGATCGCGTGCGGCCCTTCAAGCTTTCATTCCGCTTTCCTGTTTGCATGAGATGGGCGATGCATTCTTCAGGAGAGAGTTTGAGGCGGCGTTGGGACAGTAATTTCGCGGCGATCCCCGAAACGAAAGCCGTGGCCTGGGAGGTGCCGGTCATAAAGCCTCTTTTGGCTTGCGGCAAAGCCGAAAGAATCGCTTCTCCCGGAGCCGCGAGATGAACGGTTCTCGTTCCGTAGTTACTGGTTGGAAGAAGGTTTTTTGTGGGGCCTACCGCTGTGACGGATAGGATGTTACTGATCTCATAACTTGCGGGATAGTAAGGAAGGACGTCGGTGTTCCAACCGTCGTTTCCAGCAGCGGCGACGAAGAGGACGCCGGCTTTGCGCGCTTCGGCGATGGCTGCTTTTTCTTCGTCATACGGCAGGTGTCCTCCGGCGGAAAAGTTAATGACCCGGGCTCCCATACGCACGGCATAGCGGATCGCGCGTACCGTGCTGGAAATATGCGAAGCTCCGCCTGCTTTCGGGTCGTAGTATTTTAGGAACATCAAGCGCGCGTTCGGCGCGACCTTGGCGATGATTCCGCCGATATGGGTCCCGTGTCCGTGGTTGTCCCGAAGGTCGGGACTGTTGTCGACGAAATTCCAGCCGCGCACGTCGTCAATGAGACCGTTCCCATCGTCGTCCACTCCGTTTGTCGCCTTATCGCGCCCCTGGGCATCCAAACCTGTTTCGCCGGGGTTTGTCCAGAGATGGTTCCTGAGGTCGGGATGGCGGATATCTACGCCCGTGTCGATCACGGCGACGATGATTTCCGACTCATTGTCTACAGCTCCGTCCTCATAGGCCACCATGCGTAGAGGCCAGTCCTCTTGCGCAAGAGCCGATTCTGCTGAGAGCGCGAAGGCGAGGAGAAATGCAGTTTTGGTCATTAGAGCCTCCTTGTGGCTTTCAGTTTTTCGATCGAAAGAGCACGGCCGGTTTTCCTGTCGAAAGAGATGATGGTTTGCTCTTCGTTCGTTTCGATGGTCATTTGCGCCAGCAAGCGCCGGGAAAGTCCCAGTTCCCGGTACAGGAACTTGAAGCGGGCTTTCGATTTCATGTTGCCACCACAGCTACGTTCGACGTCGGCGATGAACGCCTCTTCCCCCTTGGTGCGCGATTCCGAGTAAGAGTAACTATCTTTACATCCTTGCGCGGGCCTGTATCCGATCACACGGTCATTCAGAGCGTCGTATTTCAATTCGGCGACAAGGCGGGCCCCTTGATGGATGGACGAGAGGTTGTGGAAATCGTCGTATCGATAACGCCAGAGAGTTTTCTTTCCTTGTCTTACCTCGATTAAGTCTCTTGAGTTGTGGATGTAGGTCACGCTTTCTCCGTTGCTTGCAAGGACCCGCTCGATCATTTGTGTTTGCGGGTTGTATTGAAAGCGGAACCAGAAACCGTCTGATACGCGGAGTTCTTTTATTTGATCGGCCTCGTAGAAGAGTTGTGCGGTCTTGGTGGGCGAAAGCTTGAAAGAGATTGTTCTTCCGGTCTTAGCGTCAAAGGTTTGGAAGCGTGAAGGGCGTGAGATTTGTCCGTCTGCTTCGAATAAGCGGTCGTGCGGATCGGCCGGGTTTTGCCAAACGCCTTTTGCGGCAGGCACTGGAACGAAATCGATGAACTCAGAGTTGGCGCCGCATTCGTGGATGCGCCTAAGGCTGTCATTCACCTTGATCAGGCGCACATCAAAAGCGAAACACCAACCGAATCCGAGCGGGCCGGAGCGGTTGGAGCGGCTATGGTAGCGGCGCGTAAGAGAGGAAAGGTCATTCGCCGTATGCGAGAAGCTGCTTTCCCTGAGATCGATGGCGCCGTTAGACGTTTGCGCGATGATAAGGGTGAAAAGAAAAAAGGCGGTCTTGCGGACGATTAAATTTTTCATGCCCCATCGCTTGTGCAAGGAGTTTGCCTGGAGAGAAGCGATTTTTCGGGGTGTTCGCCGACGAAAATTAAACGGCTGCCGCCAGAGTTTTTATTTTTTAGTTTGTTGACACGAGAAAAGAAATTTCACCGTTGTCGAACTTTTGGACGCCTAAACTGGCTCACTTTCGTGGTGATTAGTTAAATAGCTGAATTGACAGATTTTTCTGGCTGCATCCGCCCTATGCGGCGAAGGTTACTGCGTCGAGAAGTGCTTCAAGTGGCTTGAGGAGTCTTCAATTTTTATGGGCAGAAGCGTCTTAGGCGGTCTTTTTCTCCAAAGATTCGTTGTGATACTGAACGTAGAGTGC
>CALBDW010000093.1 GCA_937927435.1 uncultured Bdellovibrionales bacterium
TATTTAAAGTCCATTTGCAGGTAACCGAGTTCTGGGCGTCTATAGCGCTTTAAATGCTTCTTGGTCAGGCGTTTTGAGTGTTTCCAGCTGATCAAACTCCTCGAAATCCTGCCGCTTCTACTAAATTCCCCCACGATGTCTCTAAGTTCTCTAAATATGCGCTCCTTTTCTTTCGCCCATTTTCGGTATTCAGTTGTCAGGTTTTTGAACACCCCTCAGGCGCAAAGAGTGGGTGAAAGGCTGTTTTTTCTTTTCTCTGAAATGAACGCCTTGGGCCCCGGCTTTGCACTGAGGAATAGGCAGGTTTCTCGGAAATTACAGGGGGGAAGGCGATGTCTCAATTTGAAACAAAATCGAAGTTCGAGTTCGCAGGTTTGATTGGCGCGCTGGTCGCTTCGGTGGGCATTCTTCTTCCTAATGCGTCCTACGCTATCGACGATCTCGACGTTTTCAAGCCGATTGAAGGTTTGCCGGAAGTGGAGGTCGGCGCGAATAAGGCATCGCAAGCTCCCGCCGTCGCTCGTCCGAGAACCGCGCAAGTTCCTCAGCCCGCTCGTCGACCGGCACGGCCGGTCGTTAACAACGTTCAATCGGTGCCGGCGTCAGCGGAGGCTCGTACTGCGAGCGCATCGGCTTCTGCCGAGGAACAACCGATCGTCTTACCTGAGATTGTTGTGACAGCTCCGAAAACAAACGACATCGTTATCAGCGAGGTTGATGGCCCGGTTGACTTGAGCCCTATTCTGAAAAATCGCCCGAAAAGAGAGAAAATCGCGGCTCCGCGCGATCCCGAATATGACGACATCGTTCCGACAACGGGCGTGAAGCAAGGAAAGAAGAACTCGAAACTCGCTCCGGTCTTGGACGAAGAGTACTCCGGCGGTGATGAACCCGATTACGTGCCGGCCAAGCAGGTAAAAAGCAGAGAGACGGCGCCGAGTGCAGAAGAAATCGATAAGGGATTTGATGAAATTGTTCCGAAGGCAGGATCCAAAGAGATGGTGAGCAGTGCGACTCCCGCCAATAACACCACGAAACTTGCGTCGACTTCGACTCCGTTGGTGCAAGTGAAGCCGGCCGAACCGAAGAAAGAAGTAGCAAAAAAAGAAGAAGTGAAAAAAACGGAGCCTAAATCTGAATCCGGCATCGGAAAAACTCTCGCGGAATTAGTGGACGGAAAAAAAGCGGCTCAGAAGGCGAATCCATCTGAAACGAGTGTAACTGCTTCGATGGCGGAGAAAGCAAACGAGCAGCCGACACAAGGATCGTCCTGCGCAAACAATGAAATGGCGAATGCTCTTACAAGCCAAGCTGAAGAAATCATTCGTGCGCTCGAGCAGGCGAGCTGCCACGGTTGTGCGAAGCTTACGATGCTGAAGGAAAAACTTCTCCGGCTGAAAGTCTCAGATTCCCTGGTTTCGCGGATGGAAACGGAAGCTCTTCTCAAGGCGGCCGCCGAAGCTCTTCGCGAAATGCAGCGGGAGGCGGAAGGCAAATTGAGCCGAGCTCAGGCGCGCGAGGTGGTGGCGTTCCTGCGCGTCGCTGAACGGAAAGACCTGCATCGGAAATTTATCGGTATGGCTGAAGAAACCTTGGTGGCGAATAAAGACATCGTTCTCGAAGAAATCCGCCGTCAGCCGAACGCGGGTGCGCATGAAGCCTCGAAGCTTACTCGGCAAACGCGTCCGCATCCGAAACAGCCCCAACCCCGTCTGATTGAAATCTAAGACTCCGACTGAGGGGAAGCTTCCGATGGCTTCCCCAATCCCGCTTTCTCGCACGCACTGACGAAATTCGGATAGGTGAGCAAGTTGAGAAGGATTCCGGTCACGGCGAAGGGAACCGCTTTCCCCGGAACCCCAGTTAGGCTGTAAATCATCACTCCGAAGCTTGCCAGCGATTCATTCACGCCCCAAGCGATCAGGTGAAACATAAACCAATATTGTTGAAACTTGAGAACCTGTTTTTCCCGGTCGTGGTTCTCTCCGCGGATTTTGTCGGCGACCTCTCTAAGTTTCCCGGGTGAGAGGAGATAGCCGCGGATTAAGGCCGTGGAAGCCCCCATTAGGACGGCAAGCGCGGTGAGAATGAGGGGAAGGGGAGACTCCGGATCCGGCTTTCCCGTCGGGGTCGAGATATAGGGGAGCAGCAGGAAAAAGGCGCAACAAAACGTTAAGAGCGCCCAAATATTAAGGGCGTATTTCGCTCGTTTCAGGGGAACAGGATCAATTTTTGTCATTCCTCCATCTAAGAGAGCTCCGTTTTAAAGGTCAAGTGAGACCTGAGAGCCGGGATTCGTCACCACCTTCTGAACAAACTTCTCGAAGGACGTTTGGCTCTTACGAGAGTCAGTGGATTGGTTTATAAATGACGCTGCGTGGTTTTAACGGAGTTTACACCGTGAAGAAGTCTCTACTCGTTACATCTCTCGTACTAAGCCTTGGTGGATTTGTTGGGGCGCTTTCTATGCCGATAGCGGCGGCTGCGAAGACTTCCACCAAGAAATCGTCGACGCGGCCTGCGAAAGCTAAGCAAGCGACTTCGGCGAAGGTCGTGAAGGGACAGTTTGAGTACGTCGTATGTACCGACAGCACGCAGTTACTGGTCAGAGACGAGTCGCTCAAAGAGATTCTCTTCTCCGCTGAAAAATATGAGCCGGTGAAGCTCTTCCAGGGCTGGGGAGAAAACCGCCGTTTCCGCCAAATCAACGGCGAGGAAGTCGCCTTCATTAAGGTTCAATTCCCCAACCACGAAGACAACGCGCAAGATGGGATCGGCTGGGTGGCTGAGAAAATGATTAAGCTCCAGTCGGAATGTCCTGGGTATAAAGAGGCACTTGAAGAGGCGCACGGAGAAGAAGGCGGAGACGATGCCGAGGACTCGATCGAACACGTTATTAAGGCGGCTGAAACCGTAAAAACGGAAAACAAAACCGCCGCCAAAGCCGACAATGTCGCGGGTCTTAACGATGCGAAATGCTGTAACTTCCCTCTGATTGCACGTCCGACGGCTTCCTATGAAACCGGGATGCGTCGGTTCGGTGCTCGTCGCGGCGGGGGCTCGCGCATTCATGCCGCAAGTGACCTATATCGCCGTATCAACGAGCCGATCGAAGCTGTCGCGTCGGGAACGGTGGTTCGAGACCTTTATTACTTCTATCAAGGCACTTACGCGCTGGAAGTGAAACATGCCGGCGGATTCGTTGTTCGTTACGGTGAAATTACGGGTAAGCAAGTCAAGGGAGTTCGGGGGGGAGCTTCCGTGAAAGCTGGCCAAGTCATCGGTTACATTGCTAAAGTGAATTCGAATTGCTGTGAACCGATGCTGCATTTCGAACTTTACAGCGGCAAACGCACCGGTAGCCTGACTGTGAGCGGAAATAAGTACCGGCGTCGGTCGGACCTGATGGATCCGACGAAATATCTCCGCAAGTGGGAAGAGCGGAAGTTCGGAAAGTAACGCTGAGACTGGAGTAAAGGATGAAACGTCTTGTTGGATGGACCGCTCTCGTTCTGGGGTTCGTGGTTGTCGCGACTTACTGGTTTTCGAATCGGGACGAGTTGAGCGAGACGCAAAAGGCGCGGAAAACCGTGCCTGAACTCCAACGAGTTGATGAGACGGCGGCATCTCAGCCGAAAGAAGAGATGAGTGGATTCGCCGCGGGCCAATCCTCCCAAGAACTCGGGTCAACCCCCTCTTCCTATAAAAATGAAGCCCGCAACACCGAGGCGCCTATCGAGGCCAGCGCACGTCCGGGAGTCAAGAGGTCATCGGATGATGCTTGGAAGAGCGCTCCGCCGCTTTCGAAATCGGAACGGGCGTCCGTTCAAAAAATCATCGACCTTGCCTTTAAGTACGCTAAGCCGACCGAGAAGCCTTCAGCTCTTCTGAGAGAACTCGAAGCGCTTAAGCTTGCGCCGGTTGCCGCGCAGGATTTCAACGACGACACGGGTAAAATGGTCATCATTCGGACCGATCAGGCGTTGGACGGTACCCGCTATTTCCACGCCCAGTTTTTTGAAGACGAGAACAAAAAGACCTATTTGCAACATCTCTCGTTTGAAATCCGCCCGAGCCCGGACTCCATGGATCTTGCTGTCAAAATGATCGAGGCGAAGCTCGGCGTGAAGATCGACGTTTTGCAAGCGCCGACGAGCCACTACGCTCTCTACAAAGCGCCGAACGACTACATCGTGTGGGTTAAGCGCCTTGAGCGCGATGATCTTAAGGATGATCCCTTCAATGCTCGCGATCCTAAGGCGGACATCGGGACTTTGCGGGTCGCGATCGAAAAAGACATTCACGCCCACGAGCACGAATAAGACTTTGACGCGTGTTTGCAGCGAAATACTAATCGAATCCTAATTTTTCTCCCGCTCACCTTGTGGTAGGCATTTCATTGAGTTGATTCAACCACGGGAGAAGGGAAATGCGTCTTTTCCGACTGTTTGGACTCTCACTCGTTGTTTGGGGTTCGGCTGCTACCGTTTGGGCGCAATCGAAAATTATTAAGATCGACGGCTCCAGCACGGTCTATCCGCTCACCGAAGCCGTGGCGGAAGAGTTTAAAATCGTGAGGCCCGAAATCAATGTGACGGTCGGGATTTCGGGGACTGGCGGCGGTTTTAAGAAGTTCTGCCGCGGAGAAATTGATATTCAAGATGCGTCGCGCCCGATTTCAAAAGCTGAGATGGAAGCTTGTCGCGCCGCGAGTGTGAAGTATGTCGAATTGCCGGTCGCTTTTGATGCTATCACGATCGTTGTTTCTCCGAAGAACGATTGGGTCGACAAGCTTACGGTTGCGGAACTGAAAAAGATATGGGAGCCAGCGGCAAGGGGCCAAATTAAGAAGTGGAATCAAATTCGGCCGGAGTGGCCGGATGCTTCACTCAAGCTCTTCGGAGCTGGTGCGGACTCCGGTACGTTCGATTATTTCACGGAGGCGATCGTCGGGAAGTCGAGGGCGAGCCGGCCGGATTATACGCCGAGTGAAGACGACAATACGACGGTGATCGGTGTGGGCTCCGACAAGTACGCCTTGGGGTACCTGCCGTACGCGTATTACGAATCGAACAAAAAGCGCTTAAAAGCGGTGGCGGTCGATAACGGTAAAAAGGCGGTGTTGCCCTCAATGGAGTCCATTCAGGGCGGCAGTTACAGCCCGTTGTCGCGACCGATCTTTATTTACGTCAGCGAGCAGGCACTGACGCGGCCTGAGGTCAGGGAATTCGCCGAGTTTTATCTGAAAAGCGTGGGCGAACTGGCTGCCCAGGTTAAATACGTGGCCCTTCCCAAGAAGGCCTACGATCTGGCGTTGGAGCGCTTAAAAAAGGAGCAAATGGGGACGGTTTTTGGCGGCGAATCGCAGGCTGGCGTCAAAATCGAGGAACTTCTTAAAAAAGAGGCCAAACTATAAACGAAGACGGTCTGATGACGGCTGGGCCGCGTTGTCTTGACAGAAAGCTGACAAAACAGCAGGGCTAAACGTTATATAACTGGTTTTCTGCAAGACGCTATGATGGCAGAAGAATCGCGAAAGTCTCGTCCTCGTTTTAAGAAACGATCGCTTCTTTATTCGGATAGCCGCTTCGGCCGTTTTCGCCGTTGGCGGGAGAAGCTGATCGAGTTGCTTTTATTCCTTTCAGCATTTGCATCCGTCGCCATCACGTTCATGATCGGTTTTATTCTGATCGTTGAGTCGATCGAATTTTTCAAAGTCGTTTCCATTTGGGAGTTTCTGACCGATACGGAGTGGACGCCGCTTTTTGCCGAGCCGAGATACGGAATTCTCGTTTTGTTGTCGGGCACGGTTGTGACCTCATTTGTGGCTTTGGCCGTGGCGATCCCGATTGGCTCAATCGTCGCGATTTATCTGAGCGAATACGCTTCTTCGCGCGTACGGGAAGCGGTGAAGCCGGTCTTGGAGCTTCTGAGCGCGGTTCCGACGGTCGTCTACGGCTACTTCGCTCTCTTGTTCATCACGCCTTTACTCCAGCGTTTGAATGACGAGATCCCCGGATTCAACATGCTGAGCGCGGGACTTGCTATGGGGATCATGATCATTCCCTATGTGAGCTCGCTTAGCGAAGACGCAATGCGGGCCGTTCCCATGTATTTGCGCGAAGGTTCGTACGCGATGGGTGCGACGCGTCTACAGACGGCCTTGAAAGTGGTATTCCCCGCCGCCTTTTCGGGAATCACGGCCGCCTATATTCTCGCGATTTCTCGTGCGGTCGGCGAAACCATGATCGTCGCGATCGCCGCGGGACTGCAGCCGAATTTGACTTTCAATCCGCTTGATAGCGCGTCGACGATCACGTCGTATATCGTGCAAGTCACGCTGGGCGATTTGCCTCATGGAAGCATAGGGTACCAGACGATTTTCGCCGCAGGTCTCACGCTCATGTGCGTAACCTTGTTCTTTAACGTCCTCGGTCACTATTTGCGGCGTCGTTTCAGGGAGATCTACTAGTGGATCGCGTGGATCATATCGTCAGACGAAGCCGGTTTTTTGACGCTTTCTTCGCGGTCGTCGGCGGCCTTATCCTCGTCGCCGTTTTGATCGTGCTTTTTGTCCTGATCGGGGATCTGTTCTATCGCGGTTTTGATCGGATCAATTGGCAGTTTCTCACGTCGTTCCCGTCCCGGTTTGCGGAAAGAGCGGGGATCCTTTCCGCGCTTGTCGGAAGCATACTCGTTCTCATCGTGACAGCCGTTTGCTCCATTCCGCTTGGGATCGCTGCGGGTCTTTATCTTGAGGAGTACGCTCCGAAAAACCGTCTGACGGCTCTCATCGAAATCAATATTTCGAATCTCGCCAGCGTGCCGTCGATCATTTACGGTCTGATGGCTCTGGGGCTTTTTGTTTACAAGTTGAACCTTGGGCAAAGCATTCTGGCAGCCGGGCTCACCTTGGGACTTTTGGTTCTCCCGATCGTGATCGTGACGACGAGGGAGGCGATCCGCTCGGTTCCTCAACATATTCGGGAAGCGGCCTTCGCGGTCGGGGCGACGAAGTGGCAGGTCGTGCGCGACCACGTTTTGCCGTATTCATCGGGCGGAATCATGACGGGTGTGATCATCGCTCTTTCGCGCGCGATCGGGGAGACGGCTCCGTTGGTGACGATCGGCGCATTGACCTTCATCTCGTTCCTGCCGAGTCCGCCGCTGACGCCTGAGCCGCCTTTTATCTCGTTCAAATGGCTCATGGACCCGTTTGCGGTCTTGCCGATCCAAATGTTCAACTGGATTTCGCGGCCGCAAGAGGGGTTTCATGTCAACGCGGCCGCCGTCGGTGTTGTGATCTTGATTATAACCTTGGGCATGAACGCGGCTGCGATTCTGATTCGTTGGCGTTTCCGCCGCCGGATCAAGTGGTGAGAGGAGAAATTCAAGGTGGTGAACTCGTCGATTTATCCCGTAAAAGCGGAAGTCAAAAGCCTGAATTTCTATTACGGGCAGGTTCACGCGTTGAAAAATATCAATCTCCAGATTCCGGAGAAGAAAGTCGTCGCGTTGATCGGCCCGTCCGGCTGCGGAAAGACGACGTTGCTTCGTTGTTTCAATCGAATGCACGATCTTTATCCGGGCCATACCTACAGCGGCGAAATCGTGCTTCATCCCGACGAAGTGAACGTGCTTTCGAAGGACGTCGATCCGATCGAAGTGCGCATGCGGATCAGCATGGTTTTCCAAAAGCCGAACCCGTTCCCGAAGTCGATCTACGAGAATGTGGCTTACGGCTTGCGGGTGCGCGGGATCCGGCGCCGCTCGATCCTTGATGAGCACGTCGAGCGGGCTTTGCGTTCAGCCGCGCTTTGGGATGAGGTTAAAGACCGCTTGCACAGCATGGCGTTCAATCTCTCGGGAGGCCAACAGCAGCGCCTCTGCATCGCGCGCGCCCTTGCGATCGATCCGGAGCTCATCCTCTTTGACGAGCCGACCTCGGCTCTCGACCCGATCGCGACAGCGAAGATCGAGGAACTCACTAACGAACTGAAGAAAGAAGTGAGCATCATCATCGTCACCCACAACATGCAGCAAGCGGCGCGCATCTCGGACTATACCGCTTTCATGTACATGGGTGAGTTGATCGAGTACGACGAGACCGGAAAGATCTTCACGAAACCGTCCAAGAAACTCACGGAAGAGTATATTACGGGGCACTTCGGTTGACGTTCGCGACCCGGTGTTCGAACCATTCCCGGAACTCGGGTGTCAGGTTTTCGTAATTGACCCAAAACTTCGAGGTGTCTTGTCGAGGGAGTTTGACAAGAGAGCGCATGGCCATCCGGCCCATTGTCGCCGCAGCGAAAGCGTCCGCGAACCACTCGTGTAAGTTTGTAGCGGCGTATTCGCTGACGAGGTTCGCGATCTTCCAAATCCCGTGATTCGTTTCCTGCAGCTTCATGAGGACCCGCAACGGGTGCGGGCGGAAGACCCTTTCGTCGTCGATGAGGCTTTGCAAATCTTTTTCGCCGATTACCGAATGCCAGAGCCCGAACCTGGCCGCGATTCGGCCGAGCTCTGTCGGTCCGATCTCATCGAAAAGAAACGCGTGGCCGAATTCGTGCGCGATCGAAGCCATGATGTGGATTTGCAACGCCTCGGCGATCTCTTCATCTGGATACGAGCGGACTCCACCGATGCTGATCGCCTTCGCTCCGCGATGATAGGCGGCGATGTCGGCGAACGCGTCGTGCCCGTAAAACGCGTACACGTATTTCACGCTTTTGATTCTTTCTCGTAGGGCCGCAGTGAATCCGTCCCTCAGAACTTTTTCAAGAAGCTGGAGAACGGCAAGGGAGTGGCGGTCCGAATGATCGATCGCGAGAATGCCGAAGTCGCGGTAGATCCGGCCTTGCACAATGCCGCGCTCACCTTCCATCGCGAGATGCGCGGGCACGCCGTTGGGCGCGACGGCGACCGGGGCGCTCTGAAATGTGAGAGGTTTCGGATCGAGGACGTTCGGAATACCGTCGCCGTCCAAGTCGTCGTCGTTCGGATATAGAACGAGCGAGCGCATATTCTTCGGGCCGGCCGACCAATCCGGGATTCCGTTATTGTTCAAGTCGAGGCTTGTATAGTGGGCAATGCACGATTCAATCCGTTGATTTTGGTCACTTTGATCCTCACCGAAGGACGACGGGGGCGGGGGCGGAAGGTCCGCCTGCAGGTGTACACGAAATGGACGGCACGGAGGCTCGACCGCTTCGGCTGCGGCGATAAATCCCAAAAGGGTGACCAAGATTTTCGCAATCATAGAAAATTTCAAAGATACTCATTCTCACCGCATTCTTTTCCGCCGTCTACTGGACTATCGTCGCAATCAACAGTCAGCGCCGAATTTGAAAGGACTCAAAGGAGGAAAAGCAGATGAAAAACAGATTTGCAGTTATGATGGCTTGCGCCCTCTTGGCGACGGCGGTCGGTTACGCTGATGACAAAGACTCGACTCAATCGGGAACGTCATCCGACGCCGCTGATACGGCGACTGAAACGACTTCGGGCGCGACGACCGGATCCGGCCAGGGCGATACGGGGCGCATGGCTCACTCGAACATTGAGATGGGCCGCGATTATACGGTAATCACCTTCGAAAACGGCTCCGACCAATTGTCGGACTCTGAGAAAGAGAACATCCGTTCGATGGTTGAAAAAGCGCGGACGGCCGGCGAGATTGAGAACGTCCGTGTCGTCGCTTGGTCCGATAGACAGCTCCCGAGCGGCAGAGAAGAGCTTTCGAAAGCCGATCGCGATCTGGCTAAATCGCGTTTGGACAACATTGAAAACTTCGTCAAGAAGGAACTTGGGCTGAGAAGCGTGAAAACGTACAGCATGGCTGAACATAAAAACTTCATCTCCCGCACGTTCCACGCCGCTGAAGAGGAGTTGCGTTCGATCTTCGGCCGTCGCGGCGCCGATACGGAAGTCAGCCATGACGAGATGAGAGTCATTAAGGATAAAGGCGGTCCGATGAAAGCCGTCATTATCCTGCAAAGGAAACGCACGTCCGGATCTGTTGAATAAACCGTTCAGTTCGTACTGAACGTGGGGCCGCTCATGGAGGAGCGGCTTTTTTTATATCATCTGCATGGCCTGCCGGCTGATGTCGGGCTTTTCTAAATAATAAATATTGTAGGCGTTACGGATCACTGGAAGGGCTACGTTGCGGACCGGAATTCCCTTTGGAGTGGAGCCTTTTTCGACACCATGATGGGCGTGGCCGTGAAAGGCGATGTCGGCTCCGCCTCGGTCGATCGCTTCAGCGAGAAGGTAACTCCCTAAAAACGGATAGATTTCTTTTTTTTCGCCGAGGAGCGTTTGTTCGACCGGTGAGTAATGGGTGAGAGCGATCTTGTAATCCGTGTTCAAGTCCTGCAAGCCGATACGTAGCGATTCCGCTTGCGATTTGGTAAAGCGGATGAATTCCTTCATTTCTTTTTCGCCGAAATCGACGCCGCAAGCGCCGATAAAACCGCCGCCGAATCCTTTGAGCCCCATCACTCCGACCGTTTGTGAGTTGACGACCAGGCTCACGGACGAGCCTTCGAGCACGATAATTCCGGCGCGGGACAAGATGGTGGCGATCTTTCCGCTCTCGTCGGAGTGATAATCGTGATTCCCGAAAACTGCGACCACTGGCACGGGGCTCTCGGCGAGGTCTTCCGCTAAAGCCATGGCTTCTTCGGGCAGTCCGGTTTGGGTGAGATCGCCGGCTAACAACAAGAGGTCGGCGTTCGCTTTCAGGGCCGACATGAATTTCTTCAATCGGCCGACGGAACGCCGATCGTAGTGGAGGTCACCGACCGCCGCGATTCTGATCATAAAACCTTCTCCACTTTCGGGGCGGCGATTTCGGTCACACGAACTTCGTTGACGACTTCATAGCCTGGCGCCAGCGTGCGGACGAGGGGTTCGACGGCATCGCGCTGTTCGCGGCTTACGGTTTCGCCCCGGATGAAAATTTTGCGGTCCTCGATGCTAACACGAAGGTCGGCCGCACCGGTTCTCTCGTCGGATGAAAGGCGCTCTTGTAAAAGGCTCACGAGATAAGTGCGATCACCTGTAAATTCCAGCTCGCACTCTTCGGACGTTTGCGCTTCCGGAGGCATGTACCGTGGAGCTTGGGCCGAGCCGTTGGGTTTCGGTTTGGGTGCGCTGGGCGTGACAGGCTCCTGTCCGAACGTGATGTTGTACAAATCGAAGATCACGCGATTCGGTATCCAGATATCGTTCGATTGGGCGTAGATTAAGAGAGCGAGCACGCGACGGGTGGCGCGGCGGGCGCGCTTTATCAAATAATCCCAATCGAGATTCGCATGAGAGAGCACCGCCAAAGCGTCGTGCCAGTGATGAGGCCCGTTTTCGCTGTGGACGGCTGCTTTGATTATGACCAAGTCTTCGGGAGAGACGGCCGGGATGTCGCGCCCGTGGTAGCGGATCATGCGGGTGCGTTCGCTCATTTCGTCGTCGAAATAAATATCGCCGTGGGACTTGAAGATCAGGTCGACCATCATCCCGTCTTTCCAGCCCTTGTAAAGCCAGCCAGGGTCGGTTCGTTCCGTATCAAAACCGTGTTTGGCTAGAGCCGCGAGAGCCGCTTCGGCGTCATCGGGTCTGATGAAGATGTCGATGTCGTGTGTGGGGCGCGGGCGACCGAGGCCGCTGGCGGCGATTCCGCCGATCAGAGCGTAAGGCACTCCGCTTTCTTGTAAGGCATCGAGAGCGGACACCAGAACGCGGCTGAAGGTTTCTCCCATCTCCGTTTGTCGGGCGCTCGCCTGAGGCGGCGGGATCGTCCGTGATTCCATCGATCCTCCTGTCTCCATGGCGGGGAAACGTCTTGTGCCGCGGAAACAGGCGACCACAAGGGCTTCCCGAAACTTCCGTCCTTAGAGAACAGTTTGCGCCAGGCCTGTTTCATTCGCTGTCAAATTTTCGCCAACGTATGATCAAGTGTGAGCTGTAAAGGCGTGCGGATTCGCTTCCGTAATGGTTTCCATAAGGGCCGTTATTGGTGGAAGGCCGCGCAGTAACTGTGAAATCCCGAGCAGCTGCCGTTCGCGCAGTTCACCGAGGTTCCGACCCGCGTATACCCGGCGGCGCACGCGGGACCGTTCGGGTCGCGAATGGACTGGGGCGTGACATAGAAATCGACGACGGTCGGGCCGGGGATATCTGAGCGCCGATAGGCGACGCACACCTTTTGCGTGCCCGAGCAACGTCCGTTTGGACAGTAGCGGACTTCACCGATCGCGTGGTAATTGCTCGGGCAGTTCGTCCCGGGATCCATGACTTTGATGTCGGAAAGAACAGGAGTATTGGCCGCCGGAACCCCGGCGAAGGCGCAGAAGATTTGGTCGCCGTAAATTGTATTTCCGCCGGCGTCGGCGACGGAGCCAAGATAAGCAGCACCGGGCGCGCAACCGCCACCGCCGATTTGGTGGGTATTGAGCGCCGTCATGCCGATGGCGGTGATGGCGATATGCGGGCCAGCCACGGGAATCGTGACGATTTTGCTGCGGCCCATGCGGTCCGTGACTTGAATCGCAGCGGTTTCGCCCAGAAGACCTGTCGTATAAGTGTTGCCGTTTAAGATGCCAAGGCCGGAAATGAGCGCGAATGTGTAAGGAGCATCTCCGCCGCTTACCGTAATCGTTACGGGTGTGTTGATTTTAGGTGAAGCGGGTGAGTACGAGGTTTGGAGCGCGCTACTATTGTTGTCGATCGTCAAAGTGGTTGAGGCCACGTATCCGAGCGCATCCATAACGTAAACCGTAACCGTCATTCGATCGCCCAAGATGAATTGCGGAGCGGTGTAAACTCCGCTCGGCGACATATAGCCGGCGCCAACGATGGAAAACGTGTAGGGGGCCTCGCCGCCGATGCCGCGGAACTGAAGCGTTTCACCGGCTCCGACGGTGGGATTGGCGGGCGCGATTGCAATTTTGCCGTGTGGGCTGGAGGAAGAGAAATCGGCATTCCCTGCGGCCATCGGGCTCACATCCGAGCAAGCGCTCAAGTGTATCAAGGCGAGACAGAACATTAAGACTTTGACGATATGCTTTCCCATTTCCCCTGCCCTCTGCGCAAGTGTCATGAGCAATTCTTCGAGTAAATCGAGCAAATTCCGGACCCTAATTGGGGGCCTAAAGTGCAAGTTAATGCAACTTGGGAGAGCTCACGTGCAGAGTTCTTCGACACGTGGTTAATTAGGTTTTCATGTTGCGAAATGAGAACTGAAATTCTAGCCTCACTAGCATGAATTCTGCCTTGCTATCCAATCTTCGGGTTATTGATCTTTCGCGAATTTTGGCCGGGCCTTGGGCGACGCAGACACTCGCGGATTTCGGTGCGGACGTGATCAAAGTGGAGCGGCCAGGAATAGGTGATGACACTCGCGGGTGGGGGCCTCCGTTTGTGAGTGGAAATGGGTACCGAGAAAGCACTTACTTTCTTTCCGCGAACCGCGGTAAACGGTCGGTGACGATCGATTTCACGAAACCGGAGGGCGCGGCTCTCATTCGAAAACTTACAGAGCGCGCGGACGTTTTCGTCGAAAACTACAAAACGGGCGGACTCGCTAAGTACGGTCTCGATTACGAGTCCCTCCGCAAAATCAATCCGAGGTTGATCTACTGTTCACTGACCGGCTTCGGACAAACGGGGCCTTATGCGCACCGGCCGGGATACGATGCGCTCATTCAGGCAATGGGCGGACTCATGAGTATTACCGGAGAGCCGGATGAGAAGCCGGGAGGAGGACCACAGAAAGTCGGCGTGGCGATCGTGGATATTTTAGCGGGGATGTACGCGACCGCCGGGATTCTGGCGGCTCTCTTCGAACGCGAACGTTCGAACGAGGGGCAGAGAGTCGACGTCTCCCTTTTTGATGTTCAGATCGCGGCTCTAGCGAACCAGGCGAGCGCTTTTCTCATGGCGGGCGAAGTGCCCCAGCGGCTTGGAAGCGCGCATCCTTCCATCGTGCCTTACCAGCCCTTTGCGGCAAGTGACGGTCACGTGATGTTGGCGATCGCTAATGACGGCCAGTTCCGCTCTTTCTGCAGCGCGATCGGTAGGGAAGATCTCGCGCAGCGTTTTCCGACGAACGAGGCGCGTGTTTCAAAACGCGGAGAATTGGTTCCGCTTCTTGCTGAAATTTTCAAGACGGAACCGATAAAGGCGTGGGTTGAGCTGGGCGAAAAGAACGGATTCCCCTGCGGTCCCATCAACCGGATCGACCAGGTGTTCGATGATCCGCATGTCCGGCAAAACAAGACGGTTGTGGAGCTGTCGCACGAGAACTTGGGAAGGGTGAAAACAGTTGCCAATCCCATTCGTTTCTCGAGAACGCCCGTGTTGCTGTTTGCGGCGCCGCCTGTTCTCGGAGCACATACGGAGGAGGTGTTGAAAGAAATCGACCTATCGAACGAGGAGATCGTGCGATTGCGCGCGAATAAAGTGATTTAGCGGCTCACGAGCGACGTGGGGGCGGATGGTGCGGAGCAAGAGGTTATACTTTTTAAATCGGCGGGACGTTTATTTTTTAGCTCCTTAAGAATGTGCGAGCTGCGGATTGATTCGAGAGCGCCCGTCTCATACTTGGTCGACGTCTTGTAGACGCGTGTGGCGATGCCGACGATGTTGAGGTTTTCATCGAAGACGGCTGTCCCGCTGCCGCATTTTTCGATGTCCAGATCGCTGAAAAAGGTTTCATGTCTTTCCACGCTGTCGACGTGAAATTCGATTTTCGAGCTCCCGAGTTTTTTGTAGTAGGCGCTTTCCTTGAAGCTGCCTGTCTTTGCGCCTGATGTGTAAAGCGGCGTTCCACCCGTATACTGGACGCCGTTTCGTTTTACACAC
This sequence comes from uncultured Bdellovibrionales bacterium, assembly GCA_937927435.1. GTDB lineage: Bacteria > Bdellovibrionota > Bdellovibrionia > Bdellovibrionales > JAMPXM01 > CALBDW01. The sequence goes on from CALBDW010000093.1 coordinate 14,866, forward strand.
GGGTAGGAGACGGCGTGAAGAATTTCACCATCTGCAATTTCATTGTCCGTAAGAGGCAAACAGGCTTTAGGTTTTAGTCCCGGAATTTGTAAGACCGCGTAATCGGCTCCATGTTCGAAACCATCGTCGACAAGTTCTTTGTAGTCGTCAGGTGACGCTTTCGAGAGAGCAGCGAGCCCGTTTCTCGGTTCGAGCCAGCCTTTCCCTCCGGTGGCAATAACAACGACGTCGACTTCTTTGTCTCCCAATTTGCCCTTACACACCGGATTTGATTTTAGAAAAAGTTCGTCCACCGAGACTTTATAAGTCGGGCGCAAGCTGATCCGGCCGGGAAAAGCCGGCTCCCGTTCCAAGGCGCCGATTTTCCTAAGGCAAGCGGAAATGCAATGAAGTGCGGTGATAAAGTGACCGTTGTCGGAAATGAAGGTTCCCGTGCAATTCACGCCGGGGTTGAGACGAAAACCGAAACTTGCTTCCAAGGCGGGGCGCAAAAACGAAAACTGTTTTTCGTTTAGGCTTTTGAGCGGAGTGAGTTTCGTTCCGCCGAAGGCGGTTGGAGCCGCATGCATAACGTAGAAGCCGGTCAAAAGAAGGCAGAGTTGTCTCAATTTCATACGAGCGCTTCGAAATTCGTTCGAAGCACTCTTCGGGCGAGGCGAACGCTTGCTTTACGAACGAAGCTCGTTTTCCTGAAATGAGGGGCGTTCTTGCCGGTTTCTGCGCAAGATTTCGACAGCCGCCTCGTCCGTCACTTGTTGGAAGTCGTCGTAGAACGCGCCGACCGCGTAGAAGATTGGGGGTGTAAGCAGTGAGACGACTTTATCCGCGATTCTGCCGATTCGATCGTAGGCGTCAGTCGAGGCGACCGGCACCGCCACGATGACTTTCGCGGCTCCTTTTTTTCGGACCATTCGAACGGCGGCTTCCATGGTCGAGCCGGTGGCGAGCCCGTCATCGACGAGAATCACGGTGCGCCCCCTGACGTCGATGGACGGAGCGACGGCGCGGAATCGCTTCACCTGCTCCCGGACTTCCTCGGCTTTCTGTCGGGCCGTCTTGAGGACATCGTCGCGGTCGATACGGAAGCGGGTGATCAGATCTTCGGATAAAAGAGGTTCTCCATCTTCGGAGATCGC
>CALBDW010000094.1 GCA_937927435.1 uncultured Bdellovibrionales bacterium
AATGCCGATCCTTCAAGACCCGACTGAACCCTGTCAACCCGACGATCGCAAAGGCCGGCACACCCACTTTCCACCCGTAAAATTCCGCAAGAGTCATAGCACTCGCACTCACAGTCGACGTGTGCCCTGAAGGAAAAGAGAAACGATCGCTGCCGTCAGGACGTTCTCGCCCGACCAACCCTTTCAATGCGCTCGTCAAAATCCCCGTCGCCAACAGAGCTTCGAGCTGAGCTTGTCCCGCTTCGACCGCATAATTTTTTTCGTAAACAGCACCGTAGAGCCAAAACCCCGCGCCGAGCATCACCCCCGGAACACCGGTACCGATGTAGTCGTTGAAGATCTTTTCGTTCCCGTTCAGACGGTTTTGATGAACGTGCGCTGTCCGGAAATCACCGTCGAACTGACGCGCGATCAAGATGGAAGAGGCACCCAAACCAAGAGTGACGAGATTTTGTTTATCAAACGCGTACCGTGCAGCCTTCCCGTAATTCCCCAAGGGGTCATAGGAGGCCGCACTGTTCGAAGAGACGACCGCCACAAAAAGAGTCAGGAGCGGAAGCCAGCGGCCCATCCACCGCCTCATTGCACCTTCAAATCAAAAGGCAGCCGGGCACGGATCTTCAGTTTCCGGTCGTCGAGCAAGCTTCTCACCGCTTTAAGCTCCTGCGCCCCACTTCCGAAGACTCCCACCGACACTTCATCCGCAAAGCGCTCAAACAACATCCGCAACGAGTCCGCCTCGTTCGGGAAAATCTCGATCAGATACTCTTTCACGTTGGCGTATTCGGCTGCCTTGTTAATCGCTTGGTCAAGTCCGCCGAGTTCGTCGACAAGACCGAGTTCACGCGCGCGGACTCCGGACCAAACGCGGCCCTCCGCGATTTCTTCCAAATCTTTCCGCTCTTCATAACCGCGGCTTTCCTGAACGACATCAAGGAAGCGTTTATAAACCCGATCGACCTCTTCTTGAATCACCCGCGTTTCAACGGGCGTGATCGCCCGCGTAAAAGTCCCCATATCGGCGCGAGGATTCGTGACCGCGCGATCAAAGCTGATACCAGTCTTGTTTTTAAAGAAATTTTCGGCATTGAACATGAGGCCGAATACACCGATCGATCCCGTTATCGTGGTCGGTTCGGCGAAAACATATCGCCCGGCCGAAGCAATGTAGTATCCGCCGCTTGCTGCCACATCACCGAGCGAGACGACGACTGGAATTTCCTCGTCCGACATGCGCAACTCACGCCAAATCACATCGCTCGCCAGCGCATCGCCGCCGGGGCTGTTTACGCGCAAAACAATTGCCACCGTGTCTTCGTCTTCGCGCGCGGCTTTAATTTCGTCCCGCAAATCTTCAGAGCCGATCGAGTCGGTCCGGCCCGAACCGGAGTGAATTTCTCCTTGCGCGAAAATGACCGCGATTTTTTTCTTCGCGCGTTTCCGTTTCGACGCAGCTTCACGCAGCAGACGTCCAGGGCTCACAAGAGGCAGCTCCTCGTCTTTACCGACGGTTAAAGCGAGCATGCGGTCTTCGACGACGTCAACGAAGGCCGTTTCGTGCACGATGCCCGCATCCTTCGCCGATTGCGCCGAAACGATCTGCAGCGTCGTCGCCATCTCATCGATACGGCTTGCGTCCGTATTAGCGACCGAGGCCGCCGCGGCAAGGACTTCTTTCCAGATATCGCCGATCAAGGCCGATAGCTGCTCACGGTTTTCTTCGCTCATCCTCTCGTTCGTGAACGGCTCGACCGCCGATTTGAACCGGCCGGCTCTGAAAACAATCGGCTCAACTTCAAGCTTGTCCGCCAACCCCTTAAAAAACGTTTCATGAGCGGCGAGCCCGTTGAACTCGATTTCGCCGTGAGGCTGGAGAAATATCTGGCTGCCGACTGAGGCTAAGTAATATCCCATCTCGTTCAAGCGGTCCGCATAGACGTAGATCCACTTTCCCGTCGCCACGAACTCGGAAAGCTTGCGCCGTAACGCGGTGACCGTCGCCCAGCCCGCATCGAAATCGCGAATGGTCATGTAAATGCCGGCAATCCGCTTGTCTTCTTTCGCGACGTCGATCGCCCGGCTCATCTCAAATAATCCGATCGACGGGTCTTGGAACCTCAACCCCCGAGCGAAATCAAATCCGATGGGACTCCGCTTTTCCGTAATCGTGCCGCTGATATCGAGATGAAGAATCGACTTAGGCTTGATCGGCTCGGTCGCCGTATATCTTTGTCCGGAGACGATCATAATCAAGACGGCGGGAATCGCAACAAGAGCGATGGCAACGGCAAGCAGCGTGCCGAAAAACGAGCCCAAAAAAGAACCACAAGCGTTCAGCAAAAACTTTTTGACGGAAGGATTCATTCCTGAGTCTCCTTAAGCACGGCGACCGATTTTCGTTTTCCACGGAAATATTCAAAAACAACCGGCAGAACCGAGATCGCGATGATCGCGATGATCACGTATTGGAAATGCCTTTTTACTTGCGGAATATTCCCAAAGAAATGTCCCGCCGTTAAGAACAAGCCGATCCAGACGACTCCACCGATCACGTTATAAAACGCGAACGTGCGGTATTTCATCCTTCCAAAACCCGCCACAAAAGGGGCATAGGTCCGGATGATCGGAATGAACCGCGCAAGAATGATCGTTTTCCCTCCGTGCCGGTCGTAGAATTCCTGGGTGCGGCGCAAATGCTCGGGATTAAATATTTTCGATTGAGGATTGGTGAAGAGCTTAAGACCGACCCAGCGACCGACGAAATAATTGACGAGGTCACCAAGGATCGCCGCAACACACAGAAGAGCAAAGAGGAGCTGGAAGTTTAACGCAGCCCGCGAGACCTCTTCTCCGTTCACCGTCACCGTGGTGGTGACGGCGGTCAAGGCTCCAAGAGCAAAGAGAAGCGAATCGCCCGGCAGGAACGGAGTCACGATCAGCCCTGTTTCAGCAAAAATGATGAGGAACATCAGGATGTAGATCCAGGGCCCCATCAATTCCGTCCATTGGGCCAAATGGGAGGGAAGGTCCTGGAAGATCGCCAGCGCGAAAGAAAGCAATTCCATGTCTTGAACCTCTGATTTCGAAGTTCAAAACTACTTGAAATCTCGGCCGACGTCGAAAGATTTCACCACATCCAGGGTCAATCGATGGGGATGTACTGGACTTTCAAAATCTCCAAGTCTTCCTCGCCCTTCGGCGTTTTTAGCGTCACGACATCGCCTTCCGTCGCCTGTAGGAGAGCCCGGCCGATCGGCGAGATCCAGCTGACTTTTCCCGCTTTCGCGTCGGTTTCATCGATGCCGACAATCTTATAAACGCGTTCTTCGCCGTTTTCCCCGCACACCGTCACGGTGGCCCCGAACAACACCTTGTTACCGGCTTGGCGGGCGGGATCGACAACCTCCGCCATATCGATCCGTCTTTGCAAGAAACGGATGCGCCGATCGATTTCGCGCAGGCGTCTCTTGCCGTAAATGTAATCCGCGTTTTCGGAACGATCGCCGTTGGAAGCAGCCCATGCGACGGTCTCAACGAGCTTCGGCCTTTCGACCGTGAGAAGCTCGTGCAACTCCGCCTTCAAACGGTTCAATCCGTTCGGCGTAATATAGTTCTTCGATCCCTGGGGGATGTCGGAATCCTCGTCTTTCTCGTCCTCATCCGAATCGGCGAAGATTTCTTCTTCAGGAAGATCCTCGTCCTTGACGAAAGCTTTGCTCATTCTCGACCTCTCCAAACTGGCACACTTTATTGGTGATAGCTCTAAGGGACTGAATTGACAGGTGTTTCCAGAATTCCCGTCATCCCCATGAAAGTGAGCCAGATTGCGGATCATAAACGCAAGTGGAACCCGATTCAACCGGTGAGGATTTAATACAAAGTCCCGTGCAAATCCGGCCTATCGGAGGACGGAGCCCTATTGGAAAATAGAACTCATGCCGATACGTTCGAAATCACTGCTGAAGTTGGCGCTTTTCGGAGTCATTTGCCTTTGGAGCGGCTCAACAGTCGCCCGCACCATGCAATCCCCTTTGCATATCATGATTGATCCGGGGCACGGTGGATCGGACAAAGGGGCCGTCCGCGGCTCCTTAGTCGAAAGCGAAATAGCGCTGCAAGTTGCCAATTACCTCGCGGACATCTTACGCGCCGACCCGCGGTTTAAAGTCTCGATGACAAGAACCGGAGACCAACGAATCTCCCTCCGGCAACGTACAGAACTCGCGCGCAAAGTGGGCGCCGACTTATTCATCAGCATTCACCTGAACTCCTCGCCCGATCCACGGGCGCACGGAACGGAAATTTACTTTCAAAACCAATTGCCCGCTGACGAAGAAGCCCTTTTTCTTGTGAGCCGCGAAAGCGCGGACGAAGAGACAAACGACACCCATTCGTCTAAATCCTCCGAACCGATTTCCGTCCAAACGGATCTTAAACGGATCCTCGAGGACCTGCGACGAAACGAGCGGATCCGCAGTTCGGGAGAACTGAGCAAAGTCCTTTATGAAACGCTTACCCGAAAAGGCCAGGGGCCCAAACTAGGAAGCCGCGCCATCCGGCAAGCGCCGTTTCATGTTGTTTCAGAAATCGACATTCCGTCGGTTCTGGTGGAACTCGGGTTCCTCTCCCATCCCCAAGAAGGCCCCCGCCTGAAACAGCCGGATTACCAGAGAGAACTGGCCCGTCTCTTAGCCGAAGGGCTCGTCAAGTATAAGGAATCCCTGACCAACTGAAGGCTTCGGCTGGCGAACTCTTATTCACAATGACTTTTGCGCCGAGACTCGTTAGAAGGGTCTTAGTTCGAATTCAGACTTTAACGGGCGGTTCATATGAGAATTGACGGAAGACTTCGAGATCAATTGCGCCAAGTAAAAATCACTCCCAACATCACCCGGTATGCCGAGGGAAGCGCATTAATCGAAATGGGAGAAACGAAAGTTCTCTGCACCGCCTCTGTCGAACAGACGATTCCAAAATGGCTCCAGGGAGCGAACAAAGGTTGGGTCACGGCGGAATACGGAATGCTCCCCCGATCCACTCACACGCGGATCACGCGTGAAAAAGCCATGTCGAGCGGCCGCTCCCAGGAAATTTCCCGCCTCATCGCACGCGCCCTCCGCGCTGGCGTCGACTTAACCGCCCTCGGGGAAAAACAAATCACTGTTGACTGCGACGTCTTGCAAGCGGACGGAGGAACCCGCACAGCCGCAATCACCGGCGGATTCGTTGCCCTTGCGCTCGCGCTCGGAAAAATGCACTTCGCGGGACTGATCCCTGCACTTCCCTTAAAATCTTATGTCGCCGCCGTGAGCGTCGGTCTCGACGAAGGCGGTCAAGCGCTCCTCGATCTCTGCTACGAGGAAGATGTGCGCATCGGAACCGATATGAACTTCGTCATGGTGGACAGCGGACGCTTCGTGGAAATTCAAGGTACCGCCGAGTCTCAACCCTTCACCCGGGAAGAAATGAATCAAATGACCGATCTCGCGGAGAAGGGCTGCCGCGAACTCTTCGCGCTTCAGGCCGAAATCGTCGGTTCGATCTTCCCACTAAAATCGTAAGAAAGGCCTCCACGTATGGCGAAGTTGGAACTTTGGGTTGCGACGGGAAACCAAGGAAAATTGAACGAATTCAAGATGCTCCTCCACCGGCTCGTCGCAGCCGGGCTTGAGCTTCATGCGCAAAGTGAACTCCCCGTCTTTTCACCCCCGCCGGAAAACGGCCAGACGTTTCTCGAAAACGCCCGAATCAAAGCCCGCGCCCTTAAGGCGGTTAAACCGGGCACCTGGGTCCTTGCCGACGATTCAGGTCTCTGCGTTGAAGGCCTCAACGGCCTTCCCGGTATCCACTCCGCTCGCTACGCTGGCCCCAAAGCATCCGACGCCGAGAACGTCGCCAAGCTTCTGAAGATGATGGCCTTGCGCCCCATGCCCAATCGCCGGGCCGCGATGGTCTGTTCCCTTGTCGCCTTTGATCCCAATGGCAACGAGCACGTTTTCGAAGGCCGTCTGGAGGGCGAGATCGCACCGGCCGCTCGGGGAACTCAAGGCTTCGGCTACGATCCGGTTTTCGTTCCCGTAGGCGAAACTCAAACGCTCGCCGAGCTTGGAGCGGCGTTTAAAAACCGAGTTTCTCACCGTGCCCGGGCCGTTGCTGAATTCGCGACTGTGCTCGAAAAATTCATGAACCTTTAAACTGGCTCACCTTGGTGGGGATAGGGCTAAAGATCTGAATTTACGGGCTTTTCCCTCCCGCTTCAGGTCATCCCCACGAAAGTGTGCCAGTTTGCTTATTGCACATTGGGAAGCTGCGCAGCCGAGCGCACGACTTTAATGCGCGCCAAGGAACCGTAGATTTCAAAGTGCCGTTTGGTCTTTTCCGGGCAAGCGATGAGAGCGAACTGCCCGCCCCGCCGACCGAGGACCTCAGCCGTCTCCACACAGCATTTGATAGCCGGAAGGCTCATAAATCGGTTCCCTTTTAAATCCAGGGCCATGTTATTGCAGCCCTGCACCACAAGTCCCCGAATTTCCTCAATGAGAGCATTTTGATTGAAAGAGTCCACGCGGGTTTTAACGGTGATGATCCGCCAACCATTGGCCTCAGTTTGAGCAAACGTGGAGCTCTCTGGAGATGAGGGCTCGCTTTGAATTTTGACGTTCTCGACATCGCCCATACGTAAAAATTATTTTGACCCGCTCAACTTATTGTCAATGGACCATGAGCCTGACCGACGCGGCTAATCTTTGAAAAAAACTTCAGAATTCTAGACTTTTAGCGCGCTCTAAGCTACACCCCATGACTCATGTAGCGCAAAGCTCGAGCCCCCTTCACCGGAGCCAACCAATGCAGGGTCTGAAAATATTTTCGGGTAACTCCAATAAGCCTTTCGCGGAAAAGGTAGCCCGAGAAGCCGGCGTCGAACTTGGATACTGCGAGATCGGCCGTTTCGCCGACGGCGAAATTCAAGTCGAGATCCATGAAAGCGTTCGTGGGAAAGATGTGTTTGTGATTCAAAGCGCGTGTCCTCCCGTGAACGAAAACTACATGGAGCTCTTTTTGATGCTGGACGCGCTTAAGCGCGCCTCAGCCCGCGAAATCACGGCGGTCATTCCTTACTTCGGTTACGCTCGCCAGGACCGCAAGGTCGCTCCCCGCGCCCCGATTTCGTCCAAGTGTATGGCGGATCTTTTGACGGCGGCCGGAGCCAACCGGATCGTTGCGGTCGACCTGCATGCGGCCCAAATTCAGGGCTTCTTTAACGTTCCGGTGGATCACCTTTTTGCGATCCCTACAATGGCTCGGGCATGGCGCGAAAAAATCGGATTCGGCGAAGATTTCGTCGCCGTAAGCCCTGATTCAGGCGGTGTCGAGCGGACGCGTGCCTTTGCCAAACGCATCGAATGCCCGATTGCGATCATCGATAAGCGACGCACAAAACCCAATGAAGCCAAGGCTCTGCACCTGATCGGCGACGTTTCGGGCCGAACAGCGATTATTGTCGACGACATGATCGATACGGCAGGCACCCTCACCCAAGCTGTTGACAGCCTGCTACGAAATGGGGCAAAGAAGGTCTTTG
>CALBDW010000095.1 GCA_937927435.1 uncultured Bdellovibrionales bacterium
CCCCGAGGAGACGTTCTGGGTGCGTTGAACCGAGACAAGACTGACCTCTTTTGCACATTGCCTGGCCAGGCTTTTTCGAAAGCGCTGGGTGGTGCGTCTTCGCGGCCAGATGCCGTCGATAGGTTCGGTAAAGCGTTTACGGCAGTTGTAGCAATAGTAGCGGTGTTTATGAATGCGAAGCCAAATGGGCTTTCCGCGGACCTCTTGGTCACGGACAAGAGCCGTACACCGGCCGGCTCTCGTGTTTGAAGGCGTTGCGCATTTGGTACAGACTTCAAACTCTTGGCGGGTCTTTTCAACCTCCCACAGATAGCCGTTTCGAAAGGGCCGGGTGGAGAGTAATTTTAGTTCCTTTGGCAGCAAAAACAGCGCAAGATCATGTTCGGGCATGACGGTTCTCCGTTGATAAGTTGGTTTTTTGTTTAATCCAAATCTTACCGACGTGAACCGTTCATGCTCACTTCTTACTCATGAATTTTGACCAGTTGCGATATCCACTAATCCGAGAAGAGCCAAAAGAATAAATGCCGAGGACACGTGAACTTTTCGCGTTCTCGACATCAGAACGTCGCTCATCCGATGCCGAGTTTGGCGATCGCGATGATGAGTTTCAATGACCACTACTTGAAATGACGGAACTTAGCGAGCCTGAACTTCCATCGTGATGCCCGATTCGCTCGCCCGGTTCACGCGGGTTTCAAACCCCTGAAGATGGAGTTCCTTAAGGTTTTCGAGGAGCGATCCGAAGTCGCCCGAATAATCCAATTCAAATTGGATATTGGAACCATCAAAGAGGCGTTCGCGCAGGCTTTTCACCTGCTGAATTTGGCCCATAAGACCCGATTTGAAAGCACTTACCTGCTTCGGCGTCAGATTACCTTTCAGCGCCAAACGAACTTGGTTCGTGTTCAGAGTTCCGCGTTGCCAGACCTCGTAAACTTGGGACGCGAGGTCTTTGGCGATCTCCGGAAGTTCCGCTGAGAGTTTCGTCGCGATCGCATTATCATAATTGCCTGAACGGATGTCGGCGTCGACTTGGCGGCTGATTTCCGCGACCGTCCGACCCGTTTGCGCCTGAACAACTTGGAGCTTGATGGCGCAAACTGCGGCATGGACCGGTTCGTGAATCTCTTTTATCCGCACGTCGCCTTTTAGGATCATCGGGGCTTGGAAGTACTCACCCAAGAACTTGTATTCGCGGCTACCCGGACGCTCGATTTGAAAGGCGTCCGGAATCGGCGAAAACTGCCGGCCTTGCGGTTTAATGACATGGAATCCCTGCCGGGAGAACTCGACCTGGAGCGCGTCATGAAAGCTTTCGCTTACTCGCGAAACAAGCGCGTTCGCTTCGGACTTGGGCTCACCCATCCACCACCGCAAAGACGCATTCTTTTGCCGATCAACGAACGAAATTAACGGCAAGATCGCGGCCGAGCTTTCAGCGTCGTTCAAAAGCCCCGCTTCGAGAATCATCCTGTTCAAAGACGCCGGCGAAAGTTTGAGCTCAATACGCATCTTCCACGACCCGTCGCCTTGGCGGACCGGGGCTCCGGCATTGATATAGGGAATGAATTTCGCCGACTGCTTGACGATTTTGTTTTCGATGACGGCCTTGTTCTTTTGAAAGCGCTTGTCGCCGAGGATGCCGCGAACGCGTTCGCGAACGACTTCGGCGATCGCGTTATTTTGAATCTCTTTGGAGGCTTCAACGGACGACGTCGCTTGAGACGTCCCTTCGGTCACGATCGTAACCAAGTCCTCCATCTGCGCTGTCGCAAAGGGCGCTTCGATCAGGGGCAGGCCGAACGCCAAAGAAAGAATGAGCAATGTCCGGAAAAGCGATCCTAGACGACCTTCCATGTCCCTACCCCTTATGCGCGGATTTCAACGAAATCCGTCCGTCCGAATAAACGATGCAATCCTTCGAAAAACTCTTGCGACGGGTCCACTCCTTGGGGCTCCATCACGTTCAATGTCACCGTCTTCGCAAGTTCCGGAATCTCGACCTCGAGCTCAACGCCGGTTTTGCCCGGGAACCGGTTCATGAGTTGCGCGAGATCTTTTAAACGCTCCGCCATCG
>CALBDW010000096.1 GCA_937927435.1 uncultured Bdellovibrionales bacterium
AGCTTCCACTCACGGATCTTATCCATGAGGGCCAACGTCTCCATTCCGATCTCTTTTGCGAATTCAAATACTTTCGGTTGACTCACGTTTTCCATCTCTTTGTTCAATTCCGCCTTCCGCTCCGACAGGCACCGTTTTTATTCCACTTTCACCAACAATTCGTGCGCCCATCCTGGCGCGAGCGACGAAAATTATTCCGCGTTGCCGCCCGACTCCTCTTGAGCGCCTTCAGCGTCTTCCTTGCTCGCCAAAGCCGCCAATTCCTGACGGAGCCGCTCGTCTGCTTGAGACTTCGCATTGCCCGTCGCCACTTTCTCGGCGGCTTTAACCGGCGCGGTCGGGACCGGCACTCCTTCCTTCGCGTATTTCTCAACCAACGCTTTCGCGTCGGCGATCAGCTTCTCCGCTTTTTCAGGCGACTCGTAGCCGGGGATCGCCATCACGTCGGCCACATTCGCCTCGGCCAAGCTTTGGAAGTTTCCGAAACCGCTCTGGAAGATATTTTGCGCCATGGTCTCAGTCATTCCCGGGATCAACATGAGGTTGAAGATCGCTTCAGCCGTTTTCGCCGCGGCCGCCGCTTCGGAGATGATGTCGAGCTTCCAGCCCGTCAGCTTCGCGGCCAAACGAACGTTCTGGCCTTTCTTGCCGATCGCGAGGCTCAGCTGGTTATCAGGAACGACGATCTCCATTTCTTTATTCGCCTCATCGACGAACACCCGGGAAATTTCCGCTGGTGCGAGGGCATTGCACGCGAACCGCGTGATGTCCTCATCCCAAGGAACGATGTCGATCTTCTCGCCGCGCAATTCTTGAACGACATTCTGAACGCGCGAGCCTTTCATGCCGACACACGCGCCCACCGGATCGACCGACGGATCTTTCGAGTAAACGGCGATTTTCGCACGCACACCGGGCTCGCGGGCCGCCGCCATGATCTGCACAATCCCGTCGTAAATTTCGGGAACTTCCATTTCAAAAAGCTTGATCAGGTACTGTTCGCTCGCGCGCGACATGATGATCTGCGGTCCGCGCGTCGTCTGGCGGACATCCGCGATGTACCCTTGAATACGGTCTCCCGGCTTATACACCTCACCAGGGATTTGTTCGCGCGGCGGGATATACGCTTCGGTCCGTCCGAGGTCGACGACGATCGCGCCTCTTTCAACCCGTCTCGCGATACCGGATGCGATTTCGCCCTTCCGCTGCTCGAACTCGCTGAAAATGATCTCGCGTTCCGCGTCGCGCACCCGCTGCGTGATGATTTGTTTCGCAGTTTGCGCCGCGATCCGGCCCAATTCCGTCGTATCTAACTTGATACCGATTGAGTCGTGGATCTGGATGTCGGGGTTCAACTCGCGAGCTTCATCAAGCGTGATTTCGATCTCTTCGTCGACGAAGTCTTCAGGCGCCACGACTTCCTTGAACTCGTACAACTCGACTTCGCCAGTTTCCTCGTTATAGGTAGCCTCGATCTCCCGGTAAGTGCCGTACTTTTTGCGCGCGGCCACCAACATCCCTTGGATAACGGCATCGATCACGACCTGTTTGTCGATCCCCTTATCCTTGCCCACTTGTTCGATCATCCGACTCAATTCGGAGAAATTATCGCCTGCCATTTCGCCTCTCTCTGAACGTTGAAAGCTTTTTTTTGAGCTTTCAGCGGAAAAACGTCCGCTCTGTTTTCAGCCCTTTTTCAATTACACTCTTGCTTTTGGGATTCTCTCGGAGTTGCCGAATGAAAGCCGCACGACGTTCTGTCGGCCTTTTCAGGTCCGGCGCCTCTTCGAGGCCCACTGAGGGCCACCGAAGCGACTCGCCCTCAATAGCGACCCGCTCCAAAGGCCCGGTTCACCTCAGCTTTTGGCTTTCCCCTTCTTCTGATGCGACTTCTTCTTTTCAGAAGGTTCGGAAAACTCAAAAACCATGTGCGCTTTTGTAACTGATTCCAGTGGCACGAAAATTTCGGCCGCCGAATCTTCCAATTCGATCTCAAGCCGCAAGCTTTTCTCATCGAAGGCTTTCAGAATGCCTTCGACCTGCTTGGTTTTGCCGAGCGCTTGAGCCAAGCCTTCGTTGAACTGCGCCAGCGGCGCAAAAGCCCTGACCGAAATTTTCTTTCCTAAGGCCTTTTCGTAGTGTCTTGGCTCCCGCAATACGCGCTCGAGGCCGGGACTCGAAACCTCGAGGTTGTAAGCCCCTCCCGGGACGAGGTCTTCGACGTCCAACAACAAATTCAATCCGCGCGAGACGTTCGTGCAATCGTCGATCGAAACTCCGCCTTCAACGTCCTTATCGATGAAAACGCGCAGAGTACGGCTTCTGCCGCCCCCTACGAATTCGATATCGTAGAGGTAGCACCCCTCGCGGGCCGCCACTTCTTCCGCCATCTGGCGGATCTGATTCAAAGTCTGTGCGTTCATGCGCGTGTCAGTCTTCCCCGGGAAATCGCCGGTTGGGCAATCGACGCGTGTTCGATTGCACCAAAAAAAAAGGCCCTAATAGGGCCACCACTACTTGCCTTAACTACAGTGGCAGTTGATATCAGATAACCCCCTCAAACGCAAGAGTTTATCCGTAGTTATAAAGCACGGCCGTCCCTCCATCGGCATAATAACCGCGCCTTCTTCCCACTTCCCGGAAGCCAAGATTCTCGTATAGCCGCCGAGCAGGTTCATTCTCCTCGTGCACCTCAAGCCAGATGGACTTTCCCTCAGGTTTCACCTCGATCACTTTCGAAAGGAGAGCTCTCATTAGCCCTTGCCGCTTTGCATTATTTCGAGTTGCGAGAAATCCGATTTCCCAGGCCTCACCGACATCGCGATAAAGCACAAAAGCGCGAATCTGTTGCGATGCATCGCGAAGAACCAATCCGCCGTGCTCACACTCTTCGGCGACTTGAGACAATTCCCACCGAGGACCGATCGGAAACTCGGAATACCGATAAACCTCTTCGATGAGCGCGAAGATCTCGCCCGCATCCTGCGGGCGAACCGGCTCAAAAAGAAAACCCCGCACGTCCGCCATTCAGCACCTGATCACCCAGCGATGAAATTTCGCGCTTTGTATTTGCGCCGAAGAACTTCTCGCCATTCCGAGAGCCGTCGTTCCGTTTGCTGCTTAATCAGAAACGTCTTGATATTGTCCTTGAACGCCGAAAACGGGAGGCTGCCGAACTTGAGGCGATTTCTTCGGTAATAGGCCAAGGCGTCCTCGTCCGTAACGGGCGCCAACTGCGGATCACTTTTTAGGCGTTCAAACTCTTTGGCGATCAACTTGCGCTCGACCATCTGGCGTAATTCCTCGGAAGAAACATCGAGCTGTTTCCAACCGGAGTTGTGCGCCCAAACCTCATGAACAGCCTGAATAGCGGAGGCCACGTCAAAACGTCCGGAGGGCTGCGTGGAAAGCAGTTTCGCTTCCAGATAGACCGCCCACTCGTCCAGAACTTTACCGACTTCTGCCGGGAACGTTTTCCCCTGCTCGTCGAGAATCTGCAACTTAACCGATGCTTCTCCCCCCTTTGCTTTGAGCGCCTTTTCGATCGCGTCGTTGATCTTGACCTCACGGCTCGTCACGATGTGCTGGTCGACCTCGCCGACAGCCCGGGTTAGAACGCGCGCGGCCGATCTTTTGGCAGCTGGAGTTTCCCCCGCCTCCTTGGCCGATCGTCCCGACACCGTATTCGCATGGCCACCGAGAGGAAGAGCCCAAATAAAGAACATGAAACTGATTGAAACGATTGAGGGGCGAATCACAAAAACAGTTTGTCAGATCCCGCCGCAAAAATAAAGGCTCTCGGGAGTCAGCACCGAGAGCCTTTTCCGTTATCGCAACTGAACATGGGACCGACTTGACTGAACCACAGTCGGTCCCGGCGTCGATCTTAGAACGTGAACCGTCCAACCAAGTTCAGCATGTAGTAGTTCAGACGTTCCGGATCGTTCTTCGTTTGCGACAGGACGAACGATTCGCGCGGCCGCAGATTCTGTTTGTATCCCAGGTTGGTCATATACCGGAAGTCGACGCCGACCGCGAAATTGTCGGTCACTTGCAGATCGGCTCCAGCCAACGCACCGACGTCAACAGCATCCGACGTGCGGAATTCGAAGGAATCGAAGCTGTAAACACGGCGGGTGTACGACAGGAGGGCACCAGCCAACGGACGGAAGCGGCCCGGCAAGATCGCGTACTTCAAAGCCGCCGACACGCTGTATTGGCGCATGTCAACGATCATCGGGTACGGCGAAGGATAGTAACCACCCCAAGCGTTGTAGTACAGTTTCTCGATCTGGTAGTTGCCGTAGGTAAATGCGCCTTCCGCGATCAAACGGTCCGGCAGCATCGTACCGACAGCGAAACCGAATCCGAGCGAGCTGTTGACGTTCACGACTTGGTCGTAATTACCAAAGCTCGCGAAACCCGAAATATAGTATTCAGTGCGCTTGTGGGGTTTCGCTTCTTCGAGCGCCGCACGGATTTCCGCGCGGATGTCGACTTTCTCGGCTTCTTTCAAATCGTCATCATCGCCGTACTCTTCAGCGGCCGTTTTATAACGGGCTTTCGAAGGCTTCTCAGCCTGCTCGACGACCACCGGAGCCGCGATCACTTGCTGAACCGGTTGAACTTGCGGAGCCGGAGTCGGGGCCGTTTCCGTCACGACCGGCGCGATCGCGCTGTTGAATTTTTCCCGGCGTTTCATTTCATCCTCGATCCGCGCACGCTCAAGCGCTTGCACGATGCCGTCTTCCGTCGCAGCTTCCGTCGCCTGACGACGCTTACGCATCAGTTCGGCTTGGGACGGAGTGAGCGGCGAATCTTGGATCACCGAAACGGGCTGTTCTTGAACCTGAGCCTGAGCCGACTCTTGGTTCGCACCCTGATAGCTTTGCACGCGCTGGTTGTTGAGGATCACGATCGGCTGGCTTTGCGGCGCAACGTTAGCCGGTGTGGGCTCCGCAACAACTTCCACTGAACTCGCATCCGCACCCAATTCGTCGGCGACCGTGCGAACGCTGACTTCTTCCTGCGCCAAAGCCGCCACTGGGCCGGCAACCATCAGAGACAATATGGCCAACAAAGCTTTCATAAACCTGACTCCCTTTTTTTCTTTCCGCCCGAGATTCACTCTCGAGTGCGGCCGTGAATGAATGACGTTCACGGCCCGGCTGGAGCAAGCCGCGTGCCGAACTGCCGCTTCGTTCCGAAGGCTATTTTTGGGCGTCAGCTCGCATTAAAACGGCAATGGCAAATTTCACTCGGTAGGAGCAACAGGGTGGGAATGCACCAGCATGTAGAAGAAACATGCTTAAAATGAAAACACTTCAAGTCGCTTCCAAAATCCGTCACTGCCCCCACCCCCTCTCCGTCATATGGCGTGGTGAGGTTTCGTGCCAGGCTCCTCGGGAGGCA
>CALBDW010000097.1 GCA_937927435.1 uncultured Bdellovibrionales bacterium
ATCGAGCTCTTTACGAAAGAAAGAGACACGGAAATCTTCAAGGAGGACGCGGTCGCCACAGGAACCGCTCTCCATCAAGTCGTTGTCCGTCTGCGCGGCCGAGTGGTTGAAACGAAGCTGCTCGGAGCGGCTGAATCGTTCGCTTTCGACGACGGCGAGAAGGTTCATATCCTTCCGCCCCCGCGCGACGGTAAATGGGTGAAGACGCAATTCGGCAAGCGTGTCGTACAACAGCGCTTAGTGGGTGCGCAGGAAATCATTTCCGGCGAGTCCCTGCGCATCGACCGCGATTTGCGTAAGCCGCTCGGCGCGGCTCTCTCGGTTTTCCTCTTCATGCTGGCGACGATGTTGTTGCTTTCGTCCGGTAAAGAGGCCGAGAAGGCGCCGGAAGTGGCGCTCGATAAGAAGTCAATGGACATCATCTTCAACGCGAAAGCGGTTCAGAAGAGAAAAATGGAGTCGCGCAAAGTCGTGAAGTCCGCGAAGGCGCGGGCCGGCGGAACGAGCGAACAAGCGTCGCGGGTCGCGCCGAACACGATGCCGGAAGAGGCTACGGCTCCGCAGGCGTCGGGCAAAGCGTCGGCGGCGGTCACCAGTTTGCGGCAAGCGGGTCTCGCTAATCTCGTGGGTAAGATCGCGAAACGGGCGAACCGGCAAGGTGTTCTCGTCGCCGCTCAAGGCGTGAGTCCCGACACGAAAGGCGCCGGACGCGCGTTCTACAGCATGGGATCGTCCACTACCGGAGGTGGAGGAACCGCCGCTAAAGTCGGTCCAACGTATCGCCTGGGCGGAATCGCCACGAAGGGCCGCGCCGGCGGCGTCGGTAATGTGAAAGACGGCACGGCTCTCGCCGGCGGGAATATCGGTTCGGGGGATATTGTGGCGATGGTCGATGAGGAGACCGTGATCGAAGGCGGTCTTGACCGCGACGCGATCGCTGAAGTCATTCGCCGGAACCTCGGTCAGATCCGTTACTGCTATGAGCGGCAGCTGAGTTCGAATCCGGATCTTTACGGTAAAGTGCTCGTGAAATTCACGATCGGTGCGAACGGAGAAGTGCTCGACCAGCGCGTAGACAGCTCGACGCTTAAAAGCTCGATGGTCGAAGGCTGTATCATGCGCCGGATGGCTGCTTGGAAGTTCCCCGAGCCCAAAGGCGGGACTTTGGTTCGTGTGTCGTATCCCTTCCTCTTTAAGGCTCACTGAAATCAGGAAAAGTTTTACAGGCCCTTTTTGCGAGGACAGAGTTAAAAAGGGCCTGATTTTCATTTGAGGCCTTCCCGCTTCAGCAGCAGAAGACGCTTTGCGTTATAAATTGAGATGGTGTAACCTGCCCCGATCTAACGTATTGGAGGGGCTATGAAACTCGCTTCCGCATTTTTCGCGCTCTTGGCTTCCTTGGCGTCGACGGCGTTCGCGGCGGAGCCGCCACACATCGAGCTGACGTGCTTCACGGAATATTCGTCGACGAGCTTTTACGTCGGGACCAATAACGACAAAGTGGTCGCACGCATGATCAATTATTACGGGATGAAATTCGCGCCGGCTCTCGTCGGTGTCTTTACCCCGAACGACGTGAAGCTCCTCGCAGAACGGGCCGAACTCGTGCAGAAGCTGAACAAGGACATGCTCTTCTATTTCGACCGGAAGTCCTGCAAGAAAGGTCCGGGTCTGACTTTCCAGTGCATGGGAGTGCTCGAACCGCAGTTCGTTAACGGTGCCAAGGTCGACACGCTTTATATTTCGGTTTTGAAAAAGAGCACTGAGACCGTCGACTTCAGCTACGTGAATCACATCGTGCGGCTCTCGCTGCAAATCGACGGCAAAGAAGTGACCATCGAGATGCCGTACCAAGAAAACGAGTGCGTTCCGAAGCTCCTTTGAGCCGGGCGAAATCCGGGGCGGCGGTCCTAGAGGCGTCGCTGGCATCGAGGGGCCCGATCTGGTAATATCTGGGCCTCTTGTTCATACGAGAGTGTATGGCCGTCGGTCCTTTTAAGATCCTTCATCTGGAAGACGATTTCGTCGCGATCGAGAAACCGCCCGGGTTTCACGTGCATCAGCCCGAATTTCCACGGCGGCGGGTCCCGAACGCAGTCGTTTGTTTGCCGAATCTCCGCGATCAGTTGGGAAAGTATCTCTATCCGGTTCATCGCATCGATGTGGCGACCGAGGGCGTGTTGGTCTTCGCCTTGAACAAAGACGCGGCGTCGTTCTTGTGCCGTCAGTTCGAAACGGGCGAAGTACGCAAGACCTATTTCGCGCTCGTGCGCGGTTGGGTTGACGACTCGGGAATTATCGATCGCCCCTTGGCTTTGGATTCGACGGGAGAACTCGTGCCCGCGACGACGCGCTACCGGACCCACGCGCGCGTGGAGCTGCCGTCTGCTGTCGGCAAGCGCCACGCGACGGCCCGGTATTCGCTCGTCGAGGCGCATCCGGAGTCGGGGCGTTTCCACCAGTTGCGTCGGCATTTTGCGCGCATATCGCACCCGCTGGTCGGGGATACCACACATGGGGATTCTTACCACAACCGGTTCTTCCGTGAGACGCTTGGATTGCCCGGGTTGTGGCTGAAAGCGAAACGAATTGAGTTTCTTCATCCTTCGAAAGGAACGCGGATCGCCATTGAGAGCCCGTGGGGGGAGCGTTGGAATTCGTTTTTTGATAAACTTGGAATTCAACCTCCCTGGGAGGAAACGGAATGACCGCCGAAAGCCTCTACGATCTCATTCACGAAGGGGAATTAACGAAGGTTATCGAGTGGCTGAACCGCCACCCGGAGTACCTGAACGCTCCGACGCGTGACGGATATTCGGCCTTACATGTGGCCTGCATGTTCGGCCGCGAAGACATTGTGGATTATCTCGTCACGCACTATGCGCTTGTGAATTTGAACGCGGATAACGCTTCCCGCGCGACGCCGCTTCACCTGGCAGTCGGCTATCGCGACGAAGAGGTCGCGGACCGCATGACGAAGATCTTGGTCGCGAATGGGGCGGAACTCAATGCCAAACAGTCGGATGGGCTGACGCCGCTTCATCACGCTGTGGCGCGCTGCTCGCTCAAGCTTGTTCAGACTCTCATCCATGCGGGCGCAGACCCGTTTCTCAAGGACGATTTGGGACGCAGTTCGATGGATTTAGCGAAAGAAATGGAGCAGATGCAGCCGGAAGCGCCTTGCAGGGAAATGCGGGCTCTCTTACAAGAGGCGTTTTCACTCGAAACTTGAGCGGGAGTTTCTTGCTCTCGCGCCGCTTTCTGGGTCAGAATCGGTCACATGTCGACATGTCCATGTAATTCGAATCTCGAATATTCCGCTTGTTGCGAACCTTTCATCAAGGGGGGCGCCAAACCGCCGACCGCTGAAAAGCTGATGCGCTCGCGATACACAGCCTATACGCTCGCGGAAATCGATTACATCGAAAAGACGACTGATCCCGCTTCGCGGCCCCATTTCGACCGTAACGGAAGCTTGCAGTGGGCGAAAAACTCCGAGTGGCTGGGGCTCGAAATCCTGAAGACAGAAGCCGGGACGGAGAACGACACGAAAGGACTCATCGAGTTCGTCGCGAGATACCGTTACGAAGGCGTGGAACGAGCGCACCACGAGCGCAGCGAGTTCCGGAAGCGCGACGGGCAGTGGTACTTCGTCGACGGTAAATTGGTGCAAGAACCGGTTCGCGTCGGCGAAAAAATCGGCCGGAATGACCCATGCCCGTGTGGAAGCGGGAAGAAATACAAAAAGTGCTGCGGTTCGTGAGCCTGCGCATGCGCAAGTTTGAGTGCGTGGTTTTCGATCTCGGCGGCGTTCTCATCGACTGGAACCCGCGCTATCTCTATCGGAAGCTGATCCCGGACGAAAACGAAGTGGAATATTTCCTCACGCATATCTGTCATAGCGCCTGGAATGAGCGCCAGGACGCCGGACGTCCCTTCGCGGAAGGGATCGCTGAACTCGTCGCCGTTTATCCGCAACACGAGCGGCTCATCCGCGCTTACTTCGAGCGCTGGCCCGAGATGATCGCGGGAGCCTTCGACGGATCAGTCGAAATTCTGAAGATGCTGCATCAACGGGGAACGCACCGTTTGTTCGCTTTATCGAACTGGTCGCACGAAACGTTTCCTTACGCGCGCGCACGTTTCGAGTTTTTCGATTGTTTCGAAGCGATTCTCTTGTCCGGGAACGAAAAGCTGATCAAGCCCGACCCGCGGTTCTTCCGTCTGCTTTCGGAACGTCACGGGGTGGATCCCCGCAAGTCGATCTTCATTGACGATGTCGAGAAAAACGTGAACGCGGCGAAAGATCTCGGTTTTGAGGCGATCCGCTTCACGGATCCGCAAACCTTGCTGTCGCGTTTGCGTGCACTTTCCGTTCTTTGAGTCGGCATTTAAAAGAAGTTATCACACTGAGGGAAAGTAATCCGCTCTTCCTATGCTACTTTTTACTCATCAATCATCACGTGGGTAGCAGCTAAACTGGAGGAGCGATGGACGTCAGCCAAAGCGAACAAATCAGAGAAGGGGATCTGACTCGGACGATCGAAGAGCAAACGGCGAAAATTCCCAGCATCAACTGGTTGGGATTAGCCGTCGGCAGCATGGTGGTGTCGTTTGTGGCCGCCGTCTTTTTCAGACGCCGCGGGCTCGGCACCTTCATCGGCTTGTGGGCTCCAAGCTTCATGCTGATCGGCGTGTATAATAAGCTCGTCAAAATGGAAGCGAGCCTGGAAAGAAGCCGGATGCACTGATGCCGAAGGCGAATCCGCGGTGAACGCGGATTCGCTCAAGGATCCCGACTAAATCCTGCAGTTGGGTCTCTTCGACGTTTTGCCATAAATGGCGAGCGCCTCACCCATATGTTGCTCGAGTCCGCGGATGCGGGCGGCGTGGTTCGGGTGAGTCGAGAGAATCTGCGGTGGTTCCGCCCCTCCCGCCTGCGACATGTTTTTCCACAATTCAACCGATTCACGCGGATCGAAGCCCGCCTGAGCCATCAGTCTCAAACCGATAATGTCGGCCTCAGTTTCCTGGGCGCGGCTGAACGGGAGCAAAACACCGATTTGCGCGCCTAAACCGAGGGCCGCCATGATGAGCCGGTAATTTTTCGAACGCCGGTCTTGCAGGATGGCGGACGTGATCGCCAGCACGCCCTCGGCGGCGAGGGCGGTCGAAATCCGCTCCCGTCCGTGATGGGCGTTGACGTGGCCGACTTCATGCCCGAGCACGGCTCCGAGCTGTGAGGGCGTTTTCGCTACTTTGAGGAGCCCCGTGTACACGCCGATTTTTCCTCCTGGGAGTGCAAAAGCGTTTACTTGTTCGTTTTCAAAGACGACCACTTCCCAATTCTGGTTGTCTCCTTGGGTGTCGATGATCGCGTTGGCGACGCATTTGACATAGGCGTTAACTGCCGGATCGCGGTTGATGGGTTGCTGGGCTTTCATGTCTTCGAAAGCCTGAATGCCCATCGCATCGACTTGTTCCTGCGGGACCAATGCCATCTGTTTCCGCCCGGTCGGCGAAGTCTGGCAAGCGGTGACGAGAAACAGGAGTGCTACGGTAAACTGTTTAACTATGACTCGCATTTCGGCCTCCCGGAGAAGCCTTTCTTAGTGGCCCGGTTATTTTTATTCCTGTTCGGCGCGCTTCGCAAATCGGTTTTGCAAGAACCTACACATACTCAACACGAGTTCGTCATGAGGGAATATTTGAACCATGCTTAGACTCATTGTCGCGTTCGGCCCGTGATTGGGGTTCGCAAGGGATGAGGTGAACAGACCGAACGACGATAAATGAATGTCAAGCCAAAAAGGAGTTAGCCTTGAGAACACAATCGACTTCCACAAGAGGTTCCCGTTCATCCACTCGTTCGATGTCTGGTCGCGCCGGCACCCGTAGCAAGGTTCGGGCGGCGTCGAGCCGTGCTCGCAGCGCTTCCGGGCGCTCCAGCCGGACGGGCGCGAAGTCGAGCCGCACTCGCCGTACGACGCGTACGGGTGGCTCGCGCCGTTCGTCTTTGCATTAACGATTTTTGATCGGTTTCGAAAGACTCCGTCCCTCAACCGCAGCGGGGGCGTCGGGTTCCTCTCGGCGCTCTCGCAATTTCAGAGATCTCGCCTGAACGACATGCCGGATGAATAGAGAAAAAAACGAACGTCCAGCGAAGAAATCTCGCCCGGCTCCCGACAGTCTGGGAAGGTTTCAGGCTTACAGGGGTGTTGTCCTTGTCGCCCTGGGAGCCTTGGTCGTTTGGATGAACGTGACTTTTCTGATTCCGGTCACCATGGGCGCGATTTTCGCGATCGTCTTGTATCCGCTGATGGGACGCTTGAACAAGATCGGCATCAAGCGTCCCGCTTGGCAGGCACTCGTTCTCACGGTCTTTTTCGCGTTTTGCTTTCTTTTGCCTCTTGGCACGATCCTCTTTCTCGGGGCCCAGGAAGCTCTCGACAAAATCCAGGAGATGAACGGAGAGTTCGCGGCGTTTTCGCCGGCGGATCTTATCGAGCGTCTCGGTCTTCGTCCGTTGGTCGAACGGTTCGCCGATTTCGCGCAAGTGACCGACGCCCAGATTACGCAGCTGACGGGCCGGGCGATGGCGCAGTTCGGAGCGTGGCTGGCGAAGTTTCTCCAGAATCTTCTTTCGTCGGTGCCGAAGGCCGGATTTTCGATGTTCGTCACCTTGATTTCCGTTTTCTTCTTTCTCGTCGATGGACAAAGGGCCGTACGGTTCATTCGCGACAATTCGTTCTTCGGCCCGAAAGAAACGGAACAGGTGCTCAGTTCGGCCGTTTCGCTCTGTTATTCAGTCGTTGTCGCCTCAATCGTCGCTGGCTCGGTCCAGGCGGCTTTGATCGCACTTTCGTGCTGGATAACGGGAACCCCGAAGGCGACTCTCATCGCCTTGGTGTCTTTTATCGTATCGTTTCTGCCGATGGTGGGAACTTTACCAGTCACGCTCGGTCTCACTCTCAACGCTTTGATTCAAAAGGACTTTTTCGCGACTGCGGTTTTCTTCGTGTTCATCGGCATTGTGGGTATCTCCGATAATATCGTTCGGCCTTGGGTCCTGAGAGGAGGCGCGAGCCTGCATCCTTTGATAGGCTTCGTGGCCGCGTTCGGAGCGCTGGACAGCATCGGCTTTTACGGAGTCTTTATTGGTCCCGTGATCGCCGGATTGTTTTTCACCGTGCTTCCGATCGTCGTTCGCTCGTATCCAGACCAAACGCGGAATATTCGGACGCCGGTACAGTCCGGTTCCCGTCGCTAGCGAATTCCTGTACAATTTGAAACAAGCATGACGAATAATTTCGGACGTTTTATTCGTGCGCCCCGTTCGGAAGCGTACGATCTCGTAGTATTGGGTTCCGGTCCGGGCGGGCAGAAAGCGGCGATTCAAGCCGCGAAGCTCGGCAAAAGCGTACTCGTGATCGAGCGGAACAAGCTTGGGGGATCTTGCCTGCATCTCGGCACGATTCCCAGCAAGGCTTTGCGGGAAGCAGCCTTGGCTGCCGTCGCCGACGGTGGTTCGATTCTCCGTCCCGTCATGGTCCGCACGAATCGTGTTCTTGAAGAAGAATGCCTCATCATCGAGAAGGCTTTGGCGAAGAACGGCATCGAGTTCCTCACAGGAAAAGGGTCTTTTCTCGACGCCAACAGAATTGAAATCGAAAACGAGCTTGGAAAGTTCGTCGTGCGCGGAGAAAAAATCGTCATCGCGGTCGGAACGCGTCCGCGCCGTCCTCCCGAAATCGATTTTGATGACGAGGTCGTGTTCGACAGCGACACGATTCTCGGTCTCGATACGCAGCCGCGGTCGCTCATGGTTCTGGGCGCAGGTGTGATCGGGTGCGAGTACGCGAGCATTTTCGCCCGCATGGGAATCCGCGTAATCCTCGTCGAGAACCGCCCGCAGATCCTGACGTCCATGGACCAGGAGATCGTCGAAGCTCTCCTGAACCAGTTCTTGAAGTCGGGAATCGAAGTGCGTCTCAATACCAAGCATGGTGATGTCCGCAAGGTCGTCAGTGTCGAAGGCCGGCCGATGGCCGCCGTCGAGCTGACGGACCCTGACGGGAAAACCGTGACCGAGTTTGTCGACGCCGTCCTTTATTGTCTTGGCCGCACGGGGAATTACGAGGAACTGCGTCTCGAGCGTATAGGCCTTGAAGTCGATGCGCGTGGAACGATCCACGTCAACAAAGATTATCAAACCGCTATTCCACATATTTACGCCGTCGGCGACATCATCGGGCCGCCGGCTTTGGCGGCGTCATCGGCCGAGCAGGGCCGGTTGGCGGCTTTGCACGCGTTCACGGGATCTCACGGAGAGTTTCCGGACACTTTTCCGTTCGGAATCTACACGATTCCGGAGATTTCGTCGGTCGGCTTCCAGGAAGCCCGCTTGGCGGAACGCGGGACGAAGTACGTCGTGGGCAAGGCCCAGTACAGCGAACTCGCCCGCGGCAAGATGCTCAAAGACGATTTCGGTTTTCTGAAGCTCGTCGTACACGCCGCCACCCACCGGGTCGTCGGCGTCCAGGTGATCGGAACGAGCGCGACCGAGCTCGTCCATATCGGACAGGTGGCGATCGCGCTCGGAGCGACGGTGGAATTCTTCGTGGATAACGTCTTCAACTATCCGACACTCGCCGAGGCCTACAAGGTCGCGGCTCTAAGCGCCCTCAACCAATTGAACGCCCGCAAGCGCAACGGCTCCTGAAATCAGGCGTGGAGCGTTTTCGAAGCTAATTCGTACACGTTGCTTGAAAGCCCCGGTTTCGCCAGGATCCGCTCGAGTTCGGCGCGGATCAGCGACTGCCGTTTCGTATCGAGCGTGCGCCACTGGCTGAAGCCCGCCATGAGGCGCGATGCCACTTGCGGGTTCCTCTCGTCGATTTCGAGGATCTGGTCAGCGATCAGGCGATAGCCTGCGCCGCTCGGATCGTTGAAGCGCAACTGGTTGAAGCGGCAGAAGGCCGAGTAAAGCGAATAGATCTTGTTCGGATTGTTCTTGTCGAAAACAGGATCCGAAGCCAAGCGTTTCACGCGCTCGATCGCGTCGGGCAGGGTCGAAACCGCTTGCACCGTGAACCACTTGTTGATGACGAGCGATTCGTGTTTCCACTTCGCGTAGAACTCGTCGAAAGCGGTTTCCCGTGCCGCTGATGAAACATGCGTGAGCGCTTCAAGCGCGCAGAGTTCTTCGGTCATGGTTTTCGCTTCACGGCGCTGGCGGACGGCGAGGTTCAGGAACGATTCATCACCCGTGCGCGCCAGATAATGGAGCGCGACGTTTTTGAGCGCGCGGAGACCCGCGGCCAAAGGTGAGAACCCGTTCGTGTCGCGTTTGGAAATATCGGCGTAAATTTCCTCGAATTTGTTCCGGTAACGAAGCGCGATTTCGCGTGTGAGATGCGTGGTCGCCGCATGGATCGCGTCGACGTCGACCGGATTGAAGAACTGAGCGAGGTATTGGTCAGCCGGCAAGCGCAACATGTAGGAAGTGAACGCCGGATCGAGCTCCCAGTCTTCCAAGATTGAACCGAAAGCGTCGACGAGCCAATAGCCGCTTGTGAGAGGACCGCCCGATTGGTATTCCGCGACCAGGTCTTTGACCATGCGAACGGCAAGAGTCTGCGCAGCTTCCCAACGGCAGAAGGAGTCGGAGTCGTGACGGATGAGGAACGCGAGTTCCTCGTTTTCGTAGTCATACTCCGTACGGACCGGCGCCGAGAATCCCCTGAGAAGGGAGAGCACCGGTTTTTTACTCACGCCGGTGAAAACGAAGCTCTGTTTGGGTTCGCGGACGTGAAGGACTGCCGTGTGTTCGTCGCTTTCTTCGGAAATCGTTCCTTGGGAACCCGACTCGAGCTGCAGTTTCATGTCGCGGCCGTCGGGGCCGATAAGGCCGACCGCCACGGGGATGTGGAACGGTTTTTTCTCCGGTTGTCCGGGCGTCGGCGGGCAGCGCTGCTCGACATGAATGATGTAGCGTTCTTTATCTGCATCGTGTTCGGTCGTCACGCTGATGACCGGCGTGCCTGCTTGGTCGTACCAGTTTTTGAATTGCGTGAGATCGACACCGTTCGCGTCCGCCATCGCGGCCACGAAGTCGTCGGTCGTCACCGCTTGTCCGTCGTGCCGTTTGAAGTAGAGATCCATGCCCTTACGGAAACCGTCGCGGCCGACGATGGTTTCCATCATGCGGATCACTTCCGCGCCTTTTTCGTAGACGGTGAGCGTATAGAAGTTATCGATCGAGATGTACGATTGCGGCCGTACGGGGTGCGCCGTGGGACCCGCGTCTTCGACGAACTGGTGCGTGCGCACGCGCGTGACGTCTTCGATTCGGCGCACGGCCGGCGATGACATGTCGGCCGTGAAGCGCTGGTCGCGGAAAACGGTCAAACCTTCCTTCAGCGAGAGCTGGAACCAATCCCGGCATGTCACGCGATTGCCGGTCCAATTGTGGAAATATTCGTGGCCGACGACCGAAGTGATGTTGATGAAATCCTGGTCCGTCGCCGTTTCAGGTTGGGCGAGTACGTAGTTGGCGTTGAAGATATTGAGGCCTTTGTTTTCCATGGCCCCCATGTTGAAGTCGTCGGCGACGACGATCATGAAAATGTCGAGATCGTATTCGAGCCCGTAAGTATCCTCGTCCCATTTCATCGCCCATTTCAGGGACTCCATCGCATGTTGGCAGCGCGGCTCGAGCCCTTTGCGCACGAAGATTTGGAGCTTTACCTCGCGGCCAGAGCGCGTGACGTAACGGTCTTCGAAAACGCCCAAGTCGCCGGCGACGAGCGCGAAAAGGTAACAAGGCTTCTTGTATGGGTCATGCCAAACGGCTTCGTGGCGGCCGTTACCCAAATCGCGTTTCGAAACCGGGTTTCCGTTCGAGAGAAGAGTCGGGTATTTCGCTTTGTCCGCTTCGATTGTGACCGTGTAGACGGACATGACGTCGGGGCGGTCCAGGAAATAAGTGATCTTCCGGAAGCTCTCCGCCTCGCATTGGGTACAGAACATATCGCCCGATTTATAGAGACCTTCGCACGAAAGGTTCTTGTGCGG
>CALBDW010000098.1 GCA_937927435.1 uncultured Bdellovibrionales bacterium
CTCTTCTTGTCGTTGCTTTCGCGCTGGCGGGCCGGATCGATATCGATCTCACAAGCGAACCGATCGGGACAGACAGCGACGGCGACGAAGTTTACCTCAAGGAAATCTGGCCGACGCACGACGAGCTGCAACCACTCCTGCAGGCGCATGTAAACGCCGCCCAATTCTCGAGAAGCTATGGCGACGTCTTTACGGGCGATGCCAATTGGAGGTCTTTGCAGACGACGGACGACGTCTCTTACAAATGGGATCCCGATTCCACATACATCCAAAAGCCGCCTTTTCTTGAAAAAGACCTCATTGAGGTGAGCGCAAACCGCAAACCCATTCAAAACGCGCGCATTCTGGCGGTCTTCGGCGATTTCATCACCACCGACCACATTTCGCCGGCCGGTTCGATCTCGCCTCAAAGCCCGGCCGGTCAATACTTGATCTCGCTCGGAGTCGATCCCAAAGATTTCAACTCCTATGGCTCGCGCCGGGGCAACCACGAAGTCATGATGCGCGGAACGTTCGCTAACGTCCGAATCCGCAACCTTATGGTCGAACGGGAAGGTGGTTTCACGAAGCTGTATCCGGGCGGCACTGAGACCTCGATTTATGATGCGGCGATGGAGTACCGGAAAAACGGCGTCCCGCTCGTCGTCTTCGCGGGCCGCGAATACGGGTCCGGCTCCTCCCGCGACTGGGCGGCCAAAGGCCCCCGCCTTCTCGGCGTACGCGCCGTCGTCGCCGAAAGCTTCGAACGCATCCACCGTTCGAATCTCGTCGGCATGGGTATTTTGCCGCTTCAGTTCACCGACGGCTGCACCGTTTCGTCCCTGGGGCTGCGTGGAGATGAACTTGTGAGCGTAAACGGACTGGACATGCTCAAACCGGGCGCGATGCTCGATCTCGTGATCGACCACGCCGATGGGCGGAGGCAAACCGTGCCCGTACTCGCCCGCATCGATACACCGAACGAAGTCAAATATTACGATGCAGGCGGAATCCTGCCGTACATGCTCGGAAGACTTTCATAATCACGCGCTCAGTTTCCGGTCGCGCGGTACGGGCACGATGAGAACAGGCCGTGCCGCGCCGTAAATCACGTCCCGCGCCACACTTCCAAGAAACGCCTGTTCCACAGGACCCGCATACGTCGTCATGGCGACCAAGTCGGCGTTCTCATTTCTCTCAACATCGATGATGGTCTGACTAAGGCCGTCGCCCGAACTGATTGAAACGATCTTACACCTAACCCCCTGGTCTTCCGCGAGTTTTTCCCAGGCGGCCATCTTCTTGTTCTTTCTCTGCTGTTCTTCATTCCATGCTTCGGAAACAAGCAGCGGATCGAGGCTTACGCCCCAATCGCCCGCCAAAGTTAATGAGCGAAACGCCAAATCATTGACGTGGAAGACGACGACAGCAGCGCCGACTTTCTTCGCGATATCCAACAAATGACGGAAGACGATTTCGGAATCTTCGGAAAAATCCGTCGGAAACAAAATGCGTTCGATTTTTTCCGGCGGTTCCGTTTTCGGATTCACGACGACGATGGGCACGGTCGACGTCGCGATTAGATACTCGGTAAAACTTCCCAATCGGATTTGCTTCAGGCGGTCCGGTCCATGTGCCGCGACGACTATGGCGCTTGCTTTTTGTCGGTTCGCCTCTTCAACCAGAGCCCTCGCTTCCGAGCGCCGCGATCGCGTCACGTCTTCGCGAAATATAAGCCGCGGCTCCGCGATGTTCTTGACGTTCACCTTTGCAACCAAGCTACGGATGTTCCGGATCGCCACATCGGAAAGCACCTCTTTTAAAGGGACCGGAACTTTTCCGCTGAGCCACGTGAGATTCCGGTGCGAGATCACCGAGACGGGCGTTGCTTGCGTCTCGAGAGCCGAACTCCAAAGGGAAGCGACTTTCCCCACGCGCTGAGCGATTTCGAGATCTTGATCGGTCGGATCAACAGCCCAAAACACAACCATCTGGGGTCCCCTTTTCTTCGATCATAGCCCCAGGGTTCCTCGCGTCGCCTTACTCATTCGATCAAGATTTCTTTTCCTCCCCAATGACTCGGGCGCAGAAACTTGGTATTTTCGTCTCATGAGTCGGCTTTTTACACCCATTCAAATTCGCGATGTCAAAATCCGGAACCGGATTTTCATGTCGCCCATGTGTCAGTATTCCAGCGAAAACGGTTTTCCCAACGAGTGGCACCTCGTGCACCTCGGCGCTCGGGCGGCAGGCGGTGTCGGTCTCGTCATGGTGGAAGCGACGGCCGTGTCTCCCGAGGGACGTATTTCGCCCAACGACACGGGCTTGTGGTCGAAAGAGCACGCCGAGCGCTTTCGTCCCATAACGGATTTCATTAAAGCTCAAGGCGCCGTAGCGGCGATCCAACTCGCGCACGCGGGTCGGAAAGCCTCGACAGCCCGTCCTTGGGAGGGCGGTAAGCCTCTTTCACCCGAGAATGGCGGTTGGGAGTGCGTCGCTCCGAGCACCATTCCATTCGCCGAAGGTTGGCCGACGCCACGGGAGCTTTCGCTCGGGGATCTCGATCGTCTTGAAGACGCGTTTAGAGAGGCGGCACTCTTGTCGTTGCAAGCCGGATTCGACGTTGTCGAGATCCACATGGCGCACGGCTATCTCTTACACGAGTTCCTGTCTCCGCTTTCTAACCGACGCCAAGACGAATATGGCGGAAGCCTCGAAAACCGCATGCGCTTCCCCTTACGGGTCGCGAAAGCGGTTCGCGCCGTTTGGCCGCAGGATAAA
This sequence comes from uncultured Bdellovibrionales bacterium, assembly GCA_937927435.1. GTDB lineage: Bacteria > Bdellovibrionota > Bdellovibrionia > Bdellovibrionales > JAMPXM01 > CALBDW01. Next base: position 2,761 of record CALBDW010000098.1, read on the forward strand.
CCGGTTTTCGTGAGAATCTCCGGAACCGATTGGGCGGAAGGCGGCTGGGATGTCGTTCAGAGTTGCGAATTCTGTTCGCGTCTTAAAGAAATCGGTATCGATTTAATCGATTGCTCCAGCGGCGGCCTGGTCCCTCATGGAGTTCCCCAGGTAGCTCCCGGTTACCAAGTTCCAATCGCGGAAGCGATCCGTAAATCCTGCGGGATGTTGACCGGAGCCGTGGGACTCATTACTGAGCCCCACCAAGCCGAAGAAATTCTCACTTCCGGTCGCGCCGATGCGATCTTTATCGGACGGGAATTGCTCCGCGATCCTCAGTGGGCATTGAAGGCGGCGAAAGTCCTGGGCGACGATATTCCCTGGCCTCGCCAATACGAACGGGCGAAATAGAATTGAGACGACGGGCGGCTTCCGCGCTCTCATTTATCGCGCGCCGGCTGATCGCTGGCGTCGTCTCAAAGTAACCGAAAGCCCGAAGGTTACGGCTGTGCCATGGTCGTTCAGAGCCGCCCATTCCCGAGCCGCTTTGGCTCATATTAAAGCCTGCGTTCGCATAAGCTTCCTGTTCGAACAACGGAAGCGACAACGCGGGAAAATTTCTTTGACCGAAATCCACTGCAGCTTGAGCTACATGACAACTTACACAATCCATTGTACCGGACGAGTGCCTTTTTGGATTCTCCGCTGAATAGGCCGCCTTGAGGGCTGTGAGAATCTCCTCTTCGCCCACCGCGTTTTGGAGGAGCTTCTTACCTTTCAGGAAAAGGTCCCATCGTTCGCCCTGAGACGGAGCAGGCAAAAGCTTCGACTTGACGAAATCATCACCCGCCGACGAGGCGTTGATGAAACTCTGTTGGACCGCAGACTCACCTAAGCGCGGGATTCGAATCGGGATAATCTCCCCTTCCGAATCGATATCGAATCCGCCAAAGACCCAAAAGACGCTCGCCCCGGCGACGGTCATGAAGGTCAGTCGCGTCAAGTTCTCCCCGCCCGCGTATTGAAGGACCAACCTTTTGAGATGCACGGCAAACGGACCGTTCAAACCCTGATGCCTTAGTACCGGGTGTACCTGCAACGGAAAGCCTTTCAGCGAATAGCCGTAAAGGTCACGGATTTGTTCCAGTTCCTTAAGAAATCTCGCGAATTCTTCTTCCGTCAAATCGTAAAACGAATGAAGAGCCGCATCGATCGTCAAGACGCCACCGCTTGGCGAACGAATCACCGGCTGCCATGTCATACGAATCTGGCGCCGGCAGGCCGGAACGCGATCGCTGAAACACGGATCAAAACGCATCGCGATCACACGAAGAGAACGCCGTTCCTCCTCTTTACGCTGCAACTGACTAAGGGCCGGAATGCGGTCAAGATAACGAGCCGGGATAAGAGAATCGCCGCGGGCTTTATCAGCCAAACGAATCATGGCGTCGTTATCCGCCGAATCAGGCAATGGATAAAGCACCGAGACATCGTTCAAATCCCATTCGCTCGCCGCTCGTGTCTGCGAGGCTAGAGCGACCCAAATACAAATGAAGATGATATGAAGCGGAAACTGATACCGCATAGGTACGGAAAGTCATAATGGACCGGTGAAGAGTTGTCCAACCCGTCCCCATTTGAGCGCCCCGACCCAACTGAATTCGACTTGAGTTGAAAACGAATTGCGTCTTTAATGATTTAACACGACGCGCACATATAGTGCATTGAATCGCGAAGAGATCGATCCGGAGCGAGCCTTCATGGCCCATTCACCGCAAGAAAAACGCCCAATCATTCACTCGTTAACCTTGACCGCTTTAGGAATCGTGCTCGGGGATATCGGGACCAGTCCGCTCTACTCCATGCGCGAAGCTTTTCACGGCCCTCACAGCGTTCCAGTCACAGCCGAAAACGTTTACGGCGTTTTATCACTGATTTTTTGGGCGCTCGTTTTAATTATCTCGGTGAAATACCTCGCATTCGTCCTGAAAGCGGACAATAAGGGCGAAGGCGGAGTGTTGGCGCTGACGGCTCTGGCGACTCCCTTCCGTCTCACAAGGGAGACAAAGAAATACCAACGCTTCTTTCTTCTGCTCGGTCTTTTCGGCGCGTCTCTTCTTTTCGGCGACGGGGTGATCACACCCGCTATTTCCGTCATGAGCGCGATCGAAGGGCTACACGTCGCGACACCGTTATTCGATCCGTACGTCATTCCGCTCACACTGCTCATACTGGCCTTTCTTTTCTTCAATCAAAGGCATGGCACCGCGAGAATCGGTTCCGTTTTCGGACCCATTCTTCTTTTGTGGTTCACCACTCTCGGCGTACTCGGACTCTCCAGCATTTGGCGAAACCCGCACGTTCTCACCGCGATCAATCCGCAACACGCGCTTCATTTCTTCGCCGCGAACGGAATCCGCGGCTTCATCGTTCTCGGCGCCGTCTTCCTCGTCGTGACCGGGGGTGAAGCGCTTTACGCGGATATCGGGCATTTCGGCAAAAACCCGATCCGGCGCGCGTGGTTTTTCATCGCGCTTCCCGGTCTCCTCTTGAATTATTTCGGCCAGGGCGCGCTGCTACTTTCCGACCCAAGCGCGGCCGTGAACCCGTTTTTCCATCTCGCGCCGAGGTGGGCTTTGATTCCCCTCGTACTCCTTGCCATGGTGGCCACCGTAATCGCGTCCCAAGCGATGATCTCGGGAGTTTTCTCACTCACGCGGCAGGCGACCCAGCTCGGCTTTGCACCCCGCTTCCGGATTGTCCACACCTCGAGCGAGGAGATCGGGCAGATTTACGTTCCCCACATCAATTGGGCGCTCTTCATTCTCGCTTCATGGCTGGTTTTGGAGTTCAGATCTTCAAGCCGTCTGGCCGCGGCCTACGGGATCGGCGTCTCCATGACCATGGTCATCACGACCGTACTCGCCTGCTCGATCGCGCCGCTCGTTCTGCGATGGAATAAGCTCCAAGCCGTTCTCGCCTTTATCTTCTTCCTATCCATCGACATAGTCTTTATGACCGCGAACCTGACAAAAATCTCCGACGGCGGTTGGTTTCCTCTCGTTTTGGCGGTCGCTGTTTTCACTCTCATGACGACATGGAAAAGAGGCCGCCAGATCCTCATGCAAAGAATCAAGGAAAGAACCGTTCCCTTTTCGAAGTTCCTTGAACAGATCCGCGTCAATCCACCGGTCCGCGTTCCCGGAACCGCCGTCTTCATGACCAGCGATCCAGAAGGCACCCCGATGGCGCTCGTTCATAATGTGCGCCATAACCGCGTCCTGCACACGAAGAACATCCTCCTAACCGTCATAACGGAAGAGGAACCCCACGTGCCGAAGGATCGGCGCGTGCAGATTAACGGTCTGAATGAGGCCTTCTACCGGATCACGGCGCATTACGGCTTTATGGAAACGCCGGACATCAAGGACATTATCAAGGCTTGCAAAAGAAAGAATTTTGAGCTGGAACTTTCGGAACTCACCTTCTTCCTCGGCCACGAAACGCTCTTTGCGTCTCGTAAGCCGGGAATGGCGATTTGGCGCGAGAAGCTTTTCGCGTTCATGTCCAAGAACGCAGAGAGGGCGACGAATTACTTCAACATTCCCCCCAACCAGGTGATGGAGGTCGGGCTCCAAATCGAGCTTTAACCCCTATCACTTCGCTTGATAGACCACCTGGACGAGGTCACCCGGATACAGCGTGTATGACTGGACGATCCGGATGGAGTTATCCGTCACTTGGTAATTTTTCGGATTGACCGGGAATCCGTTGTGGAGGACGGAAACGACATCTTTGCCTTTAATCGAGTTCGGCAACGTGAAGACGTTTTCAATCCCTTTCTCCACGTGTTTCGCCAATGCATCGAACGTCGCCGTCCAATCGGTTTGACAGATATCGTAAACAGCACCCCCCGTCTTGGAAGCGAGGTCGACGTAGGCAGTACCGGTCGCGTCACCGCATTTCTTTCCGTTCGGAAGTTGCACGAAAGCGGAGACCATCGGCGTTTGCCCATTCAGGTTCTCCCGCGCGATCGCGAGGAATTTGTCGATGGGCCAGCTCGAGTTATCATCCGTAACGAAGACGAAGACTTTTTTCGAATGTTCATTTTTACTTAAGAAGGATCTCAAGCTGCCACGAATATTCTTCGAGTGTGCGATTTCCGTCGCGATCGGTTCGCTCGACGTCCGAGGTTTAAAAAGGCTCGCGTCGTCGATTTGTTTGCAGGTCGCCGACGGATTCGTCGTCGCGCACATCGACGAAGCCGCCAAGAGGACCGCATCCCAGCTCGTCACGTCTTGCTTGATATGGACATAGTCAGGACCCGAGGGCAGGTAAACTCCCGTCCCCGACGTTCCATATTTGGAAATCAAAGCCATACGCACGTTTGCCGATTTACCGACTTTATCGGCGAAGGCTTTGACGTTGTTGCGGACATGCGCCGCCTCAGCGCTCATAGAGCCGGAGTTATCAACCACCCAAACAATATCGACATACGCGTTCCGGTCGATGGACTGCACCATGAAATCGTACGTCTTTAACGTGCGGGGCGCGGGCGTGGAGCCGCCATTGCCGCCTCCACCGGGGTGATTCGGATACGAGCCCGAGAAGGAGTCGTCATCATCGAAATCCACACCGAATTGGGAGCCGGAGCTTGAATCCGAGAAAGCCCCGAACTGAGGACCACCGCAGTTTTGGAAGGAGAGCACCACGGTAACAAGCCCTACTAGTGCCAGAGGAACATTATATTTAATGAGTTTGTTCATATGCCCCTCGCCCCTCAATTACTTCAAAGTCTACCAGATGAGAGGGGCAATTCCGATGCCACCCGAAAAAACCAAGACTTTTGTTTTCGCGTTAAACGCCTGTCTAAGGATTGGGCGCCATTTTTCGTTCTAATACGGTAATGCATTGAATTTACTTAGCTTTTTGACACATAGACCAAACTATAAGCATTGGTTTGAGGATAAACAGACGCGACGGCTCAAAAGTATACACATTTTTACCTTGTCATTCCCTGACAGCTTGGGAGACAACTCTGTCTGACAATTCAACACGCACCATATAAGCCACGAATTGGCGTGGCGTTTCTACCTGACACCGTAAATGTCAGACTATGGGGGGATTATGAAAGCGGCTTTCACCGCTCTATTTGCTCTTCTTCTGTCCTTTTCGGCTCAAGCCGATATCCACGACGATTTCCAGGCTTTAAAAAACGTACGTAAGGATTACCAGGCGATCGGAACCATTTGCGAAGAAGTCGCCCGTCTGCAGCTCTCGCGACTGTACCAAGCGCCCTATTACAAAGTCGTCACCGGCATTGAGTACGGCAACTCAGGACGTACCATCGGCGAACTCGACGTGATTGTTTTTGAATCCCGTACAGGAGAAGCCATCAAAGTCGCCGAAGTGAAATGCTGGAAAGATATGGGCGCGGGACTCTCCAAAGCTCGCAAACAGCGCCAACGTTTCATTCAAGCTCTTCGTTCGTCGCAACGTTTGTACTTCTGGTCCAGCGCGACCCACGAACAATTCGATCGTGACCAGTTCGACTCGATCCAAGAATTCGCATCGATCGCCCAAAAAGGCGCGACTCATTACGGTTATGATGACGAACTTGAATACTCGCTCTCGGAGCTGATGACTCTGCGGGCGATGCTGATGGAGTGCCAGGACCGGGGCGAGTGCGCTCACCCCTAAACTGGCTCACTTCCGTGGTGATGCCGCTAAATAGCGGTTATGGTGCCGCTTTTAAACGTTAACGATTCATCCCCACGTTTGTGAGCCAGTTATAAGGACTTAAAGCGACTCTCCCATTTTGCTACGATGCCCGCGGAACTCGCCGGCGTCGGCTTCCAGAACGCCAGGGGCGTAGAGCATAATGACGGTGCTTCCCATATGGAAGGTTCCGAATTCTTCGCCCTTTTTGATCTCAACCGGCGGGTTATAAACTTTTTCGCGAACTTGACGTCCACTTCTTCTCACTGCCGTTGTAATCATCGGGTCGAAGTTCACCGTCATGTTCCCGACGTTGGTTGCGGCGACCATGACAAGAGCGGCAAACCCCTTGTCGGTTTCAATCACCGCGACGACTCGCTCATTCACCGAAAAGAGGTTAGGAATCTTCGAGACGCTCCACTCGTTCACGGGCCATAGCTCACCCGGAACATGGGCGCTCCAAACGATTTTTCCCGTCACCGGAGCGTGCACACGATGATAATCGGTCGGACAAAGGTAGTAGGTCAGGTACTGACCGCCCTCGAGCGCGTCGGCATAGAGCCGACTCCTTAATAGTTCGTCCACGCGATAGGTTCGGCCTTTCGCTTGAATGAGCGTCTGCCTTTCGATCTTCCCAGCTTCCGTGATCCGCGCATCTACCGGATGAATAACGGGCCCGTCACCGATCGGCCGCGCACCCGGCTTTAGGCGACGCGTGAAAAGCTCCCCGATCGTCTTATAGTGTTCGAGGGGGAACTCCGCTTCCCCCATATCGATCTTATAATACTTCGCGAACCAAGCCACCGAGAGCCCCGCAAACGGTTCCGGCAAACGCCGATGTGCCAGGCGTCCGACCCAATGGCTGAGTTCGTTCTTCGGTACAACCGGCATGAAGAGGTCAAATAGGATTCTTTTCATGAGGCTTCATCTCATCAATCCCCTGACGGGGAAGTCAACCGTCCCCGCTTGCGCAGCGAAGAAACCTTATGTTACGCTGCCGAGCCTCTTGGGCCCGCCCGCACCTAAGGATGAAGCATGAAAAGCTTCCGTGATTTAAAACTCGGTATCGACGAAGACCTCGAGGAGAAACTCGCGCGTCTTGTCCCTAACTTTTCGCAATATCGCGTTCGCAGAAAAAGTGTCGATGCCCGTCGAGGCTCCGACCCTCATTGGGTCATCTCTGTCGACGTCTATGAACCAGGTGAGACGCCACAAGACGAAACCTTTGAACTCGAGCGCATCGACTTTCCGAAATCGGTGCCCAAGCCTCTCATCATCGGCACAGGCCCTGCCGGATTATTCGCGGCCATCCGTTTGGTCGAGCGAGGTATTCCGAGCGTGATTCTTGAGCGCGGCTCGATCGGTTCCAAACGTATTCAAAGCATCAACCGTTTCTGGCGTTACGGAGAACTCGATCCCGACAATAACGTCTGCTTCGGAGAAGGTGGCGCGGGCTTGTATTCCGACGGTAAACTCATCACGCGCATCAAATCCCCGCATATTCCCTACGTTATGGACCGGCTCGTGCGGTTCGGAGCGCCCGAAGAAATCCGCTATCTCGCCAATCCTCATGTCGGCTCCGACCGCATTCGGCGCGTGATTCCGAAAATCCGCGAATTTCTCCTCGCCCACGGTTGCGAAATCCACTTCGACACGCCCATGACGAGGCTTTTGGTGGAAGGAAGCCGTGCCATCGGAGTCGAATCGCGCGACGGGCGGAAGTTCTACTCCCACCACATCGTCCTCGCCACGGGCCACTCGGCAGAAGACGTTCTCCGCCATCTTCACGAAATCGGCGTGGCGATGGAGGGGAAATCGTTCGCTCTCGGGTTACGCGTCGAACATCCACAAGCGTTGATCAACCGTATCCAATACCGGAAACACGCCGAACACCCGGCTCTCGGCGCTGCGAACTACCGTCTCGCCGATCACGACGCGAGAACCGGAATCGGCGTCTATAGCTTCTGCATGTGCCCCGGGGGATATGTTCTCTCGAGTGGAACCGAAGCCGACGGCGTCGTCAGCAATGGGATGAGCAACTACCATCGCAACTCACCGTTTGCGAATGCCGCCATCGTGGTTTCGATCGACCACAAGGCTCGTTTCGGAAACGACCTCTTCGGCGGTCTCGACTTCCGCCGTCGCCTCGAGCAAGCCGCGTATCAGGCCGTCCAAGCCGTGGGCGGAACGAAAGAACTTCCGGTGCAGAACATGCTGGCTTTCTTGAAAGGCCAAGACGGCCCGACCCTTAAATCCTCGTCTCCTTCAGGGGTCGTGCCGGCCCGTCTCGACCTCCTTTTGCCTCAGGACATTACGGAGCGCCTTCGGGCCTCGCTTGAAAAATTCAACCAACACATGCGCGGCTTCATCACAGGGGAAGCGCAACTGCACGGGGTTGAATCACGGACGAGTTGTCCCGTCCGCATCACGCGTGACCCGGAAACGCTTCAATCCATCTCGCATGCGGGCCTTTATCCGGCCGGGGAAGGAGCGGGATACGCGGGCGGCATCACTTCGGCAGCCTGCGACGGCGTCCGTATCGCCGAAGCGATCGTCAAAGAGCTCGCCAACGTGAACCCGTCCCCCACCGTCACGGCGTCATGAGTTTTTGACCCAAACCAGGAAGAATCCGACCGGCTCAGCCGCGCACATCTGCGCTTGCTGATTCCAGAGGTTCGTCGGTGACAAATTGAGCTTTGAAGCGCAGATCAGGAGTTCGGCCTTGTCGCGGACCAGACGGCAAGAAAGGGTCAAATTCGTGTCGGACGCCGAATGGCCGGATTGGCTTTTGACCAGAAAAGAAATTTGTGGCTCTTCCGAACGGTACTTATACGGACCTTGGTTGCCCAAAAAGTTCTGCGATTTGTAGCTCAAAACCTTCACTTGGCCGCCCGATGGCATATCCATGCCGTATTGCTCGAATACGAGTTCGGCAAACCGACCTTCCGTGAACACGATACCCTGCGGATCGTACTCATCTTCTTTGCCTTTAAGAACGAAGTTGCGGCAGCTTTCTTTCGCTCCGGCTCCGGCATATTTCCACTTTCCGACGAGATTCTCATCCGTCGGCTTCTGCCCCTGCTCCCAAAGAGCCTGCCAACCGTGAAACTTGGGGATCGGTTCCATAGGAAGAGGGTCCGCCGCACGGGCTTCATGACATATCCCAGTCATCGCGAGGGTGAAAACCGTAAGAATCAATTTTGACATCTGCAACATGCTCTACTCCCCTTAAACGGCATTCAAAGCCGCACGGGCTCGGCGATAAAAAACCGCCAGAAAGAGGTCAATTGATCTCACTTATATTACGGAATCTCCACAAAGACGCGGCGATAAATCACTTTCTCGATACGAGTTTCGCTATTTTTTCCTCAAGCCACTTCGCATCGGCGAAAAGGAAGTAACCTGAAACCATGATCAGCGAGAAAAAGATCAAACCAACGCTTAAGGCAATCAGGCCGTGAAGGAGAACGCCGAAAGCCAAGACCCATTTGCGAACAGGGCGGATCCAAACCAAGGCCGGAAAATAAATTTCCCACAGCACCGTCGCATGTGTCGCCGCCGCGATAAGCAACGGGAAATGCTTCATCCAGGTCGCATCGAACATCATGATCTGCTGGTTGCCGAGAACGGCCCAGACCGCCGTTCCGTCCCACCAACTCGGGCCTTTGAGCTTTTCAAGCCCCGTATACCCGTAGATGATGCAAAGCTGGAGCTGCGCGAGTCGCACTCCCACTGTTGAAAACACCTCATTCACTTGCGAGGGCGCCGAGTCTTTCGCTTTGCGGACGAGGTTGAGAACGCTCAAACGCCGGCTGTTGTCCATGACAACGAGAGCGAAAAGAAAAAACGTTGCCACGATATCGGCGCCGTAAACGATCGCGTAGTTCCTCTGCATGAAGGCCAAATGCAGAACCAAGGCGAGGAAGGCCGAGAGCCGCCCGAAGATGCCGAGCGCGAGAGAAGCGAGCGCGCAAAGGAAAAGAAGGTGCAGGCTCCACGCCGCAAAATCCGAAACCGGATACCAAGCGAACACCGGGCGTAGAACATCCGGCAGGACTTCGAGCGCCTTGTCACCGCTTAGGTAGCCGTCGTCAGTGAAATAAAAACGCCAGTCGACGAAACGAAAGCTGTACATCACGAACAGTGTCGCGGAAAAAACAACGCGAAACACCGCCACAGGGAGCATCGGCAACGGCGCGAAAAAAAAGCGGTCCCAAGCGCCGATCAGCGCGCGCAAGAAAGCCGTCATACGCCCTCGCCTCCGTCTTTCTCCGGACAGGCGTATTCCTGGCTCGGAAGATCCACTCGGACCGTGCTCTCGCTCAAGTCGCTCCTCATCCCGACCCGCTCGAGATCCTCGACCTGATCGATCACGGATCGGATGTTGATCGCGATGGCCCCTTCGTATTGTCGGCAAAGAAAAGGAACAAAGAATCTTTCCATGTAACCGGGATGGAGGGCGAAAAACCGCATCCCGAAAAGCCGCCGGTTCCAGCTATCGCTCCAAGCGAACCCCTCCCGCTTGGGTGGATACGAAAACGGCCCGCTGTCAGGCTCATCGTCATAATTGTAGACGGGCTCGTACTCGAGATAAAACATCGGACTGGGACCTGGCGAGAAGAACTGCCAGGTCGTATTGAACCCCAAAGTATTGGCGTAAGCGCTGAAATACCGGGAAAGTTTTCGGCCCGTCAGCGACGAGCCGTTCGGCATCAGCAAGACCGTCGCCAGATGATAAAGCAGAAAAGCGCTGAGAGCGATTTTTAAAGCTTTCAGTTCAAGCTTCCTTTTCCGAATCGTCATCCCAATCCGGGAGCGCGCTCAAATCATCCTCATCATCGTCGACATCTTCATCGATATTCGTGAAATCGACGAGGAAGTCCTCGCCGTCGGCGTCGAGCGCCTTCTCATCCGGGGATTCAACCGGCGCCTCAGAGGCCGTATCGACGCCTGCGCATTCACCCGATTCAGCCGCTTCAGACGCCTCACCGGCGACATCAGCTGCCTCAACGCCGTTCTCTTGAGATTCGGCGGCCTGCAATTTGGCCTCGTAGCGCTCAAGCCAACGCCGATCCTTTTCATCGACCTCTTCACCCAAGAGTAGGCGTTCACGAATATCTTGAGCTCTTTCTCGGTCGCGGCGCTCGCGTTCACGCTGCTTTTCCTGTTCGAAGAACTCGGTCGTCGTATCGACGGCTTTGAGCTGCTCGGTGATTTTCGCGAGTTCCTCCTCGCCCTCGGAATACGTAGCCGCAAGCTCGTTGGACATCTTTTCGGTGATATCCGAAAGTGTCTCCTTTTCTTCCTCGTCCCCGATTCCTTCAGGCAAGAGCTCATCAATTTCTCGAAGCGTCGGCAGCTCACGGATATTGCGGAGTCCGAACGTTTCGAGGAATTTGCGCGTCGTAAGATAGGTCATGGGCTTCCCAGGCAAATCGCTCTTCTCACCGAAAGCAACCAGCCCGCGTTCCATCAAGGCCCGTAAAAGGTGTCCGCTCTCAACGCCGCGGATCTCGTCGATCTGGTGCTTCGTGATCGGCTGTTTATACGCCACGATCGCCAAGACTTCGAGAGCCGGTCCCGATAGGCGGAACGGACGCGTTTTCACCAAACGGCGCAAGTACTCGGCATTGTCGGACTTTGTCCGCAGCTGGTAGCCGCCGTTGATTTCCTCAAGCGTGACCCCGCGAGCCGGCGAAGCGTACTCGCTCGCCAATTCTTCAATGGCGCGCTTGATGTCCTTGGTACGGATATTCGTTCCTCTGAAAATCTGCTTGATCGAGCCGAGCGAAACCGGCCGGTCCGATGCGAAAAGCAAGCTTTCGATAATCGAAAGAAGCTGCGACTGCTCGATAAATTCAGTCGGTTCAGACTCTTCTTCCTCGTCACTTTCCGCGTCTTCTGTCTCCTCACCGGCCTGAGGCATTTCTCCAATAACGCCCTTCAACTCCATCTGTTCGGTCGGAGCGGCATCCGGCTCCTCGGACGCCTCTTTGGCCACCGCACCTTCTTCTTCAACGTCCGTTTCTTCGGCCTCGGCGATCTCGGCAGCCTCCATTTCGAAATTCGGATCCGAATGGACGTCCGCGAGCGACTGGCCTTCTTTCTTCGCCGCCGTCTCGGCGACCCGTCTAGCCAGTTCCGCCAATCGACTCACGTTTTCGTCTGCGGCTTCGGATTCGACGAAATCAAGACCTTGCGTTTCCTCAGACCAAGAAACGGCCGCCAGCGTCTGTGACTCATCCTTCAACGGAACTTCCACCGCCGGTTCCGCGGACAGATCCGAGAGAGCCGCCTCGGCGCTCAGAACCAATTCACGCAAAGAAACGCTCGCCTCCTGAGCCTCCTCCGCGCCGTTTTCGATTCCTTCTTTTTCCAGACCTTTTTCGTTTTCCGTCATGCCTTCTCTCACGCTTCGAGCGATTCATCCTTCGAATCGCCGTCGATCAAATCCATCAATCCGTCATTCACCTCAGTCGCTTCGTTCATACCGGCGACATCCAACGCGGAACCACTTTCCGCCTGCGCCATGGCGGCCCTTTCACTCGCTTCGATTTCAGCTTCGGCTGCCAGGATCTCTTCGTCCGTCGCCATCTCGACGAACTCGTCTTCAGACCCTTCCGAATCGCCTTCCACCACCGCAAGATTCAACTGCGGGCTGTCGCGTTCGACGGCGAACAGATCGTCGACCGCCGCGGCTTCCGTCGCTTCGTCGATGATCGAATTCGCGATCGCTTCCGCGTCACCGGCATCAAACTCTTGAACGCGTTCCAAGATATTCCGCTCGATCGGCTTTTTCGGCTCGATATGGATATCTCCGAACGGCTCGTTCTGAAAGAGCGAAACATAGCCCATCCGGCCAAGTTCGAGCATCGACAAGAAGGTGACGAGAAGCCGTGTTCTCGCTTCGCCCGAACCGATGCCCGCCAGATCACGCAAAAGCACGCGGACACCCACGATCAGGCGGTCTTTGATTTCCATGACCCGTGAAGCGATCGACTGCACTTTCGGACGGACTTTATGGACCATCCGTTCCGCCTTGCGAATCGCCCGGCGGTAAGCGCTGATCAGCGCAAACAAGCCTTCTCCTTCGACAATGATTTCACCCAGCTCCTCGTCGCGGAAATTCTCACGCATACCGCGCAAGAAAACGTCGCGCCCGAGAAGAGGACGCTCGTAGAGCTGCTTCGCGGCTTCTTGGAACTTTTGGTAATCAAGCAGTTTCTGAACGAGTTCTTTCCGTGGGTCTTCCTGTTCGACGACTTCGCCTTCCTCATTGTACTGCGGAAGGAGCATGCGCGACTTAATATGGATGAGTGTCGCGGCCATGGAGATGAATTCCCCGGCGACCTCCAGGTCAAGCTCCTTCATCATCCGGATATAGTCGAGATACTGTCTCGTGATCTCGTGGATGTTGATGTCGAAGATGTCCATCTCTTCTTTACGGATAAGGTAAAGGAGCAAACCGAGAGGACCTTCAAACTGCCGCAGATGAACTAAGTAACTCATTCGCCGAAGCCCTCAAAAGTCCGCATTCGAGCTGAAGCCCGTCCACTCTTTCACTCGTTCCAATGTTTCGCTGGCTTCATTCCGGGCGCGCTGACACCCGTCGGCGATGATTGAATCAAGCGTATCCGGCCGTTGCAACAACTCTTTTTTCCTCTCGCGAGGTTTCGCCATCTTCTCGTTTACATTTTGAGCAATCCGCTTTTTGCAATCGCCACAGCCGATTCCCGCCGTCCGGCACCCCTCTTCGACCCAGCGGAGATCTTCGGCACTCGAAAAGAGCTTATGATAGCTGTAAACCGGGCATTTCGTCGGCTCGCCCGGATCGTGGCGCCGCACCCGTGCCGGATCCGTAGGCATCGCGCGGAACGTTTTGGTGATTTCGTCCTCCTCGAGCGTCAAAGAGAACGTATTCCCGTACGACTTCGACATCTTGCGCCCGTCGGACCCCAGAATCACCGGTGTTTCCGTAAAGACTGGCTGTGGCTCCGGAAGATCGCCGCCGTAAAGGAAATTGAAACGGCGGATAATCTCCCGCGAAAGCTCGAGGTGCGCGACCTGATCCTGCCCGATCGGAACATGCGTCGCACGGTAGATCGCGATGTCGGCCGCTTGAAGAACCGGATAGGCAAAACGGCCGAGGTTATGGGTATCCGACGCTTTCGCCTCTTCTTCGGCGTCTTTCCATGTCGGCACGCGCTCAAGCCACGACAACGGCGTCAGCATCGCGAAATACATGAAGAGCTCGATGTGCTCCGGAACTTCCGACTGGATAAAGATGATGTTCTTTTCCGGATCGAGCCCCCAGGCGAGCCATTCGGCATAAATATCGCGCACGTAATACTGCACCTCGTGCGGCGTCTTATACGCCGTCGTCATCGCGTGCCAATCCATCACCCCGTAAATGCCGGGATACTCGTTCTGCAGCTCAAGCCAGTTTTTCAACGCCCCGAAGTAGTTTCCGATATGGAGTTTCGCGGTCGACCGCATCCCGCTCATAATCCTCGAGCCGGGTGGCGGTTTTTGTCCTTGCGTCCGCTTGATCTGAATCTCGGTTGAATTAACCTCGGAGGATCCAGCCGTTTCCGTTTCTTTTGTCATGTGAGCGCGACTCCCTGCGCGACGATCATAAAGAGATTCCTCACCCATTGCGCCGGACCGGCGATCAGGGTGATACCGCCGCTGACGAAAATCATAAGAAGCAAAAGACTCGTGTAGCCCGACCACGCCTCCAACTGCTCATTGACCCGCTCGGGAAGGAAACGCGCCAAAACTTTCGCGCCGTCGAGAGGATGAAGCGGAATCATATTAAAGACTGCCAGGAAAACGTTGATCGAAATAAAGATCACGAGAATATCGCGAATCTGCTCCACTCCCGCTTGCCCGGCCATGAGCGCGGGCGCAAAGAACCGCACCAAAAGCCCCAGGGCCACGGCCCCTATCAAAGCCAAAAGAAGATTGGAAAGTGGCCCCGCGAACGCGATCCAGAACATATCGACCCGCGGGTTCTTCAAATTGCGCTCGTCGACCGGGACCGGCTTCGCCCACCCGAAAAACGGGATCCCCGAAACAATCGACATAAGCGGCAAAACCAGAGTGCCGATGACGTCTGCATGCGCCATTGGATTCAGCGTCAGGCGCCCCATGATTTCTGCTGTACGGTCGCCTCTCAAGCGCGCCACCCATCCGTGCGCATATTCATGAAAGCAAAGCGCGAAGAGGAAGGGCACAAAATGCTTCAGCGCTTCAAAAGCGGTCGCGATCAAATCCAGTTTTTGCATATGAGAAAAAACGTATCGAACTCCTAGCCCTGTGTCTAGAATCGGCCCCGAGAATCCCATCGAAATAGGGATGAAAACCGAATAAACTGGCTCACTTCCGTGGTGATGACGCTAAATAGCGGATATAGCGTCGCTTTTTGAACGTTAAGGGTTCATCCCCACGATGGTGAGCCAGTTTTAAAACCGAAGCTCAATGATATCTTTAACACATCACGTCACAACCTCGTGTAAATGCCGAGAACTTCTGATCGAAATTTAGGCATCAATCTATTGATTGACGATCCTCGTATCGAAAACCTCTACTAAAACAATCGAGTTTGTTTTTTCGAGCAGGAAAATCGGGAGTTCTTCTTCATGCTGAATCGCCTCGTCGTGGGAACGCTCACGACACTCAGTACAATGATGTCTCCGCTTGGCGGAGGACCGGAAGACGCGAAATCTCTAACGTTCAAACTCGAAGCTCCCCTCGAGCAACGTCTGACGTGTCCGCTCCTTGAGCACCAGCCTCTGATTTTGAAAGTGCAGCCAGTTCCCGACTCCCGGATCCGTTTTCAGATTTCGGGTCGAGTCTGTGCGGAAGGAAAGAAACCCGAAGCCGTCTTGACCGGATTTTCGCTTCCGATGGCCCTTCTCGAACACAAATTCATCGAAGACTTACCGCTCGGCATTCCATATGTCGTTTCCGAAGCCGCGTTCGGAATCGCAAGCGAAACCGGCCAAAACCGATTGAAACTCACGAAACGTGAACCCGCACCAGGTCTCGTCGCCCTTCTCATCGAATGGGTACCTGGGACAGCCACGGAACGACCGCGCCACGAACCCGTCACCTTTTGGCTCAGGAAGCTTCCCGCAGAAAACGAGGCTCGCAAATCACTCGTTTGGGAGCGGATTGAAATGCAAGGTCTTAAAAAGCTTTCGGGTCACCGCCTCGCGTTGGTGGAAGCGAAAGAGGCTCCCAATTCCCAGGGGAAGACTCATTGAGCAGCTGACTTCGCCCCGACGATCTCGCGAATTTTGTCCGCGATCTCACCGATCGATGAACCGGGGCCAAATACCGCAGCTACGCCCTGGGAAATAAGCCGCTTTGCATCATCGCTCGGGATAATCCCGCCGACGAAGATCGGTTTTTCAATCTTCTTCTCGGCCAAGAGTTTTTGAATCGCCGTGACGAGAGGAATATGGGCTCCCGACAAGATCGATAGCCCGATGACATCGACGTCCTCCTGCATGGCCGCCGACACCACCATCTCGGGCGTTTGATGAAGACCTGTGTAAATGACTTCAAAACCCGCGTCGCGTAAGCCTCGCGCCACCACCTTCGCGCCTCGGTCGTGGCCATCCAGCCCCGGTTTCGCAATCAAAACCCGAATGATAGGCTCCGGCGCGGTCATGGATGCGGATTGATCTGTGCCAATGTCAGTTTTCCTTTGCATTGGCGCGAGACTATAACGAGAATGTCCCCCCGATCAACGAATCTCTGGAGTGGAGGAAGTTCATAATGTCCAACGCCGATGCACGCCCCGCCTTGACGACCTTGACGGAAGACGAAATCGCCTTTCGCGACGCCGTTCGCGAATTCGCTGAAGGAGAGATTAAGCCTCTCGTCAGCAAAATGGACGAAGAAGGCGAAATG
The DNA here is from genome assembly GCA_937927435.1 of uncultured Bdellovibrionales bacterium. Lineage (GTDB taxonomy): Bacteria > Bdellovibrionota > Bdellovibrionia > Bdellovibrionales > JAMPXM01 > CALBDW01. The sequence goes on from CALBDW010000098.1 coordinate 19,378, forward strand.
GAAAAAAGCTTGATTCCCAAACTCTTTGAGATGGGCCTGATGGGAATCGAGTCCCCCGAAAAGTACGGCGGGGCCGGCGGTTCCTTCTTCATGGCTTGCCTGGCCATCGAGGAATTGGGCCGCGTCGACGGATCGGTTTCGGTTCTGGTCGACGTCCAAAACACGCTTGTGACCAACGCCTTCCTGCGCTGGGGCAATGATCACTTAAAAGACAAATATCTCCCCAAACTCGCCCGCGAATGGGTCGGCGCTTACGCCCTTTCCGAGAGCACTTCGGGCTCGGACGCGTTCGCGTTGAAACTTCGAGCTGAAGATAAAGGCGACAAATGGGTCTTGAACGGCTCTAAACTCTGGATCACGAACGGCAATGAAGCAAACGTCTTCTTGGTTTTCGCCAACGTGAATCCTGAACTCGGCTATAAAGGCATTACTGCCTTCGTCGTTGAAAGAGGCTTTAAAGGCTTCAGCGTCGGCAAAAAAGAAGACAAAGTCGGTATCCGGGCTTCGTCGACCTGCGAACTCCTCTTCGAGAACTGCGAAGTTCCGAAAGAGAACGTCCTCGGCGAAATCGGCAAAGGTTACAAAATCGCGATCGAAACCCTGAATGAAGGCCGCATTGGAATCGGCGCGCAAATGGTCGGTATCGCAAGCGGCGCTTACGAGGCGGCCAAGAACTATATCAAAGGCCGCGAACAGTTCGGCCGCCCGATCGCGCAGTTCCAGGGCGTGCAGTTCCAGCTCGCCGAAATGCGCGTAATGCTCGAAGCCGCCCGCTTGATGGTCTACAATGCCGCCCGCCTGAAGGATGCTGGCGAAAACTTCATCGAGCAAGCCGCCATGGCGAAACTTTACGCCTCGCGCGCGGCTGAACGGATCTGCTCGATGGCGATCGACCTCTACGGCGGTAACGGCTTCACCCGCGAATACCCGGTCGAGAAGTACTGGCGCGACGCCAAGATCGGCCAGATCTACGAAGGTACGAGCAATATGCAGCTGCAAACGATCGCCAAGCTCGAACTCGGAAACTGACCAGAGTCGGAAAAGCGAAAACAAAAAAGGGACCCCACACGGGTCCCTTTTTGTTTTGAGAGATATCTCGGGGCACGTACACGCAACGGAAGCCGAAGGTCGGGCTCGCGTAGGTCGCCTCGTGATCGAGATTCACGAGAAACACGCCTGCGCGATCGCCATAATCCCAGTATCCACTCCGGTCAACGGCCCCACCCGAGCCTCCATACACTTGTCCAACCCCTTGCGCTGAAGTCCACGTCGGCTCGGACGGCCCCAGTATCTTGCGGTTGGTTGCGCTTAATGTGTTGTGTTCGTTCCATACGGTGTCGATAGGTAATTCCAGATTCAAGTCGGCTAAATCATCGTAAATCCATTCGCGGACATTACCCGACAAATCCCAGATCACTTCCCCGTTTGATAGCCTGTGCGTCCGTTTTTGGCTATCCCAAGTCGCCGCCGTACATGTTTGCCCTGTTCCAAAACAAGCGTCATTGTCTGCGCTGCTCGCCTCGAGCGCTTCATTCGGGTCGCCGTCCGTGTGCCCTCTATTCAGGGCTCCCGAACCGACAATTCCATCCGACCAGTTCTCCGCCACTTGTTCGATGTTTCTTGCAATCGTCTGCCACTGGTTATTGCTAATGAGCTTGTAGCCCTTGCCGAGCTTCGCACATTCTGTCACTAGCAAAGGCGGGATAACTTTCACTTCCTTCACAGTGCCTATGTTTCCGGCTCCGCTTCCTCCACCACTTGTGCTTTCCCAGAGGCTTTCTATGAACTCCCAAAACACCGAAAAATCCGACTTTGAAAACGCCGGAATCCCGTTCGCGTCAAAACCTTCAACCCGTACAGGATCCTTTGCGCTGAACCCGCCCACCGTTCTCGATTCAAGCGCAAGCGGCGTGAAGTTCAGGACTGTCGCCGGAACTTCTTCCCAGTTCTTGCTGTTCTGCTCTCGGAAGAAAACCTTCAGCAAACGGCCAGCGTTGAGATGGGGTGTATACGCACCGTCGCAAGACGATAAACCAGCTAAGGTCTTTCAGTTCCGAAAAACCTCAGCGACTTGAGGGCTTCCCGGCGTTCTAACACCGTCGCCGATCGTAAGGGCGAACTTGCCGTTTTCGACCGGCACTTCATGCGTCTCATCGTATAAAACACAGTTCGGTTTTTCCGGCGCCAAGATCTGGATTTTGAAGGAGACATTGCCTTGTATCGCTTCCCCGTTCGTCTTCAAGATCCGCCCTTGGAAAATAACAAACGGACTGGCCCAGAGGAGGTCGCCAAAAAGAAGTACTGAAATGAATGCGACCGAGTTCACGACGCTAAGTGAACCGGGGCCCGGCGCTAAGAAGGACCAGCACGCCCTTACCCGCTTCAAAGTAAGTTGCCAGGCGGCATTCGCATTTACCACGTCAAGACGCCCTCGTTCAGAATTAGAACCACCACCGAATACCAGCAGTCCTAGAATAATTATCGGAAATGACTTAGATTTCATTGAGCCGATGGGCTTGAAATTCGTGCATGGAAACCTGCACAGGTGTCTCAAATCAAAACAGCCTAAACCTGACCACCGAACGACCTTTCAACTGGCGTCGGATCACGACAAAAAGCTCCGTCTTTTCCGTCTCTTACAAGGATGAGCATGAAAGTGAGACAGATTGAAAAATTTTCGATTTCTCGCGTCGCCTGGACGTGATAGGTACACGGCGTCCTAAACCAATGCACTTTTGGCAAATGGGGTCGCCATGCGTTCGCTATTGACTGCGTTTTTTGTTTTCGGATTGGTCTTGAGTTTGAAAGCTTCGGCCTACGTTTACGACGAAGGCCAGGATGTCGGAGTTCCGCAAGTCCTCTATCTTTCTTGGTGTGTCGACGATGTCGTTATGACGTACGACTCGAAAGGTAACTCGGTCGCGAAGTTCAATTGCGCCGAAGAAAGTCAGAAGTGCGTCCAAGAAGAGCGCATCCTCGGCCCTAGCTACGTCGTTCACGCTTACTGCCGCTAAAAAAGAGCGCGCGACACGCGTGCTATACGTGTCGCGCCTTTCTCTCAGTATTTAACCGTGCAGCCATACGGGCGGCTCGTCGGTTTCGAAACCGGTTTACCCGCCATCGCTTCGGTCAAAGCCGCCGCGACATAGTTGTTCGACTTCAAAACCTCATCCTTATCCGTCGTCACTTTATCGTCGATCGCGCCGTTATAAATTAGCGTGCCGTTGGGATCGATGACATACATGTGCGGCGTTGTTTGCGCGCCGTAAAGCTTACCGATGGAGCCGTCGCTATCGAGAATGTAGGCGGTCGGCGACGAACCGTCTTTTTTCATTTGTTCTTCAGCAACTTGCGCGTCAACGGCACCTTGTTTCCCCTTCGCGCTCGAGTTCACCACGAGCCAAACAACGCCTTTGTCCATCCATTCTTTCTGCAGCTTCTGCATCGACCCGGAGTCATAGTGGGCGCGAACGTACGGGCAATCTTTATTGTGCCATTCGAGAACGACGTATTTTCCCTTATAGTTTGAAAGGCTGATCTTCTCACCTTTCGTCGACGTTCCCGTAAAGTCGGGCGCTGGGCTGCCGACCTTCGCCGCCCAGGCGGTATTCATCGAAAACACAAGCCCAAGTGCAAATCCTAAGACGCTTCTTTTCATTGCCTTTCCTCCATTTGGCTCAAATGTTTTAAGACAATTCCTGCCGTCAACACTTCAGGAAACTCGATCGCCGGTTTCGACTTGTCTCTCAAGTACAACACGTAAAATGGAATTCCGGACCGCCCAAACTTGGCGAGCGTCTCCGCGATCAAGGGATCGTGATTCGTCCAGTCGGCTTTCATAAGAACAATCCCGAGTTCCCTGAATTTCGCCTGTACCTCGGGGGCATTGAGTGCAACCATCTCGTTCACCTTGCATGAGATACACCACGCGGCCGTGAAGTTGAGAAAGACCGGT
>CALBDW010000099.1 GCA_937927435.1 uncultured Bdellovibrionales bacterium
CGCCAGCTCCTGCGCCGATTTGTTTTTCGTTGTCGCTTGAATCAAGCGTGTAGCATTTCCCATCGTCTTTGCAGTAGAGCTTCTTTTGTCCAGCCGGCGGCGGCGTGGGTTTCGCGTCCAGCTCTTTGACGATAAGCGGTTGCCGAAGATCAATGCCCTCTTTGAAAACCGGCGGCAACGCACCAAGAGAAATTGCAGGTTGAAAAACCAATGCAAGAGACAGAACAAACGAAATCAAAATTCTCATAGCATCACCCGACCAATTTCCTCACGCGATAAGAAAGTTTCGAGACAATTTCATTTCCAGAAATACTCGTTGAAACATATTGGACCTGACCCGCAGGCGTAATCGTGAACGTCACGCCCGCGTCACCTCCTGTTGGGCCTTGTGTCAGCATCCACGTTTCCGACCCAGAGAGATAGAACGCCAACATATAGCCGACTTCTACCAACTCTTCTTCGTCTGTAATCCGCTGAATGAGATAGTCCACGATCGCGGCCTTGAATTGATCTTTATCGAAGACCAGATCAGTCACGTCGGCAGGATCGTCCTGATCATTTTCGATCGTGAAACTATATTCCGTCGTTTCATCCGCAAGCTCAGCAAGCTGGTTTTCGACATTGGTTACTCGGCCACCGAGTGTAGATATTGCCGTTTGAACAGTGCCAAGATCGGAGCTTAACTCATTGATCTTAGCTTGCGCGTCCGGAATCTGAGGGCTATCCGTATTTAACAGAGCGACCTTGCCAGTCGTAGAGGTGTCCTTTGTACGCGACATGAACGCGTTGTTAAACGTGTCTTGGTTTGCATATTGGCCGTTCGAAACTGCCACGTCACACCTCTACCACGCGAAACTTAAGCCGCCCGGTTTGGAAGTAACCGGGAATCCCGCGATCGTACATTTCCTTAAGTTTGAAGCTGATCCCCTTGTCGCTCTCAGGCGTTGACTCAAGGATCATCGTTTCAAACAAACTTCGATCGTTTTCATCAGGCATAAACTCGATCGGACCTTTTGTGATCAGATACTCCATGAAGCGCCTGAGATCGGTATATCCATTCGGATTGTTCCTGATCGGACCGCCAGACGATTGCGGAATGTCGGTTGCAAACATGATGTTGCACTCCATGAAGCGCTCATTTCCAAACTTCACAACTTCAACACGTCCAGAAGCAGTCTTGTGAACGGTCGCATCAACAGCCTGCTGAAAATCACTACTTGAAACGTATTCTTGAAGAAGAAACTGCGGCGAGTAGAAGTCGCCGCTAGATTCATCACCTGTATATGAATCAGAGCCAGTGCGATCTTCGCCGGTAAATCCCATAAGGGACCAAGGACTTGATCCGATGTGCGTTCCGCTCTGGACAAGCAATGAAAACTCTTTGTCCGATGATATCGTGATCTTTCGCGTGTTTCGATCGAAAGAAACCGAATACACGTTATCACCGGAATTGTTCATCGCAGTCGCCACCGCAACAGCGAAGCTTTCAGAAGTATATGAACCAACAGGGATTTCAGCTGTAAGTTCGCCGTTACCTTCATCGAAATCAAGGAAACAATTTCCCTCGTTCACCTCGAAGCCGTAATAGAAGACCGAGTACGTGTTAATCATGCCGTCACCCCTACGATCTTCCCATCATTCCCAGTGATGTACTCGCTGATCACTTCTACGATCTCAAGACCTGTTTGGCGACGATCGAGAACGTTACCGTGAATGTTCACATGAACTTGAGTTCCTCCCCTTTCCTCGACTTCAGGGAAAGTACCAACCTCAGGTGTAAGGCCAACATCGCCAACGCCAGCAGTTGATCCGCCGCCAGCGGTAGCGACACCGCCGCCGGTTTCCTTCGCGCCGCCGATGGCCGCAAGAATTCCACCGAACGCGGCAAGAGCTGCACCTGCTGCAATAAGCGCAGGTCCGTTGCTTAATCCAGCCCACGTGTAAGCGATGCCCTGAAGGATGAACATCGAGCCAAGCTGGATTGCCATTTGGCCGAAGCTGTTGAGAAGCGAATCAAGGAATGCCTGCATCGCATTCTCTCCTTTGGCGATCGCTTTGCCGAATGCGGCGAAAGCTTGTCCGGCAGCGTTCCCAAGGGACTGAAACATCGAGCGGCCAACATCTTGAAAGTTCTTTTTGGCGTTCTTGGCGAAGTCCATGACTGCAAGATCAAAACCGTGAAGAACCTGAAGAAACGCCTCGCTTACGGATATTCCTTCACCAAGCCCGTCACCAAACTCGCGCCCTAGATTAAGACCCGCTTCGCGAACTAATGGCTTCGCGTTCTCGACGGCTGTTTGAAATTCCGAAATAAAATCAGATGTAGCAAGGGAGGCGTCGAAGTTGAAAAGACCCTCACCGCTAAAGTTTTGTGCGGTTTCTTTTGCGAAGTCTTTCCAAACATCGGTCGCAGCATCAAGTGCCATTCCAGTCGTCTCTGGAATAACCTTCAACGAATCAGCAAAGCCATCAATCGACTTCGCCATGTCTTTATCGACAAAGGAAATTACTTTACCGACAACCGATAAAACGGCCCTCAGCTTATTGACGATTGAATTCGCGATGATGTCACCGACATAAGTGAGAGCGACGACCCATGATTGCGTTTGAAGTTTTTGAAGTGACCAAAGCGCCTTAACAAGGTTGTAAGTAAACTCTAGTGGTGCAATTACCCACTTCACGACCGCTTGGCCGAAATCGAACATCGCTTTAATCACTTCACCGACGACATCTCTTGATTTCCCGATATCTCCGATGACCGATGTGAATTTGACGATATATTCACCGATGACATTCATCACAGCGACAAGAGCTGGCGATTTCGTAACCATTTCGCCGATTGCTTGAAGAAGGCTGCCGAATTTGAGGCTGAGCGATTGAAGCTGACCAGAGAACGTGTTCAATACGGACGCCGCCGAGCCCGAAAACCTTTGAAGCACAAGTTTTGCTGCTTCACCTGCGGCAAGTTGTTCTTTGGTAAGGTTTTTAACTTCCGGTACGAAGCGCGAAATATCACCGATCGATCCGCTGATTGATCTACCAAGCCTTCGAAGCGCTTCTGTCGTACTTATCCCAGCCGCATTGGCAAAATCAATTGCTGCTCTTGTTGCTATCTCAGCGTGTTCACCTGTGAAACCATAACTAAGCGCAAGAGCGCTTAGTTCCATTGCTGTCTGTGCGCTGACATTCGTTGTTAGCTCAAGCTCTTGAGCTAACTTCTGAAACCTATCCGATGTTTCAACTGAATATTGCCCAGATAGAGAAAGCGCCGTGTTTAACTTGTTGACTGCAACTTCGTTATCGATTGCGGCTTTTGTGGCTGCTGAAAATGTGTCTAAGACTCCGCTCATGATTCTACGGACAGAGAAATAAGCAGCCATTCCGGTCGCGACAGAAGCCGCTCCGGAGAGAATCGACTTAAAGCTGAGATTGAAAGAAGTTTCTACGCCCTTAGCGGCTTTCTTTCCGGACTTCTTGACTCTCTCAAAGCCATTTTCAGCTTCCTTGCTGTCAAGCTTGATTTCTATATCAAACTTTTCCTCTGCCATTTAAGATCGCCGCCAATTGTTCAAACGTGATTTCGCGTTTCGCCTCGTAGTTCCAAGGATAAGCCGCTTTATGTAACTCACGATGAATCTTCTCTTGATGCGCCCGTTTCATGTGTGGGAACGATGCAATCTTCAATCGTAAGAGCGCATCTCGAGCTTCAATCACCGTGATTGCCTGCCAAAGCATTTCATCCTCTTCGGCAGTAAGCCCCTCAACTTCGCGAAGGCTCATGTGGTAAAATTGCATGAGCCTCGCGGTTCTAAACCAGTGCTGGTCTAGTTTTTTTTAGCGCCAACGAGCGCTTCAAAAATCTTATGCATGTGCTCGATTTGCAGCTCATCGGCGACCTCTTTCGGAAGTCCAGCTTCGACCAGGAAATCACCGATGATATCGAGCGCCTTTTCTTTTCCTTCGTCCGTCCGAAGCGCCTCGTTAACCTTCGCCAACTGCTTGCGAGTCGGCTTCATCAACTCAAATTCTTTTCCGTCGATCTTGAGCCTGAGTTTCGCTGGCCCATTGATCTCAAGAACTTCCGACATTTCTCACCTCAATCCTCAACGTTAGGCTCTCCGCCCTCTTCTCCGTCGGCGATTTGATCACCGTCGCCGATAGCAAAGAGATTGATTGCGGATGGCTTCGACGCGTCCATGTAGATTCTGAACGTGAGCGGAATCGTTTGAGCCTCTTCGCCTGAGAACGTGAGTGCTCCATTCAGAAGCGGATACGCTTTCCAGAAGTTCCAGTCTTCGGCTTTTGACTCACCCATGTGGATCGGATGAAGCACAAGTCGTTTCGCATCAGCGAAAGTTCCAGTGAACTGCTTCGCCGTTCCCCAACCAAAAAGCTCCGAAGCTCCAGGCTCCTCTGGCGTATGCGTTCCACCGGAAGCGGTGAGAATCTTTTTGAGTTTCGCAACATCGCTTTCTTTGAGATTCACCGTGACTTCAGCCGAAACGCCAGTGCGGATATTTCCGATCACTTGCGTTCCGGTTTGATGAGTCGTGATATCGTAGACGCTTTCTTCGGTCGTGAGTTCAATCGAACCGTCAATGTATCCGAGATCCTCACCACCCCAGAAGACCTGACAAGGCTTGATTTTAATATTCGTAACGTCCATCTCTTTTCTCCCTCAATTATTCCGAAGGCATGTAACTCACTCGGTAAGTGAGTCTTAATCTCCCGATGATGGTTTCGCCCTGATTGTCCATCTCGGGCGAAGTTCGTTGCAGCACGGCGTCCATGACGCCAGCTCCGAATGCCTCTCGATCTTTCAGGCAACCTTCGACCTGATTCGCCATCTCATCGAACACATCATCAATTCCGGTCTCCTCGGTTGCCTCGACATATATGTCGATTGAGACCTCAAGCGCACGGGCGAGATAGTGATCGATCACGTCATCGGCCCGATTCTCTTCATCGCCAGTTGTGACCACGATCGCCGGGAAAGGCATTCCGTAAATCGGTTTCACACGATCGATGAAAACGTTTTCTCCGGCATCAGTGTTGCCGATGAGCGAGTTTTTGATTGCCTCTCTGATCTCTTTGCGCCTGTGGCTCATTTATTCAAAACCAGTTCTCTCATGCGACCGCCATCTGATCTCGAATCGACGATCGTGAATTCGGTCTCTCCGATTACGAGTTTATCGCCTTGTTTTGGTTCGTCGGGTAGATCGTCGATGTTGATGTCAGCGATCGTTCGAAAATGCGATACAGCCGGACCATCGCCATAAGAAACTTCAACCCATGAACGATCAACGACAGCGTTGATCGGGAACGCCCCTCCGGACTTCGGCTTGAAAACAACTGGCTCGCCAAAGGCTCCGATCACCGATCTTGCAAGTTGTTTTTTTACGTCCGACCAACCCACGCTCTACCCTATTGAGACCGACCGCTCTTAAGCGTGCGGGCAACGCCTACCCGCACGCGACACTCATGCGAGATCAACCTTATCAAGTTTGCTCTTCTTCAGCCTGCGGCATGAACGGCCACAACTTCGCATAAACTTTCTCTGCTGCGGCGCCAGCGGCTTTCACTGCAAAACCAAAAGGCACATTGTCGGTTGCCGTTGTGGTGAGCTTCTTTGCACTTTCGTCGTAATAGAGGAAGGCACCTTGAGCGATGTCTTCAGCCGCTTTCGCGATCTCGAAAACACCCTCAACGTAAACCGATCCGGTTCCGTTTTTCGGGATATCGACTGCAGCAACACCGCACATTGTACCCATCACGACAACATCACCAGACTTCACGTCGGCAGTTCCACCTTCGGTGAAGTCGATCACTTTTCCTTCTTGAACGTAATTTTTCATTTCCAAACCTCATTCTTTCGATTCGTTGAAACTTCAGTTGGGGATGGGCATTTCACCCATCCCCGCTATGTCACGCTTTATGCGAACGAACCGTTGCCAGCTAAGCCGCGGTAATCTGCGAGGCCAGCGCCGATATCGTGAACGATTTGGAACTTAACGCCAGTTCCGAACTTCTCCTCGATATTGATTTGCGGGCCTTGGCCTTCGAGAGTTCCAAGTTCGATGATGTCGATGTCGGCTTTATCAGCCGCGATGTACCACTTGGTAGCAGAGTTATCATCGAGCCGCGGATCCGTGATGTAACCCTTGAAGATGTTTTTCCAAGGATTCGCACGATCATCTTTCGTCGGAACGACATCCTTCGAGAGGAACTGACCGGCCACAGTTTCGAGTGCAACCGGGACGATAAGCCAAGACGGACGAATCGTGATGTGAGCACCGTCGCGACCTTTTTGCTTACGCATTTTCGCGACAAGCTTTCCGACGTTCGTCACGTCGATCGATGCAGCGGATTCCGTGTTGGCGTGAGCGCTTGAGAACAACTTCTCGCCGTCGCTCATTACAGGGTTGTTATTGATGAGCGCCCAAACGAGATCGGATTCCTTTTCGCGAGCACGGCGAGCCGCCATTTGCGGAAGCCGCGAGAACGCATCCATATCGTCGTTGATGATCGTTTCACGCGAAAGCATGACTTCGCGAGCGTAAGAGTCGAGTTTGTACCACTCTTTTCCGTCCGAGATCAGTCCACGCTCGATTTCGCCGAGTTCATTTTTCTTTTTCAACTCGGGGAAGTCGCCGAGACCGACGATGTACTTCGGTTTAAAGTCGCTCAAAGAAACGCGACGCACGATCGGATCGAACGTCTGAGGAGCCTCAGCATATTCAGCCTGAAGCTCTTTGTTGATCGCATCCATGAGAACAGCCGGGAAATCCGACGTGCTCATAGCGCGCTGGACGATGTTGTGCGGGCTCATGGAGTAAGCGTCACGGCCAGCAAAAAGGCGAGCCATATCGAGAAGCTTCATGTAGCGATATTGCTTTCCCTTTTCAGTGAGCGTGACGTGTTTAGAACCAGCGCGGACGCGGATCGCTTCGACAATGCCTTCGCGGAGGGTTTCGCCTTCGTCACGCACAACCGTGAAACCGCAATGCTGAGAGCGAACTTCTTCTTTCTGGCTCTTTTGAGCGAGCAGTTCGAGAACATAGGCGCGAGCCTCATCAGCGGTCTTGCCTTCATCGATGAGTTTTTCGGCGACATCATCGCCGAGTGCGGCAGCGCGAACCGCCTGACGGATTTCTTTCATCCTCTGACGCTCAGCCTTCACTGCGGCTTCTCTTTCAGCCTGAACATCAACTGTAGTGGCCGCTTGCTTTTCATTTGCGGCCTCACCTTGCTTCGTTTCAAGTTCTGTCATTACCCTATCCCTCCCGGATTGGTTTCGAAGTAAAATGATTACTTCGTTTTCTTTTGGTTTGATTTCACGTTCCGATCTGATTCCGGCATTCGGATCAGCCGGCACCGGAACAAGACTCACTTCAACAGGCTCCCAGTCGATTGCTCTGAGAGTTTTCATATTAGCGCCAGGCTCGGTGGCGTCTTCGTATTTGTGGACGCGATAACCGATAGAGACGTTGCGGATGATTCCCGCTTTAACGTCCTGGAAAATTTCCTCGACATCTTTGCGAGTCGAAAAGCGAACAATGCCTCGCATTTTTTCGCCTTCAACCCATGCTTTTTCAACGACTCCAATTTGATCATTAAGAGTGACACGCCAATGACTATTGAGTAGCGGCGCGCCGTTGCGGAACCGATCCCAGCGGATGTGCTCTTCCTTCATCGAAAGAACTTCGATGAATTCACCAATATCCCAGTTGAACATCCTAACTGGGGTCGATGTCGTGAAGACCATCTCAACGGTGCGATACTCCTCGTTGATGGTCTCAGGTAAAAAGCGGCATTCCATGTCGAGCATCGGAATGCTCCGCGTGATCTTTCGTTCATTCAGCATCGACATTTTCTCCATCTGCTGACTCGCTTGCTTTAGGCTGAATCATCCCTGATTTCGTCACTTTTCTCGGGTCGGAATCGACAACTATGCCGAGTTCATCTAGCAGCTTGAAGTCAGCGGCCATTTCGTTCAGCACTTCGCGCGGCTCATACCCGAGCTGTCTGATTGCTTCGCTGAGACTCATGAACCCGGCGCGAACCGCATCCCGCAAGGCCTGTATTTCCTTGATCGGGTCAATCATTTCTCGTCGCGGTGGAGTCCAATTTGAAGAGGCCCCGGAAATTTCTATGCCTGTTAATGCACCCGCTTCGAGGAACCACCGGAAAACACCCTGACAAACTCGCGGGATGAACGTGATCCAACGGAACATCTCAACGTCACGATGGAAACCAATCCACGACATCCGACCGGATGAGAAATTCACGTTAGAGAAATCACCGGCGAGAATCTCGTAAGGGACGCGCATTCCGGCCGCGATCGAACGCAACGTGATCTGCGAAAAATCTTTGTAACCAGCGAACGGCGGCGGCTGACTGAATCGAACATCCTGACCTGGCAACAGCTCCCAGAGAAGACCGGGCTCAACTTTCTCGGGAAGCCCATCGTCGGGACCATCTTCATCAGCTGCATCAAGCGGCTTTGTGACAAATGCTGTAAAGCATGATGCAATCTTTTGACTTACGAGTGCTGCATCCTGTGCTTCATCGAAGTCGCGCATTTTGATGATCACAGGTGCCGCACGAGGAATTCCACGAACTTGTCCAGGACGTAACACCTCGAAGAGCGGAATGATTTCAGTTCCAGAAATTCGAATCGACGCTTGCCGCTTGAACCTAGTTGTGTCGCCGGGATGATTTGGGAAAAGCCAGTAGGCACGACGGCGACCAAGTCGGTCGAACTCAACACCCTGAATGATGAATCCGCCATCATCTAGCTCTTCGTTCTTTGTAGTGTCGAGGTAGTCGGACTCAAGAATCTGGATCTGCATCGGAACCGAAAGGCCGTCAGAGAAATTTCGCCAACGGCGGCGAATCAGAACCTCGCCACCTTCAAACATCGCGCGCGCCATGAGTGCTTGAAGTCCGTAAAAGTCGTGAAGACCATCAGCATCAATCTCGGTCGTTTCAGCCCACGACTCCCATGCCGCCCGCAACGCTTTTTCGGCCCCCGCTCTTGGCGACGAAATCTTCGCAATGATTCCGGTCCCGATGGTGTTTCCGACAAGTTCAGCTATGGCCTTAGCTGCGTAACCGTTGTTGCGAATGAGGTCACGCGAACGATCCCTAAGCGTCGAGAGTGCTGGCAAGTTTTCGGCATTAACGGACGTTGATGGAGTCCGCCAGTTCTGGACTCTCTTCCCTTTGCCGGCACCTTCATATGCGCGACCAAATACAACTGTCGCCGGCGCCTTCGCTACGACATCTTTCGCCGATCTTTTTGCCGTTTTCTTCTTGGTCTCTGATTTCTTCTTTACCGCATTTTTCCGCCGCGTCATTCTAAACCCTTCGAGTACGTCGGGTTCACGCGGCGAGTTTTCTTCGAAATACCAAGCTCCCGCTTCATGAGTTCACGAAGCTTCAGCATTTGATTGAGGCCATAATATGTAACTTCGCTATCTTTGAAGCGAACCTTCGATTCGCCCCGCTTGATTGCCTGTTCAAGCGCCTCAAGATCTTCTATTGTCCAGGACACCTACTCGCCTCTCAAAGAAAAGACGATGAACGCCGACGTTTCACCATCCTTTCTTCGCGCGGTTTTTCAGAATTTGAAGATGCTGCAGGTGGAATTTCCTTGAATTTGATCTTTTCCCAGTCGGAATCTTTATACCGATCGATTCCAAGAATTGCGGCAACGGCTCGGTTATAGACTCTTAAGTCAAGAATCTCATTTCGCTCGTAGTGTTTTTTCCAAACGTAGCGATCGTAACCGTGGCGATTGCGCTCTAGTTCAATGTGTTCAGCAGTAAGTT
>CALBDW010000100.1 GCA_937927435.1 uncultured Bdellovibrionales bacterium
AAAGGTTTGTTTTGAGCCACGAGATAATGAAACCCGCCATTGAGACTGTCTTCAAGAGCCATATCCCTCTCCACCAACGTTCCGCTAATCTGGTTTTGCAGATAAACTCGATTCTAACCTCTTTCGGTGTCGAGGGAGGTGTTCTGCGCTGTTATTTTTCAAAATCTTTTGGTTCGCGTATCAAATTTGGACTATTTACCATCCGAAAGTCTGGTCTTCGCTCTTTCTATTTGTTCGAGTACCACCTTAGGAGCTGTTCCTCCGCGTGAGAGGCGGGATCGCATGACGGAGATGTGCTGCAGCTTCTGAAGTGTCTTTTCGTCGAACGCAGGGTGAAAGGCGCGCAGATCGTCGAGGGTTAGGTCTTCGAGCGCGCGACCTTCTGTTAAACAAAATCTCACGACACGTCCGACGATTTCGTGGGCATCGCGGAACGCCACGCCTTTTTCGGCGAGATCGTCGGCGAGATCCGTCGCATTTGAAAAATCGCCCTTCAGCGTTTCGGCCATGCGTTCGCGATTGAAACTCGCGTTCTTCAACATGAGGTGCATGAGCCGGACGCTTTCAATCGCGACATCAAGGCCCTGGAAGAGAAAGACTTTGTCTTCCTGAAGATCGCGGTTGTAAGCGAGCGGAAGGCCTTTCATCATCGTCAGTGCGCCCATCAGCGCACCGTACGCCCTTCCCGTGCGGCCGCGAATGAGTTCGGCGACGTCCGGGTTTTTCTTTTGTGGCATGATGCTCGAACCGGTCGTCACGCTGTCATCGAGAACGACAAAGCCGTGCTCGGGGGCGCTCCAGATGATCAACTCTTCCGAAAGGCGCGAGAGATGCATCATGACGAGCGAAGCGGTCGAAAGGAATTCGATTACGAAATCACGGTCTGAAACTGCATCGAGGCTGTTTTCGCAGAGCGATTGGAATCCGAGTTCTCGCGCGACGACTTCGCGATCGATAGGGAAGGCGGTTCCGGCGAGAGCTGCCGAACCGAGCGGGAGCGCGAGAGCTCGGGCGCGGAATTGCTCGAGGCGCTCCCGGTCGCGATCGAACATCCAGAAGTACGCCATGAGGTGGTGTGCGAGACTCACGGGCTGGGCGTGCTGAAAGTGGGTGAGTCCCGGCATGATGGTTTCAGTCTCGCGTTCCGCGGTTTCGACGAGCCAAGCTTGTAGCAACCGGATTTCGTCCTCAAGCAGCTTCGCTTCGGAAGCGATTGTCAAACGGCAGGCCGTCGCCACCTGGTCGTTGCGGCTGCGGGCCGTGTGCAGTTTTCCCGCTATGGGACCGATCTTTTCGCGCAGCAGGCGCTCGATTTCGGAATGAATGTCTTCGGCGTCCGCATGGAAAGGGGAGTCGCCACGAGACAGCGAAGCTTCGATATCCTTTCTCACCTCTTCGAGGCCATGGCAGATCGCGGCGGCTTCCGCTTCCGGTATGATGCCTTGGCGACCCAGCATTTTCGCGTGGGCGATCGAGCAGGTGATATCCGCTCGCCAGAGCCGGAGGTCCTGCGCCAGCGAGCTGGAGAAGCGCGCGACTTCCGCGCTCATGTCCTTTTCGAAGCGGCCGCCCCAGAGTTTCCCGCTCATTGCAGATGTCCCAGTTTCTCCGAAAGGTGATGGAACATCCGCGACTGGAGACCGAAGTTCTTCACGGTTCCGGCGCTTTCGCGTTGGTCGAATGTTTGCGTGTCGAAGGACGCGAGTTCGGGTGAGTAGAGAGCCCAGGGGCTCGAGCGTCCGATGACGTGACAGTTGCCTTTAAACAGTTGCAGACGCACTTCACCGGTCACGCGCTCTTGCGTCTTGTTGATGAAGGCTTCGAGATCCGATTTGAGCGGGTCGAACCAGAGGCCTTCGTAAGCCAAGCGGCTCCATTCTTGGTCAACCAATTTCTTAAAGCGGAGCTCGTCGCGGGTGAGCACCAACGCTTCAAGCGCCGCGTGTGCTTTCAACAGGACGCTTGCGGCGGGGCATTCATAGTTTTCGCGGACTTTGAGTCCCATGAGCCGGTCTTCCATAATATCGATCCGGCCGACCCCGTTTTTGCCGGCGATTTCGTTCAGTTCTTTAACCATTTCTGCGGGCCCGAGTTCGCGCCCGTTCAGCGCCGTAGGAACGCCGTTTTTGAATTTTACGGAGAGAGTGAAGCGTTCGCTCGGAGCGTTTTCGGGGCTCGCCGTCCATTGGAAGATTTCTTCCGGAGGAGCGTAATCTGGTTCTTCGAGGCGGCCACCTTCAATCGAGCGCCCCCAGAGGTTTTCGTCGATGCTCCAGATTTTCTCGAGGCTTTGCTGGATCGGAACACCTTTCTCTTTGGCGTATTGGATTTCCCACGAGCGCGTCAGGTTGCGTTCGCGGATGGGAGCATGAATGACGGCGTCGGGCATGAGGGCGCGGATGCCGAATTCGATTCGGAACTGGTCGTTGCCTTTACCGGTGCAGCCGTGTGCAAAGCTTTTCGCGCCGACTTGTTTCGCCACTTCGACAGCCTTGGCGGCGATCAGAGGGCGGGCGATCGATGTGCTCATCGGATAGCCTTGGTAATCGCCGTTTGCTTTGAGGGCGGCGAAGCAGTAGTCGCGCACGAACTCGTCCTTGGCGTCAACCGTGAAGTGGGTTGTTCCCAGGATCGAGGCTTTTTCTTGCGCTTGGCGGATATCCGCTTCGGGCTGGCCGACGTCGACAGTCACCGTGATGACCTCGTCGTAGCCATATTCTTCCCGCATCAACGGAATGCAGATCGATGTGTCGAGTCCGCCGGAGTAAACCAAAACGACTTTCTTGCCCATTTTCCCCTCCCCTATAGGGCGCTCTGCGTTCAGGAGCATGCGACTCCGACCGGGTGAAATCAAGTTTAATTCTTGGGGAAAAACGGCAGGGGTGCGGCGGACGAGGCGATTGCCGGTCACCCGATCGGCAATCGCCGGGGAGACTCAGTGGCGGTTTTTGATGTCTTTGATTTGGTTCTTTTCATCAACGAAAACGAGGCGGGGTTTGTGTTGGGCGGCCTCAGATTCGTCGAAGGAAGCGTATGCGGCGATGATGACGAGGTCCCCGCGGTGAACGAGGCGGGCGGCGGCTCCGTTTAAGCAGATTTCACCGGGCTTTCCGGTGATGACGTAAGTCGCGAAGCGCTCGCCGTTATTGCAGTTGTAAACTTCGACCTTTTCGAATTCCCGCAAGCCTGCGGCGTCGATCAATGCCGGATCGATGGAGATCGAGCCTTCATAATTCAAGTCGGCGCCGGTGACCGTGGCCCGATGGATTTTGCATTTCAGCATCGTGATCCGCATAGTTCCTCCGTTACATGTTCATCCGCAGCGCGATGTTCAGGCCCTTTAAAACCAGATCGGGAACGATCTCGTCGAAGAGGCCTGTTTTGTCATAGAGGCTGGAGAAGCCACCGGTCGCCAGAATAACGGGCCGGTCTTCACCCTGACCGCCGTTGAAGCATTCGGCCGTCAAACGGCTGGTGAGTTCTTTCACCACACCCATCGTGCCGAAGTAAAGTCCCGATTGAATGCTTTCCACGGTCGAACGTCCCAAGACCAGTTTCGGGTCGATTTTTACAATTTCTACGGTGGGGAGCCGGGCCGTCCGGGCATCCAGAGCTTCCATGGAGATGCGCATACCCGCGAAAATGGCGCCTCCCAAATACTCCCGGTCTCGGGTCACGACCTCAATGGTGGTGGCCGTTCCGAAATCCACGATGAGCAGGTTCCGGTTGGGATACAGGTGAACGCCGGCGATCGCGTCGGCGATCCGGTCGGCGCCGACTTCAAGCGGGTTACGGTACTTGATCTTGAGGCCTGTCTTCACGCCCGCCTGTAAGAGGAAAGGCGAAATCCCGAAGTACTTTTGGCAGGCGCTTTTGATGGAATGAATCGCGTCGGGCACCACGCTGCAAATGGCGATGTGCCGTACGGCTGAAGGGTCCGCGCCGTTTTCGCGGATGACATTCCTCAAAAAGACACCGACTTCGTCGCTCGAGGCGCGCGAATCTGAGGTGCGGCGGAATTGAAAGAGAAGTTTATCTCCGTCGAAGATCCCGCCGTGCATCGTCGTGTTGCCGAGGTCGAGGGTTAAAACCATTGTCTTCCTCCTTCCGAGGAAAGTTCGCTGTTCAAAAGAATATTTTCGAGCGCGGCGGCCGCTTCGTCTTTGGTGCGGCCTTCAGCGAGAACTATCGGGTTTTCCGGATCTTTCGCTGAAAAGAGCCGAGCCACGTGTCGCCCGCTAAGGGAGTCGATGTCCGACAAATCGTTTTGGAGGATGAAATCGGGTCGCGCGTGTCGCGCGAGTCTCTGAACTGCTTGCAGGCGCGCTTGTTCGTCCTTCGTGTTCGTGAGTTTGAAAGCGACGACGCGAAGGGAGCTGTTGCGCGAATAGGAGCGCAATTCGTCGACGATTTTCGGGTTCCGCTTCAAATGCAGGCTGAGAGCCTCCGTCGTTTCCGAATCAAGCTTATCGCATGGGGAAATCGTCCGCCCGTTGACTTCGACGCGGTCGACTGAGAAGTCGCTCACAGCGGCGGCGTGAATGACGGCATCGTAGTCGGTGCTCCCGAGTTCGTTCTTCAGTGTTTCGCGAAGATCAGCGAACGTCGTGAAGTCACGGACACGAAGGGCGTTTAAGCGGGGAGCCGAAACGGAGTCTTTAGCTCTCACGAGCGTCACCTCGTGGCCCCGCTGTGCGAAGTGGCGAGCGATCGCAACGCCCGTTTGTCCTGTACTTGTATTGGCGATCGAGCGGACGCCGTCGATCGGCTCCCGGGTGCCTCCTGATGTCACGAGCACTTTGAGTCGGCGTGCGGGCCTTTCGTCGGCGTGTAAGCGGGCTTGAATTTCGCGCAGAACATCTTCCGGTTCGAGCATGCGGCCCTCGCCCGATTCCCCGCAAGCGAGGGAGCCGACGCCAGCATCCAAAACCGTGATTCCCCAGTCACGAAGTTTCGCGATCGAAGCTTGGGTGGCCGGATGATGGAACATGGAAACGTTCATTGCCGGCGCGATGAGGTAAGGCTTTTTGAAATCATGAGCGAGGAAGAGGGTGCTCACAAGATCGTCACCGATGCCGCTCGCGAGTTTGTTGATCATGTTCGCGGTGGCCGGGCAAAGAAGGATCAGGTCGGCCCAACGGACCAAGCGGATATGGTTCATATGGCCGCCGTTTTCGAAAACTTCCGAGTGTACCTTGCGGCCGGTCAGTCCCTCAAGGGTCGCGGCGCCGACGAAGTTCAAAGCCGAGCGCGTGGCCACGACTTCAACTTCATAGCCTTCCTTCACCAGGCTCGAGAGGAGCTGGCAGGCTTTGAAGCACGCGATCGATCCGGAAAGCTGAAAGAGGATTTTATTTTTCGACATTGTCAATCAACCTCACACCGCCGAGGCGGACCGCGCCGAAGCGGCGGGAGCCGATATCTTCGACGTAATCGACTTCGAAGCCGGCGAGTTTCAGGCGCGCTTTCGCTTCTTCCGGCGTCGCCGAAACCACGAGGGCTTCGTGGAAAAGCGGCGCGGTCGCGCGTTGCTCGGGCGTCAGTCGAACGTTCCGCGAACTCATGGCTAGCCCGTCCGGTTCACGCACGGTTTTAACCGGGACGATTTCGACATCCATGAAGAACGCTTCGACCATGTCTTTAACCAGCTGGAACTGTTGGTAGTCCTTCTCGCCGAAGTACGCTCGGTCGGGTTGCACGATGTTGAGGAGTTTCATCACGACGGTGAGAACTCCGTCGAAATGCCCAGGACGATGGGCGCCACAAAGCTTCTCGGAAAACTCTTTCTCGGTCACGCGATAGCGGTATCCATCCGGGTACATGAGATCGTACGTTGGGAGCAAAATGTAATCGACGCCCGCCTTATGCGCGACCTCTTTGTCCTTCTCTAAAGTCACCGGATACTTGGCGAGGTCTTCAGCGTTGTCGAACTGTGTGGAATTAACAAAAATCGAGAGCACGCTCACTTCATTCTCGCGGCGGCAGCGCTCGAGGAGCGCGATATGGCCCGCGTGCAAGGCTCCCATGGTCGGCACGAAACCGATGCGGCGACCTTGACGTTTCAGGAGATTGCGCCGGTCAATCCAAGACTTCAAATCGTTGTAAACGGTGGGGGCGTAAGCCATATCGCATTCCTCAATAAGACTCTTTTTCACTCGGGAATTCGCCCGACTTCACCTCATTGTCGAACCGGTTGAGCGCGTCTTTAACGAGTTCAAAACCGTTGAGGTACCGGCGGACAAAGCGCGGTTGGAATTGGGTATTGAGGCCCAGCAAATCCTGGAACACCAGGACTTGGCCGGAGCAGCCGGAGCCGGCCCCGATTCCGATCGTCGGAATCGCCAGGTTCTGCGTGACCATCGCAGCCACGTGAGTGGGAACGCATTCGAGGACAAGGGCGAATGCGCCGCACTCCTGAACGCGGCGGGCTTGATTCATCAGCATTTCGGCCGCCTGGGGGTCGGTGGCTTGCACCTTGAACCCGCCGAATTGATGCACGGATTGTGGAGTCAGGCCCAAGTGCCCCATCACAGGAACCCCCGATTGAACGATGTGCCGGATAGTGTCCTCGGAGCCGTCGACCCCTTCGATTTTCACGGCCTGTGCGCCGGCCGCCATGATCGTGCGTACGGCTTCCATCGTCCGATCGAGACTGCCCCGGTGCGCGAGGAAGGGCATGTCGGCGACGATGAATTTATTGGGCATGCCCCGGCGCACGGATTTGACATGAAGGGCGATGAGTTCCGGAGTCGCTTCGAGCGTCGTGTCGCTGCCGTGCATGGTCATCGCCAGGCTGTCGCCGACGAGAACGCAATCGACATTTGATTCCGCGACGATGCGCGCGCTCGTGAAGTCGTAGCAAGTGACCATTGAGATTTTCCGGCCTTGCTCTTTCATTTTCTGGAACTCGAGGACGTTCTTCATGCTTGGACTCCTTCAGCGATAGCCGAGTGGGCGGCGACGAAGGCCGCATATATTTTGCGGTAGGGGTCGCCGCTTAAAACACTGAGATGCCGTTCAATGGTCGCTTGATCGCCGCGCACAAGCGGTCCCGTGAGAACGCTTTTTTCTTTCGGGCTTTGAGCGAGATTGGCGGCTGTTCTCTGCAAGTAAGGAACGAGAACTTCTTTCGGCAATCCGAGTTTGTTTTCGAATTCCCGAAAGACTTTCTCCCAGAGCATGACGGTGAAGTTCCCGGAGAGGGAACACAGTGCGTGGTAGAGTCCCTTTTTGTCGGGATCGAGTTCATAAAATTTGTTTTTGAGACCGGGGAGGAGTTCTTCGAACCGCGGTCCTCCGCGCTCGATTACAAACGGAATCTGCCGGTAAGTTTCAAGGTCATAGAGCTCGTCGGCGAACGTCATGAGCGGATGCGCGCCGGGAATATTGTTCGTGTAGAGGGAACCGGAAAAATGAACACATTGTTTTTTGGATAACTCGGGATATTCGGAATAAAACGGTTCGATGGCGCGGTCGCTGATCGCCAGCAAAACATGGCTGATGTCACGTAACGCGGATTGAAGGTCTTGGTTTTGTTGACGGTACCAAGATCGAAAGGGAACGTTTTCGAGGGAGAAATAGTGCCGGAGGTGGCGCGCAAGACGGCCGTTCCCGACGATTAAAAATGAAGAAAAAACAGGTACCTGTCTCATGGATCAAGTCCTTATGTCAGGCTGCAACCTAACCGAGTGGGCGGCTCTTCGCAACGGTTTTCGGGGCCGTCTGACGCGGGCCTAATCTTGACCCGGATTTTAAGATTGGCTACGAGGGGCCAATGGTAACAAATGCACGACCTCCAGCCGCCGCAAAGTGGTTATATGCGGCTTTAATAGTCATGATCGTCGCGACCGGTTTCGCGATGATTTTCAAGGTGGGTTACAATCCCGCGCCCGCCCTTATCATGAAACCCTCCAAATTCGATCAGGTGGAAAAAATCGGGGCCGTCGCGTTCCGGCGCTTCTATGTCCCGATTGAGCAGGCCAAGCGCGTGGTGATCGGTGTGCCGCCCCAGCCGGAGTGGCAGCGTGACGTGGTGCGAGGTTTTTTGATGGAAGCGGCGTCGCTTGGTTTCCCCTTTGAGGTCATTATCGCGGACGCGCAAATGCCCCCGCTCAATCTTGAAGGGTTGCCACCGGTTGAATTGCATGTGGTGTCCCTGAATTCACCCACTTTGACGGAGTTCGGCGACCGCTTGCAAGAGGCGAGGGCGGCGGGAAAACGGACGCTGGTTTATACGATCAGCACTTACAGCACTCATCTTCTCGAAGGGAATGCGATCAATCGCTATGAAAAGGCGACCGGCGAGCGCTTGCTCTCCATCACTTCCGCTCCTCTTGCGTTGAACGCGACGGAAGAGCGTTTGGTCCAACCCCCGTGCGTGGGCACCGAGCAGGGCGGGGCGCATCTGGCTCCCTTGGGATGTGAAATCTTGAAAGCGGGGCGGGGTTTCTACAGGAAGAAAATCTACGCCGATAAATTCGTTGCCATCATGAACGCGCCGGGCTTCGATGACTATCTCCTGATGATTGCGGCGCCCGGGCAGGGAGTCCGGCCGTCCTCGGCCAATTGAGAGCGAAGACGGCCGTTCCCATCAGTCCGTATCGGTGAGTTCGAGTGCGAGTTCGTGCGCGAGCGGGCGTCGCGCGGCCCGGAAGTAGGTCCGCGGCGACATTTCAAGCAAGTCGCTCAACCTTGCCATGTAAATGCAAGCGAAGCGGTCCACTTGGTGCGCTAAGTAGCTTTCTTCGTTTCCGGCGCGG
>CALBDW010000101.1 GCA_937927435.1 uncultured Bdellovibrionales bacterium
TCACACGCTGCTTACCTTTCACGTCTTTACCGAAGGTCACATAACCATCGATTTCCGAGATGATCGCAGCCTCTTTCGGCTTACGAGCCTCGAAGAGTTCGGCGACGCGCGGGAGACCACCGGTGATGTCGCGAGTTTTCGACGTTTCACGGTGAAGCTTCGCGATCACGTCACCCGCATGGATCTCTTGGCCTTCACCCACGAGAAGCTGAGCGCCCACCGGGATGATGCTACGAGCCGGAATATTACGGCCCGGCAACATAACTTGCTGGCCGTTTTCGTCGACGATCAAGACCGTCGGCTTCAAGTCGGCTTGTTTCGACTCGATGATGACCTTCGTCGCGAAGCCGGTCACAGGGTCGACCTGCTCGCTCATGGTCACGCCTTCTTCGATGTCTTGGTAAGCGACGCGGCCCGAAACTTCCGAAATGATCGGGTTCGAATACGGATCCCACTCGGCCAAGACCATGCCTTTTGAGACCGAATCTCCGTCTTTCACATTGAGGATCGAACCGTAAACGAGCTTGAAGCGCTCACGTTCGCGACCGCTCGAATCGATGAGAACGATCTCACCGTTCCGGTTCATGACCGTGAGTTTGCCGTGACGGTTCGTGACGGTGATGACGTCTTTCAGTCTCACCAAACCGTCGTGGCGAGCCGTGTGGACGGATTGCTCGACCGCACGCGAAGCCGCACCACCCAGGTGGAACGTCCGCATCGTAAGCTGCGTACCCGGTTCACCGATCGACTGAGCCGCAATCGTGCCGACCGCTTCGCCGAGGTTCACCAGAGCTCCGCGAGCCAGGTCGCGGCCGTAGCAGAGAGCGCAGATACCACGGCGGGTCTTACAAGTGAGCGCCGTACGAATCTTAACACTTTCGATACCGAGTTCTTCGATTCGCTTAACTTCGCGCTCGTTGATCTCGCCGTTGGCTGGAACGATGACCTCTTGCGTGTAGGGGTCGACGATCGGATCAAGCGCGACACGACCGAGAATACGCTCGCCGAGCGGCTGGATAACTTCACCACCCTCGATAAGCGGAGTGATGACGATACCGTCCGTCGTACCGCAGTCGTATTGCGTGATGATCGCGTCTTGCGCGACGTCGTGCAAACGACGAGTCAAGTAACCCGAGTTCGCCGTCTTCAACGCGGTATCCGCAAGACCCTTACGAGCACCGTGCGTGGAGATGAAGTATTGCAGAACCGTGAGACCCTCTTTGAAGTTCGCCGTAATCGGTGTTTCGATGATCTCACCCGACGGCTTCGCCAGAAGACCGCGCATCGCCGCAAGCTGACGGATCTGAGCCGCGGAACCCCGCGCACCCGAGTCCGCCATCACGAAGATCGGGTTGAAGGACATCGACTTCACCTTCTCGCCATTGACGCTGAACTCTTCTTTCTCGAGTTCGGCCATCATCTCCTTGGCGACCCGGTCGCTCGTTTGCGCCCAGATGTCGACGACCTTGTTGTAACGTTCGCCGTCAGTGATCAAACCTTCGTCGTATTGCTGTTGGATCTCGGCGACCTGCTTTTCGGCTTCCGCCAACAATTGGGCTTTCGCTTTCGGGATAATCATGTCGTCGATCGAAATCGAAATGCCCGCCATCGTCGAATACTTGAAGCCGAGGTCCATCAAGCGGTCAGCGAGAATAACCGTCGCCTTACCGCCAGCCAGACGGAAAGTCGTATCGATCAAGTTCGCCAACTGTTTCTTCGTCATGACTTGGTTGACCGCGGAGAACGGAACCTCCGACGGGACGATGTCGCTTAGGATCGCGCGGCCCACGCTCGTGTCTTCAAGCTTGCCGTTGATGCGGACTTTACATGCAGCTTGAAGATCGACCGTTCCGGTCTCGAATGCATACATGACCTCTTGCACCGACGAGAACACACGGCCCGTTCCTTTGGCTCCCGGGCGGATCCGGGTCATCCAGTAGAGACCGAGGACGATATCCTGAGTCGGGTTGATGATCGGTTTTCCGTGCGCCGGGCTCAGGATGTTGTTGGTCGACATCATGAGCACGCGCGCCTCGACCTGCGCTTCGACCGACAATGGAACGTGAACCGCCATTTGGTCGCCGTCGAAGTCGGCGTTGAACGCCGTACAAACGAGCGGGTGAAGCTGGATCGCTTTACCTTCGTGGAGCACGGGCTCGAACGCCTGGATACCGAGACGGTGGAGCGTCGGAGCGCGGTTCAGGAGAACCGGGTGCTCTTTCACGACTTCAGCGAGAATATCCCAAACTTCGACCGTTTCTTGTTCGACCAGCTTCTTCGCTTGCTTAATGGTCGTCGACAGCCCGCGCTCTTCGAGCTTGTTGTAAACAAACGGCTTGAAGAGCTCGAGAGCCATCTTCTTCGGAAGACCGCATTGGTGCAGGCGGAGAGTCGGACCGACGACGATAACCGAACGTCCCGAATAGTCGACCCGCTTACCCAGAAGGTTTTGACGGAAGCGCCCTTGCTTACCTTTGAGCATATCGCTCAGTGAGCGCAGCGGGCGTTTGTTCGGGCCGGTGAACGTTTTACCCCGACGGCCGTTGTCGAGAAGCGCGTCGACCGCCTCTTGAAGCATCCGTTTCTCGTTGCGGATGATGATATCCGGCGCATTGAGCTCTTGGAGGCGTTTCAAGCGGTTGTTCCGGTTGATGACGCGACGATAGAGATCGTTCAAGTCGGAAGTCGCAAACCGACCGCCGTCGAGCGGAACGAGAGGACGAAGATCCGGCGGAATCACCGGCAGCGCCTCGAGCATCATCCACTCAGGCTTGTTGATCGAATCTTTGAACGCTTCAACGACTTTCAAACGCTTCGTCAGTTTCTTGATTTGAGCTTCGGAGCGGGTCTCCTTCAGCTCCATACGAAGCTTTTTCGAGAGATATTCAGGATCGATTTTACGAAGCAGGTCGCGGATCGCCTCGCCGCCCATGCCCGCTTTGAAGTTCGGACCGTACTCGTTGAGGGCGTTTTGATAAGCCTCTTCGCTCAGCACTTGCGCCTCTTCAAGCGGCGTCTCCATAGGGTCGATCACGACGTACGCTTCGCAGTACAGGACTTTCTCAACATCTTTCAGCGAAAGGTTGAGAAGGTTCCCGATCCGGGACGGAAGCGAACGCAGGAACCAGATGTGGGCCACCGGAGTCGCGAGTTCGATATGCCCAAGACGTTCGCGGCGCACTTTCGACTGCGTGACCTCAACGCCACACTTCTCGCAAATGACCCCGCGATACTTCATCCGCTTGTACTTACCGCACAAGCACTCGTAGTCCTTAATGGGCCCAAAGATCTTGGCGCAGAAAAGACCGTCACGCTCGGGCTTGAAAGTCCGATAATTGATGGTTTCGGGCTTCTTGACTTCACCGTACGACCAGCTGCGGATCATCTCAGGCGAAGCCAAGGAGACGCGAACCGCATCAAACGACAATGGATCTTTCGGCTTGTCGAAAAAATTAAGCAAGTCTTTCAAACTCAGACTCCTTGTGTAACTAAACTTTCCTTTACGCCCCGGGGAGAGCCGGCTAAACGCCGTCCATCAACCGGTGCGTTTAAGTTCCAGTTCCCAGGTCCTCAAAGGCCTCCACCGGAGGCACGCCTCAAGGGCGCGCCCACTCACGATCACTGCTCGATATCGGCCTTGTCGGTCAGAATGTCGGACTCGATAAGTTCGACATTCAACGCCAACGACTGCAGCTCTTTGACGAGAACGTTGAAGGATTCGGGCAGGCCCGGCTCCAAAACGTTTTCGCCCTTCACGATGCTTTCGTACATACGCGTGCGTCCAGCCACGTCGTCGGACTTAACCGTGAGGAATTCCTGCAGCGTGTAGGCAGCACCGTAAGCTTCGATCGCCCACACCTCCATCTCACCGAGACGCTGACCACCGAACTGAGCCTTACCGCCCAACGGTTGTTGCGAAACGAGCGAGTACGGCCCGATCGAACGAGCGTGGATCTTTTCTTCGACGAGGTGGTGCAGTTTCAACATGTACATCACGCCGACCGTCACCGGGTTCTGGAACGCCTCGCCCGTGCGACCGTCGAAGAGGATCATCTGACCGCTTTCGGGAACTTTCGCGCGGCGAAGCAGTTCTTTCACATCCGACTCGCGTGCACCATCGAAGACCGGCGTCGCGAGATGGATGCCGTCGGTCATCCTCGAGACCATCTTCTTCACGCTCTCGTCATCGGCATTGTCGACGTACTGGGCGATCTCGCCGTCTTGGAAAATCTCTTTCACCTTCTGGCGAGCCGCCTCGGCTTGGAAGTTCTCGAGATACGGCTTCAACTGTTCACCTAGGTTCTTCGCCGCCCAACCGAGGTGAACTTCGAGGATCTGACCGATGTTCATCCGCGAAGGAACGCCCAACGGGTTCAAGACCATGTCAACAGGCGTACCGTCAGGCAGATACGGCATATCCTCGACCGGCAGGATCTTGGACACGACACCTTTGTTACCGTGACGGCCCGCAAACTTGTCACCGACTTGGAGCTTCCGCTTGATGGCGATGTAGACCTTCACCATTTTGATGACGCCCGGAGGAAGCTCGTCACCCTTCTTCAGGCGCTCGAACTTCTCGTTGAACACCATTTTGACGGCATCAAGCTGGTTACGGGCTCCGTCGATGATGCGGCTGACTTGGTACTCGAGATCCGGTTCGAGCGGAATATAGTTCAAGAGCTCGAATGGAATCGTCTCGAGGTCCGCCTCCGTAATGACTTGACCTTTCGAGAGCAGTTTTTGCGTACCGTCTTCGTTCAAGAGAACGCCGGTCGTCGTCTTGCCGACCAACAACGTCTTCAACTTGCTGAGCGCGTTGTTGCGGATGACGTTCTGCTCAACTGCGAGGTCTTTTTCGAGCTTACGGCGTTTTTCTTCGATGATCTGTTGCAAACGTTCGTCGCGCTCAGCGCCGTCTCGGCTGTAAACCTGAGCATCGATGACCGTACCGTAAACGCCAGACGGAACGCGCAAGCTCGTATCGCGGACGTCGCCGGCTTTTTCACCGAAGATCGCGCGCAAGAGCTTTTCTTCCGGAGAAAGCTGCGTTTCACCTTTCGGAGTGACTTTACCGACGAGGATGTCGCCAGGCTTCACTTCGGCCCCGATACGGATGATACCGCTCGAGTCGAGGTCTTTGAGAGCTTCTTCACCGACGTTCGCGATATCGCGGGTGATTTCCTCTTTACCAAGCTTGGTATCGCGAGCGACGCACTCGAACTCTTCGATATGGATAGACGTATAAACGTCGTCCTTGATCAGGCGCTCGGAGATAAGGATCGAGTCCTCGAAGTTGTAACCCATCCACGGCGTAAACGCGACGAGGATGTTTTGTCCAAGAGCCAATTCGCCGAGCTCGGTCGACGGACCGTCGGCGATGATGTCACCTTTTGAGACTCTGTCGCCGACGTTAACGATCGGCTTCTGGTTGAAGCACGTGTTCTGGTTCGTGCGCTGATATTTCGTCAGGTTATAGATGTCGACATTCGCGCCAAGCTCGCCACCTTTCGCGAAACGGCGGACAACGATACGGCTCGCATCGACTTCTTCAACCACACCGTCGTTCAAAGCGACGACACTCGTCCCGGAGTCGCGCGCGACGAGACGCTCAACGCCCGTACCGACAAGCGGCGCAAGCGAACGGAGCAACGGAACCGCTTGCCGCTGCATGTTCGAACCCATGAGAGCGCGGTTCGCGTCGTCATGCTCGAGGAATGGGATCAAAGATGCCGCGATCGACACGAGCTGACTCGGGCTCACGTCCATCAACGTGATCTTGTCTTTGTCGACCGTTTCGTATTCACCGTTGATGCGGCAAACAAGCGTGTCCTGCGCGAGCTTGTTCTCTTTCACCATATCGCGGTCGGCCGGCGCGATATAGTGACCCGTTTCTTCGAGGGCCGACGTGTAAGTGATTTCTTCCGACACAACGCCGCTCTGAACCTTACGATACGGCGTTTCGATAAAGCCATAGTTGTTGATGCGTGCATAAGTCGCAAGCGACGCGATCAAACCGATGTTCGGACCTTCCGGAGTTTCAATCGGGCAGATCCGTCCGTAGTGAGTCGGATGAACGTCGCGAACCTCGAAGCCCGCGCGGTCGCGAGTAAGACCTCCTGGGCCAAGGGCCGAGAGACGACGCTTATGCGTGATCTCGGAGAGCGGGTTCGTCTGATCCATGAATTGTGAAAGTTGCGACGAACCGAAGAACTCCTTCACGACCGCGTTCACAGGTTTCGCGTTCACGAGGTCGTGCGGCATCATGGTTTCAACATCTTGCAAGCTCATGCGCTCGCGGATCGCGCGCTCCATGCGGACGAGACCGATACGGTATTGGTTCTCGAGGAGCTCACCAACCGAACGAACGCGGCGGTTGCCGAGGTGGTCGATATCGTCGATTTGCCCACGGCCGTTCTTCAGGTCGATGAGCGTTTTGACCACGCTGAGGATGTCTTTCGGCGTGAGCGTCCGGTGCGTGACCGGAATTTCATCGAACGAAATATTGAAGCGGTGGTTGATCTTCAAGCGACCGACTTCGGACAGGTCGTAAGTCTCAGGATCGAAGAACAGACGACGGAAGAAGGCTTCGGCCGCTTCTTGAGTCGGCGGCTCGCCAGGACGCAAGCGCTTGTAGATCTCAAGCAACGCCTCTTCGGCCGTATTCACTTTGTCGATCAAAAGCGTGTTGCGGAGGTACGGACCGACGGAGAGACCGTCGAAGAAGATCAAGCTGAACTCTTCGATACCGGCCGCGATCGCACGCTCGAGAATGTCTTTCGTCACTTCCGCGTTCGCGTCCGCGATAATCTCACCAGTCGACTCATCGATGAGCGGCTTCGCGATAACTTTACCCTCGAGGTCTTCCGCCGTGACCTCGATCTCGCGGAGGTCGATCTGCTTCACGCGTTTAACGACCGCACGAGTGATACGACGGCCGGCCTTGACGAGAACTTCACCCGTGTTGGGGTCGACGATATCAACCAGCGCACGTTGGCCGGCCATGCGCTCGATATCGATTTGACGGTAGAACTTGCCTTTCTTGTGAACGACTTTATCGAGGTCGTAGAAGTATTCGAGAAGCTGCTCAACGTTGTACTTGAGAGCTTTGAGGAGGATCGTAACCGGGAACTTACGGCGCCGGTCGATCCGGACGTAAATCAAGTCCTTCTGGTCGAATTCGAAATCCAACCAAGAACCACGGTAAGGAATCACGCGAGCCGAGTAGATGAGCTTTCCGCTCGCATTGTTCTTACCGCCGTCATGGTCGAAGAAGACACCGGGGCTACGGTGTAGCTGGCTGACGACGACCCGCTCGGTACCGTTGATGATGAACGAACCGTTCGCCGTCATAAGCGGAATTTCGCCCAGGTAAACTTCCTGTTCTTTGACGTCGCGAATGGAGCGCGCTTCGGTTTGCTCGTCGACGTCAAATACGATAAGCCGCAACGTAACTTTAATGGGCGCAGCATAAGTCATGCCACGCTGGCGGCACTCATCCACATCGTATTTCGGAGGTTCAAGAGTGTAGCTTACGAACTCAAGGCTGGCGGTATTGTTAAAGTCTGTGATCGGGAAAACAGAACGGAAAACACCATTTAACCCGGTATCTCCGCGACGATCTGGATCGACATCTTTTTGTAAGAACGCTTCGTAAGAACTTTTCTGAAGCTCGATCAGGTTGGGGATATCTAAAACTTGTTTATTCTTTGCAAACGATTTGCGAATGCGGAGGTTTGAGGCCGTGACCGGATTAGTTCCCATTCCCGCTCCTTAAAAATTCGAAGCCACGAGCGCGGTCAAGCACACCACTCGACCGCGCTGCAAACGACAAATGCGGAAAGCGAACTCGACACCACTTCGTAGGCATAAATCTTGCCTGCCGACCCCGTGTTTCTTCGCCTTCCGCAGTAAAATTTCGAAAATACTGTACTATTACTTAATCTGGACTTTTGCGCCAGCTTTTTCGATAGCTTCTTTGATCTTCTCAGCTTCTTCCTTAGAAACGCCTTCTTTGAGCGTTTTCGGAGCGCCTTCAACAAGATCTTTCGCTTCTTTCAAGCCGAGGCCAGTAACAGCACGGACTTCTTTGATAACGTTGATCTTGTTAGCGCCTGCGTCAGCAAGAATGACGTCGAACGTCGTCTTTTCTTCAGCAGCACCAGCGCCCGCAGCGGCACCACCAGCAGCCGGCATAGCCGCAACTGCAACAGGAGCAGCAGCCGTAACGCCCCATTTCTCTTCGAGCGTTTTGATAAGTTCAGCCAATTCGATAACCGGCATGTTCGAGAGGTAATTGACAACTTCGTCTTTCGTGAGAGCCATTTCTAAACTCCTATATTTATTTGCCAAATCGCATCAAATGAATCGCGTTGGCGTTGCTTGGTTAAACTTAGTTTCAAAAACATCTAAATAATTACGCACTCTTACGCTTGAGCTTCGCCGCCCAGCTTGTCTTTTTGAGCAGCCAGAACTCGTACGAAGCCGGCCGGAACCGCGTTGAGCGTACCGACGAATTTTGCCATCGGTTGCTGCAACAGGCCCAAAAGCTGAGCACGCAAGACTTCTTTGGGAGGAAGGCTTGCGAGAGCTTTGATGCCCTGCACGTCGAGTTTCTGCCCGTCCATCACTCCGACTTTCAGCTGCAGAAGCTCGACTTCTTTAGCAAAGTCGGTGAGTGCTTTCGCCGATGCCGAAGCATCGTTGTAAGCGAAGACGACCGCGTTGTTCCCCACAAAGGCTTCTTTCAGGAATTCCGCCTGAGGGTGATCCGCCAGAGCCCGGATCGCGAGCGTGTTCCGGACAACTTTCATCTCGGCTTCGACGGGTATGAGCTTCTTACGCAGAGTCGTAACTTGCTCGACATTCATACCCTTGAAGTCGACGAGGAAAGCTGCCTTCGCCCGGCCGAATTTCTCCGACAAGGACGCGATCTCTTGCGCTTTATCAGCACGAGTGATCATAGGCATCCTCCTTTCTATAGATTTAACGCTTTGAACTTTTAAAGGTTCGCAGCGACCTACGCGGATCGAGATCTCCCGGCTACCCGCAGGACGCGGTCACCGAGTGAATCGGGAGGATATGCTTACGTACTAAGCCTAACCACGCCGATCTCGGTAGGGTGCTCGCTTTACCGCGGCTGATTAAGCGGCCAACCCGCCCCTACTGTCTCTGATCGCGAGTTTAGTTCCATTACCAATTAACGATCAGTCAACGGCCGTTGCAGGATCAACCTTCACGCCCGGACCCATCGTCGACGAAATCGAAATGCTCCTCAGGTAAACACCTTTCGAGCTTGCCGGTTTCGCCTTCTGAAGCGCACCGATCAACGCGAGGAGGTTCTCGCGTAATTTCTCAGCGCCCATCGATTTCCGACCGATACCCGCATGAACAATGCCGGCTTTATCCACGCGGAAGTCGAGCTTACCGCGTTTTTCAGCCTTCACTGTTTCCGCGACGTTCATCGTGACCGTTCCGACTTTCGGGTTCGGCATCAAGCCCCGAGGACCAAGGATTTTCGCAACCTTCGAAACAGTCGCCATCATGTCGGGAGTCGCGATGGCTTTATCGAACTCAAGCCAACCTTCGCTGATCTTCGCCACCAAATCGTCGGCACCGACATAGTCAGCGCCAGCCTCTTTAGCCTCGGTCTCTTTCGGACCTTTCGCGAAAACCAAAACGCGAACCTGTTTGCCAAGGCCGTGCGGAAGAGCGACAGCGCCGCGCACTTGCTGGTCAGACTGCTTTGGATCGACACCCAAGCGGACCGCAACGTCGATGCTCTCGTCAAACTTCGCCGTCGCCGTCTCGAGCACAAGCTTCATAGCCTCGTCGAGGGGATAGCGGACTGTCGAATCAATCTTCTCTTTCAGAGCTTTAAAACGCTTACCTTGCTTAGCCATTTACCACCTCACCCAACGACTTCGACGCCCATGCTACGAGCCGTACCGATAACTTGGCTGATCGCCGACTCAATGCTCGAGCAGTTGAGGTCGGGAAGCTTGAGCTTCGCAATTTCTTCGACCTGTTTCATTGTGACTTTGCCGACTTTATCCTTCTGCGGCTGCTTCGAACCGCTTTGGATTTTGCAGGCTTGCTTCAACAGAACCGACACAGGCGGCGTCTTGGTGATGAAAGTAAACGACCGGTCCTGATAAACAGTGATGATCACGGGGATAATCGTGTCACCCTTGCCCTGAGTGCGGGCGTTAAACTGTTTACAGAACTCCATGATGTTTACCCCATGCTGGCCGAGCGCCGGTCCAACGGGAGGTGCTGGATTCGCCTTCCCTGCCGGAATCTGTAACTTGATCATTCCAGTTACTTTTTTAGCCATTTCCCACTCCTACCTAGGGGCTTAAAGTCGTCCTGACCCGATGGAGAACAAGTCTTCCCGACTCGTCCTTCAACCTTTTTCAACTTGAATGAAATCGAGCTCAACGGGTGTCGGGCGACCAAAAATGCTAACCAGCACTTTGACCTTGCCTTTCTCTTCGTTGATCTCTTCGACGGTTCCGTTGAAGTTGCTGAACGGACCGTCGATAACTGTGACGCTCTCGCCGACAGAGAATTTGACTTTCGGCTTCGGCTTCTCGGCACCGGTCGCCATTTGCTGAGTCACGCGAAGAACCTCAGCTTCCGGAACCGGCTGGGGCTTCGATCCGCCGATAAATCCGGTTACTTTAGCGGCCCCCGTCACAAGGTGCCAAGTTTGTTCGTTCATGACCATTTGAACGAAGATGTAACCGGGGAAGAATTTGCGCGAACGAGTTTGTTTTTGTCCCTTAACAAGCTCAACGACGTTTTCAGCCGGAATGAGGATATCGCCGAAGAACTCTTCTTTTTTGAGCGACTTGATACGCTCTTCGATCGCAGCCTTCGCGGTGGCTTCACCACCGGTAGCGACGTTGACTATGTACCATTTCTTTTCCACGCGATTCCTCTCAGTGTCAGCATGAGGTTAGGAGAAAATCCCCATGAAGTTATATTGGAGGAGCGTTTCGATGACCTTGGACGAGATAAAATCCATCAGGCCCAGAACGACCCCCGAAATCAGTAGCATCACGCATACCACGATTGTCATCGCGGTCGTATCTTTACGCGACGGCCACACGATTTTCCGAAGCTCCGTTACGACGTCTTCGGCCCAAGCGACAACTTTTTTATTGAACTGAAGCGCAAGAAAAGTCAGGAAACCGACGACAACCGGCAGACCATGCTGAACGTAGTTCTGAGCGAGGAAACGTCCGAATCCGCCGACGGCTACGGCAGCTAAGGACTCCATCAAGATAAAAACAACCAGCCCGATCAGAATTCCGAAAGTCATGAAGCTGATCGTGACGATCTTGCTATTCAGGTTGTTTTCCATAGCCGACGCTCCAGCTTTTGACCACGCCTCAAGAACCCGAAGGCATGGACGGCGAGTCCCGATTTTAAGAATTGGCAGGGCAGGAGGGACTCGAACCCCCAACCGACGGATTTGGAGTCCGTAACTCTACCGATTGAGCTACTGCCCTGCACGCCTCGGGCGCCCTCTCCGGGCGCCGCAAGGTAAAACAAAAATCCTCTTTCAAACGACGAAAGGGTCAGCACGTCCGGCTGACCCCATTTTCGTGTGTCGCCTCGCTAAACTGCGATCCGGCACACTGACGGATTACTCGATGATGTCGACAACGACACCAGCGCCGACCGTACGGCCACCTTCGCGGATAGCGAAGCGGAGCTCTTTTTCCATAGCGATCGGAGCGATGAGCTCAACCGTCATTTCAACGCGGTCGCCCGGCATAACCATGTCCGTACCCTCTTTGAGGGTCACGACGCCAGTAACGTCGGTCGTACGGAAGTAGAACTGCGGACGATAGCCGTTGAAGAACGGAGTATGACGGCCACCCTCTTCTTTCGTGAGGATGTAGGTCTCAGCTTTGAATTTCTTGTGCGGAGTGATCGTACCGGGAGCGGCGAGAACTTGCCCGCGCTCGACCTCTTCTTTCTTCGTACCACGCAGGAGGCAACCGCAGTTGTCACCAGCTTGGCCTTCTTCGAGAAGCTTGCGGAACATCTCAATACCGGTAACGGTCGTTTTTTGAGTCGGAGCAAGACCGACGATCTCGACTTCTTGACCGACTTTGATCACGCCGCGCTCAACACGGCCCGTAACAACGGTACCGCGACCAGAGATCGAGAACACGTCCTCGATCGGCATCAAGAAGGGCTTGTCGATCGCACGAGCCGGAGTCGGGATGTAGCGGTCAACTTCAGCCATAAGCTTGAGGATCGCTTCTTTACCGATCTCAGGACGCTTGTCTTCGAGAGCCATCAAAGCGGAACCTCTGACGACCGGGATTTCGTCGCCAGGGAATTCGTACTTCGAGAGAAGCTCGCGGATTTCTAGCTCGACGAGGTCGAGGAGCTCGGGGTCGTCAACCATGTCAACTTTGTTCATGAACACGACGATCGCCGGAACGCCGACCTGACGAGCGAGAAGGATGTGCTCGCGAGTTTGCGGCATCGGACCGTCAGCAGCCGAAACGACGAGGATCGCACCGTCCATCTGAGCCGCACCGGTGATCATGTTTTTCACGTAGTCAGCGTGTCCGGGGCAGTCGACGTGAGCGTAGTGACGGTTCGTAGTTTGGTATTCAACGTGCGAAGTCGAAATCGTGATACCACGCTCTTTCTCTTCAGGAGCCTTATCGATCTGATCGTAAGCCAATGCCGTAGCACCGCCAGTTTCAGCCAAAACTTTTGTAATCGCCGCCGTAAGGGACGTTTTCCCGTGGTCGACGTGACCGATGGTGCCGATGTTTACGTGCGGTTTGCTCCGGTCAAATTTCTCTTTAGCCATTACTAATGTCCTCCTGAAAAGATCCCTTTTCTATGAATTCAGTTTCCGGCTCGTCTTTTTCGGCCGCTTTTTCTTGTGTTTCTTCAAAGACTACGCTTGTACGCTCTATCGATTGCCGCGTCAACTGCTCGTAAGAAAGCAATTTGGAGCCCATGGCGAGACTCGAACTCGCGACCTCACCCTTACCAAGGGTGTGCTCTACCCCTGAGCCACATGGGCAGCGAACATTCGAAGTTCGTACACGCGACTTTTTTCACAAACTAAAAGCGCTCTAATATTAAGCACTTAGTCAAACTGCCGCCAACCCCATCGCCCTTTCCCAGGCAACTGACGACTTATGGGAGATTGACGCCCGCAGCACGATAAAAATGGAGCGGGAGACGGGTCTCGAACCCGCAACCCTCAGCTTGGAAGGCTGATACTCTAGCCAATTGAGCTACTCCCGCCCGAGGTGATGCTGCAATGCTCTAAAGTCTCCAACCACTTTAGAGACTGTGTAATTTGGTGGAGAGGGCAGGATTCGAACCTGCGAAGGCTGAGCCAGCAGATTTACAGTCTGCCCCCGTTGGCCACTTGGGTACCTCTCCGCTGTGGTCGCTCTCTGCTCTCGTTGCGTCCTTCAGCAGAAGAAGGGAAAGCTGGCTATGGGACTCGAACCCGCAACCTGCTGATTACAAATCAGCTGCTCTACCAATTGAGCTAAGCCAGCTCAAGAACAAAAGAACTACCTACACAGTAAGCGCCATTACTACTTGAATCGAAACTTTCCCGTCAAAGACATTTTGGGTTGAGACGAAAACTATGGCCCATTTAGTTCAGATGGCCGAATTGACGGGCAGTTTCCATAAGAGCCATGGCGCATGCAATCGCGGCATTGTAGCTCGAGCCGGACGGAACTTGGGGGATCCGGACCAACTCATCGCACGCCCTTTCGGTCGTTTTCTTAAGCCCCTGCCCCTCAGAGCCGACAACCCATGCCGTTTTTTTAGACAACTGGAAGTCCCAAGGAGCCCGCTTGCCGGCTTCGGAAAGACCATAAACCCAAAAACCAATCCCCTTGAGCCGCTCAATCAGCGCGGGAAGATTGGATTCCACAACGACGGGGACGTGTTCCGCTCCTCCGCTCGCCACCTTGCAAACGGCCGGCGTTAAGCCAACCGCACGATCAGCTGGAATAAAAACCGCTTTCACGTCGACAAGCCAGGCCGTACGCAAAATCGAGCCGAGGTTATGAGGATCCTCGATGTGATCAAGGATGAGAACCAAAGCGGACTCGACTTTTTCAAGCGCGCTCCAATCCAGCTCGGGCGATTCAGTGCACGCGAGCGCGACGCCTTGGTGGCCGGAACCGATTTGTTCCAACTGTCCCTCCGAACGCTCGCCAACGGGAATCCCGTGCACTTTCGCCATTTCCTGCAAAGTCCGTAATTGCTGGGACCTCACCCAATCTGAACGTAGCAAGACTTCACGGATCGCCCGCGGGCGCACTTTCAACGCCTCTTCACAGGAATGAATTCCAACCACCCAACGGGCACGGTCACGGGCGTGGGACAATTGAGCTTGCGAAGGACGGAAGCGTTGTTTTTTCACTGCTTCTGCCCCTTTTGAATGGAATCAAGAATTTTTTCAACCGCCGCCACCGGATCCTCAGCAGCAATGATCGGACGTCCGACGACGATCGCAGAGGCACCCGCGCGAATAGCCGACTCGGGTGTTTCAATGCGCTTCTGGTCCCCCGCTGCGTCCGTCGGCAAACGAATACCGGGAGTGACGACGAAAGCAGAAGACGACAGACGCCGGATCACTTCAATTTCCTGCGGAGAGCAGACAACGCCGCTCAAGCCGCTCTTGAATGCAAGTTCCGCGAGTTCTTCGACCTGCGTGACGATAGGGCGGTCTTTGAGAGCCGGCGGCAAGGTCTCGGGAGAAAAGCTCGTGAGAATCGTCACCGCGAGGACTTTGAACGGTCTTATGGCATTCAACTCGCGCTCGACGGCCGCCAAACGTTCGAGAGCTTCGCGCCCCGCCCACGCATGGACTGTGGCGAGCGTCGCACCAGCGTCGAACGAAGCCCGAATCGCTGCTTCCATCGTGCTGGGAATGTCGAGGTACTTATTGTCGACGAAAACCGGAGCGTCTTTCGCCACCTTTTGCACAAGATCGGCTCCATAACGCACGATTAGACGCGGCCCGAGCTTGTAGGCCCCAACCCGCCCCCCAAGCCTGCGCACCAAGTCCAAGCAATCCTCGGCCGAGTCCAGATCAAGAGCGGCGATCAAAGGGTTTTTCAAGCTAAAGGCGCCCGCCTGCATTTTTCCTCCAACTTTTCCACAACCTCTTCAAGCCTCACCGATTCCGAGGCGCCACTCGCAAGCTCAACCAGCTCAGCACAACCATCGCGCGACAACCCTTCATGCCCGATTTCAACTGCCCAACCATTGGGAAACCGCCCACGATCGTCGCGTTTCACCTGCGCCGCAAGGGGCCTGTCGTCGAAAAGCACCTTGTACCCGCGGGCACGAAGCTCGCGGTAGATAATTTCAGCGGATTGCAAAACTTCGACGTCTTCGGGCTCGAGCGCGACCACGAGCGTGTCGAAATTCCCGCCCTCAACGGATTCGGGATACTGAGACCACTTCACCGCAGAGCCTTTCACGCGATGTCTTCGACATCAATTCCGTAACTCTTGATTTTACGGTGGAGATAACTGCGTTCAAGCCCAATGGCCTCGGCGGTCTTACTGATATTCCCTTTGTGCTCCGCGATTTTCTTCAAAAGATACTCGCGCTCGAATTTGGCGCGCGCCTCGCGGAAATTCGAGATTTCCGTCGGCGCATCTTCGCGCTCATCGATCGGAAGCCCGGCGAACTTAAGGTCGTGCACATCAACGGTATCGCCAGGGGTCAAAATGTAAATGCGCTCGATGAAGTTCCGGAGTTCTCGGACGTTACCCGGCCAGGTGTGCTGACGGAGTTTCTCCATCGCCTTCTCGGAAAAAACCTTCGGCCGGTACGCTCCCTCGCGAGCGAACTGTTCGCCGAAGTGGGCGATAAGCGCCGGTATGTCTTCGGCCCTTTCGCGCAACGGCGGCACTTTGCAAGGAATAACGTTGAGCCGGTAATAGAGGTCTTCGCGGAAGCGGCCTTCCTTGATCTCCTGCTCGAGGTTTTTGTTGGTCGCTGCGATCACACGCACATCGACTTCGATCGTCTCGTCGCCGCCGACACGGGTGAAGCGTTTCTCCTGCAAAATACGCAAGATCTTGGCCTGCGTCTTAAGGCTCATGTCGCCGATTTCGTCGAGAAAGATCGTTCCACCGTTGGCGTGGTCGAACTTCCCTTTGCGAGGCTTATCGGCTCCGGTGAAAGCCCCTTTCTCGTAGCCGAAAAGCTCGCTTTCGATGAGTTCCTCGGGAATCGCAGCGCAATTCACCTCGACAAAAGGTTTTCCGGCCCGCGGGCTGAGATAATGGATGTTTTGCGCCACCAACTCTTTGCCCGTTCCGCTTTCGCCGGCGATGAGAACCCACGACGACGTGCTCGCCACGCGCGCAATTAATTGCTTGAGCGCGACCATCTGCGGCGATTCGCCGATAATCGCAATGTTCTTCCTCAATTTGTTGAGAAGCGCGTTCTTCTCGCCCCGCTCGCTCTGGAAGACCGTGATGTTGTGGATGAGGATCAGGATCTTGTCGATCGAAAGCGGCTTTTCGACAAAGTCCCAAGCGCCGAGTTTAACGGCTTTGACTGCGGTTTCAATCGTACCGTGGCCCGACATGATGATGAAATCGATGCCGGGGTAACGGGAACGCGCCTGCCTCAAAACTTCCAGCCCATCCATCGCTCCGGGCATCCAAATATCGAGGAGGACAATGTTCGGGCGAAACTCCTCCATCACGCGCAAGCCCTCTTCACCGCTGCGGGCAACCCGGATCGGATAACCTTCGTCAGCCAGTGAAGCCGAAAGCACTTCGCGGATCGGCGCTTCGTCGTCAACGATCAGGATTTTAACCCCCGAACGGTCGATTACTGTGTCCGTCGATGGCTTTTCGTCGTTTTGCGGGTTGGCCATGCAAACTCTCCTCAAGCCTTCAAGTGGCGCGTTCACGATTTGGTTGTTCCGTCCGATACCGCCAGCCATACCGAATCGTCTTTCGAAACGGTGAACGGTTGGACGGTTTCACTATCGGTTACGGGCAGTTCGATGATCAACTTGGTTCCATGAGGCTCGTTCGCCAACGCCCGGATGAACCCGTTATGATCCTCCACGATCCTCTTCACGATCGCGAGACCGAGCCCGGTGCCGTTTTCTTTCGTACTGAAGTACGGCTCAAAAACCCGATCCCTGTCTGCTTCTGGAATTCCGGTTCCGTTGTCGACCACCGAAACCCGAACGAGCTTCAACATATTATCGTATTGGGTGCGAATTGACACGCGGGGATCCGCCGCATCATGGACGGCGGCCACAGCGTTGTCGAGCAAATTGATCAGGACACGCTTCAGTTGGCCTGGGTCGAATTTGAATTCCGGCAACGTAGGATCTTCGTCGAAACGGAATTGGATGTCTTTGTGCGACATCCGGAACAAGTCCAAAGCCTCTTTGATGACTTTATTGAGCGAAGCCAGCACCGGCTGCGATTGCGGCAGGCGCGCGAAGTTACTGAACTCGTTGACCAAACGTTTCAGGTCATCGGTCTGTTGGATGATCATCTGGATACAGGAGGAAAACGCCGGATCCTTGATGGTCGAGCCGAACTTCTTCTCAAGCCGCTGGGCTGAAAGCTTGATCGGCGTCAGCGGGTTTTTGATTTCGTGGGCGATCCGACGGGCAACCTCGGTCCAAGCCGCGGCTCGCTGCGCGTTGATCAACATCGTAAGATCGTCAAACACGAGAACTTTACCGAGGTCGTTGCCCTTTTCGTCTTGAAGGAGGGAAAGGTGCATTTGCAAGGGCACGGTGCGGCCGCCGATGTCGATCCGGATTTCCTTCTGCAGAGTCACGGCGTTGTGTTCCTTCATCGACTGCAGGAGGTCGTTGAACATCTGGAAGTAGGTGCTGCCGAGCACCTGACGGACCGGTCTACCGATGAAATCGCGCGGATCGATTCCGAGAAGCTGTCCGGCGTGACGGTTGATCGTGGTGATAATCCCCCGCTGATCGACCGAAATCACGCCGGTCGTCACGTTCGAAAGCACGACTTGGATGTAGCGGTTATGCTCGTCGAGACGCTCGAGTGTCTCGGTGAGATGCTTGTTCGCCTCCAGGACCTCTTTCTTCGAGCGGTCCAAATTGGACATCATGTGGTTGAAGTTCGCAATCAACTGGTTGATCTCGGCGCTTCCGGACTGCAGCTGCACGGGCCGGTAGTCGCCTTGCGAAACACGCTTGGTGGCAAGCCCGAGAGTTTCAAGCGGGATGGACAGCTCCCTCGCCAAATAGAACCCGAACCAGGTCGCACAAAGAAGGATCACCAGGGTCATCAGAACGAGGATGATGAGATAAATGCTCTTCAGCGGGTACTGAAGCGGGTTCAAGTTTCTGAACTCTTCATGGGCGCTCGAAATATCCGCCATCCGCGACACGAGGGAAATCGGAATGAAACTCGAAACGACCACGGCGCCCTTTTCTCCGTTCCGGTCGGCCGGCACGATCACCCTCACCAAATTGCCCTCTCCGAAGCGGTGGATTTCGCTGGTTTCCGCCCTCTGCGAAATACCCTTGCGCAGGAACTCCAAGTTGACCGGCGGGATTTCAGGCAGGCTTTCTTCCGGCGAAAGCGCCACGACCCGGCCGCCGAAGAGATTCGGATAATACTCGACCGAGTCGAGATTGAAACGAGCCCGGAACTCCTCGAGTTGCCTCTGAAGCAAGGCCGTCGACGTCGCGCCGCTGATCCCTTTTGCGATCAAATTGGCGAAATGGTAATTGCGCTTCTTGGAAGCGAAAATGTACTCCTGGTTCACCTCGAGCGAAGCCTTTAGAACCGACGCCATGCGGACCGAGAACCATTTATCGAAGCTCGAGTTGATGTAAAAAACTGAAATCAAAAACATGAGCGCCGTCGGCACCGAAGCGAACGTCGCGAACGCCGCGACAAGCTTGGCCTTCAGCGAGCTTCCGATGACCCTCCCCTGTCTTTCGACGAAAACCTTCACGACGTTGCGGAAGATCAGGAAGAGCAGAAGAAGCAGCAGGATGATATTGAAGTTAACGAGTCCGAAAAAAAAGATGGAGTGAACGAACGGGAGCTGCTGGCTGATATTGAGCAGTTGGATTTCGAACCAGGTCAGCAGCAGAAAGAGCGCGCTCAAAACGAGAACGAAGGCGATCTCACGCTTACGCTTGCGTTTTTCGCGCTGAACGGCTTGAGCCGGCGGATTCTCAGCATCGAACTCTTCCGTTGAGTCTTTCGGCTCGCGGCCCTGTTCCGTCATTGTGCCCCGTATTTTTGTCCGATCTTCCGGATCAGTTGCACCATTTCAACGGCGACTTGCGCAGCTTCGGCTCCCTTGTTTCCGTGCCGCCCGCCGGCCCGATCCATGGCTTGTTCTTCATTATCGGTCGTCAACACGCCGAACGCCACCGGTTTACCCGTGCGCAACTGGAGCTCTGTACAGCCGCGTTCAACCGAGGAACAAACAT
>CALBDW010000102.1 GCA_937927435.1 uncultured Bdellovibrionales bacterium
GTTCAGCTGGCCAACCCGAACGGCTCCAGCGCACCAGGAACCGAATATGTCGAGGTAGGCGCGGGGGTAATTCTGCAGTTTTCTGAGCTTGACGTGATGCTAGGTGGAACTTTCAGCGAGTCGCAAATGCCGTATCCCGAAAACCGCACGAATTTGCTGGCGGAGATTCGGGCTGGGTTCGGGCGTGAGCGCCTCAGGATCGACGGCTCGTTCAACATCAAAAAGAGCGCGGGCTCCGATAAGAGCGGTGGTGCGTTCGGGATTCTCAGCACGTACAATGTCAACGAAGTGTGGACCGCGGGGGTGCGGATCGAAAAGCTCAGTGATATTTATGCTGTTCTCACGACAGGCGCTGGAACCTTCGAGTCCGTTTTTGCGACGAGCGCCGGGGCGCTTTACCGCCTGCAGCCGGATCTTATCGTGCGCGGCGATTTCACTCTTCTCGATATGAAAGCGCCCGGAATCGACGACGTCTTCCAGATCGTCACGGTTTCGACGGTGGCGGAGTTCTGAGGCGAATTTCCAACAGACTTTTGACAGTTTTCTCAAGCGGCGGTTGAGTGAAAAGCGGAAGATGGGAGGGCTCGGAGGAGTCTGATGCCCAATTCGCGTTCGCGCAAAAATTCGCGCCAGAAACCGAAAGCCGAATCGGCGGCGGAGCGCATTCAGAGGGTCGAGCGGGAACAGGAACCGTTAACCCGCAAAGAGTCCGAGGATCTTTTGGATGAGGCGATCGAGGAGTCGTTTCCCGCCAGCGATCCTCCGTCTACATCGCCGATGACAAGCCTGGGAAAACCGGCGGTGCGGCAGCCGCCGGACAAAGAACCGTGAAAATTCCGGTTTAGTTTCTTGACGGCGGCAAGCGTCTTTCCAAACATTTCCCTATAACTCATTTTGTCCTTGGAGAGACTATGTCGCTGAGGGGCTTGGCGGTTCCGCTTTGCGTTTTTTTCGCTTTCTTCGTGTCGTGTGCGACGGCGCCGAAAGGTGGTGCGCCGACGCTTGTTTCGGGTCCCAAGGGGCAACTGCTTTTCGACGTCGAGGCCAAGAACTCGGACGAAGCGATGAAGCGGCCGTACGTCGTCTTAGTTTCGATCGACGGTTATCGTTACGACTATAACCGACTTTTTTCTCCGCCTCATCTCACGCGCCTTGAAGCGGAGGGAGTGGCGGCCGAAGGCCTGCGTCCGCCGTACCCGAGCAAAACTTTTCCGAGCCACTACGCGATCGCGACGGGGCTTCCGGCCGATCGCCATGGGATCGTTTCGAACGACTTTTACGATCCCGCGCTCAAGGCTTCCTACGCGATCCGGGATCGCGATGCGATCGCCAATGCTGATTTTTATTTCGGCGAACCCCTTTGGGTGACAGCGGGCCGTCAAGGCATGCTGAGCGCGAGCTTTTTCTGGATCGGTTCGGAAGCTCCGGTGGGAGGAAGGTATCCGAATTACTTCTACCGTTATGACGGGAAAATTCCCAACGAGGCGAGAGTCGACCAGGTCCTGGAGTGGCTTAAGCTTCCACCCGAGCGTCGTCCGCATTTGATCACTCTTTATTTCGACGCTGTCGATACGGCCGCTCACCGTTACGGCGTGCATTCCCCGCAAACCCGCGACGCCGTCATGGAAATTGACCGCATGATAGGCCGCTTGCGCGAAGGACTCGTTGAGACGGGGTTGCCGGTAAACCTCATTGTCGTTTCCGACCACGGTATGCAGGACGTAAGCTCCAAGAAGGTGATCAGCGTCGACGAAGATCCTGAGGCCGCGCGCATTCTCAAAAACTTTAAGGCGGTGGGACGCGGTCCGCAGATGCATCTTTATCTTAACGAAGGCGAGCCTCTTTCGGTCGTGGAGGAAGCGAAACGTGTCTTGGCCAAATCGCTCAAGAACGCACGCGTTCTGAAACGGGCGGAGCTTGAAAACCTCAAGTATGCGGCCACGCCACGCGCGGGCGATCTTGTGATCGATGCGGATCTTCCCTATGTCATCGGTTTCCGTAACGAGTTCTCCTACGTGGGGGGAGCGAATCACGGCTGGGACCCGAAGCGCTATCGCGAGATGCTGGGAATTTTCTACGCTGTGGGGCCTCAGTTTAAAGAGAAGTTTAAGCTTCCCGTTGTCGATAACGTTCACGTTTACCCTTTGATTTTGAGGATTCTCGGTCTCAAGCAATATGGTCCCGTCGACGGTCAGCTTGAGCCGATGTATCCCTCTCTTCGCGAGTCGGGTGTGCGATAACAAAAGTGCGGGTTTTGATGGCGTCATCGCGATAAAGCGAGCGCCGAATTTCAATTTCCGCACACATGTCGTTCCGAGTTTGTGGGTCAAGCTCTCTGAAGCTTACGATTTCCGACAGCTACCATGTCTGTTGTTGGAAGGGATGGAAGGAGGGCTTTCAATGGCCGGCACAACGAACAGAACGGACTCTCGTACCACGGAATCGGTTGTCACTGAGAACGTCACGCAAAAGGCGAAGCAGACGGCGGAAGAGCTCAAGGAATACGGCGAGCGTATCAAGAGCCGTATGAGCGAGCTTCCCGAATACGGGCGCGACATCTTGACCCGCATTGACGAAAGCGCGCACGCGAATCCGTGGCTGCATGTGGGTATCGCCTGCGTGGGAGGATTCCTCGTCGGAATGGCGTTCGGGAGACTTTTCTCTACGGACCGTTCGCGGGAAAACGGAGGCATCCCTGAGCGCACGTTCCTGAGGGCGGAAGAAGAGTTCGGATACGACAGCTGAAGTCGTAAAGAGGGATTCAGCCCCGG
The DNA here is from genome assembly GCA_937927435.1 of uncultured Bdellovibrionales bacterium. GTDB lineage: Bacteria > Bdellovibrionota > Bdellovibrionia > Bdellovibrionales > JAMPXM01 > CALBDW01. Next base: position 2,772 of record CALBDW010000102.1, read on the forward strand.
CGGTCAGGATCTTCTAAGTCAGGCAACGACTCGCCCCGGTTTTCCGGATCTTGCTCGGGAGAGAGGTCCGGATCCGCGGTCAGCCAGTTGTTTGGATCATCTGGAATGCGTCCTTCATTGGCGCGGGGACCGCTTTGCAAAATTTGTGAGAATTCCTGGTCGGGCGGGGCGGTCGCGTCGTCTTCGACACCAAGGATTTCATCGCGCAAGCCGATCGGAGCGGCATCGGCCGGGTCGATCCGGACGCGGCGCATGCCGGGGTCTTTACTGCGGTCGTGATCCGGCGGCGACGGGTTTTCGAGAACCGGTTTTTGTTGGTTTCGGCGATCGTTCTCGGTTGTCGGCATAGCTGTCTCCTTTTTGGGAGAATTCTATCACGATCATGGGTTCGGAGATCCCGTTGCACCATGGTCTTTCGGTACAGCCACACCTTCGTGCGCTCGTCTCGCTTGGATAAATAATTCTTGATTTATGACGAGTTCATTGCGCACGTCTCGGACTCCCATGAGATTTTCTATAGAGTCTTCGGCGAGACGCTTTTGCGCACGGTTTTCGACGGCTCCGCGAAGAAATACGACTCCGTCGCTGACCGTTACTTCCATTTCGCTAGCGTCGATAGCGGGGTGTCGTTCGAGCACGTCACAGACATCTTCTTTGATTCTTTCATCGGACCGGCGGTAACCTTTCGGTCCGCGTCCGGCGTAATTCATCGGCCCATAATAAGTTCGTGCCATATGGTTCATGTCGAAGCCGTAGTCGCTTCCGAACGATGTCGTGCTCCCGCGCGGGCGCAAGCCGGGGATTCTCCAGGCGGGAGTTTCAAACTCCGCAAACGTGGATGCGCCAGGGGACGGCTCAAAATCCCTGTCATAAAAGACGCCGTTTAAATCTCTCCCGTCTGAAGTTCGACGACTGAAGCGTTCTCGGTAAGCGCCTCGCCAGCGGGGTTCACGCTCGGGCTCGTGGTCGGACTCCTTATCTCTGTACGGGTAGCGGTCCGGATCGTAATCCCGTTCGGACCGCGGCCCGTTGCCTCGCTCGTCGAAGTAACGCCGTTCGGAGTCGTTTCTGTTATTCGCCATAGATGAAGCCCCCAATCTAACGGTGGATTGAGGGGCAAGTTAGCATTGCGCCGAGCTCGGGTGTTTTTAGAAAACATGAAGCGATTGTGCCGTTGCCTGCGTTTGGGGGCTGATGAGCCCGGTCGGCGGAGCGACAGGCGGGACAGAGCTCGGAGCGGTTTCGACAATTTGCATTAGAGTCCGGATATGGCCCTTTGACGCGAAGGTTTGGGGCTCCAGATGGGGGCGATAGCGAGCCCAAAATCGAAATGGTGATGACAGGCTGTTGAAATTTATGTATAGGGTTGGCTACCCAATTATTCCCATGAGCCGATGTAGCTCAGCTGGTAGAGCAACGCATTCGTAATGCGTGGG
>CALBDW010000103.1 GCA_937927435.1 uncultured Bdellovibrionales bacterium
CCTTACGGTAGCTTTTGAAAACGAACGGGCCGGTACCGATGGGTTTGAGGTCGATATCCTCAAGCTTCTTCGCCTCCATCAAACGGGCGCCGTATTCGGCCGAAAGAATGCTCGCGAAAGCCATCGCCATATTGGCCAGGAACGGTGTTTCCGGCTGGTTCAAAACAAAGCGAACGGTGTGGCCATCCACCTTTTCGACCGACTTAATGAGTTTCCCCATCTCCATCGCGTCGAAATACTCGTAAACGCCCCCGCCCACTTTGTGGAAGGGGTGATCTTTCTTCATCATGCGGTGGAACGTGAAGACGACATCATCGGCGTTGAACGGACGGGTCGGAGTGAAATACGGGGTCGTATGGAACTTCACGTTCTTGCGCAAGTGGAACGTTACGGTTTTGCCGTCTTTTGAAATGTCCCATTTCTCCGCGAGACTCGGAACAATCCGAGTTCCTCCGGGCTCGAAATCAACCAAGCGGTTGTAAACGGTGTAAGCGCTGGCATTGAAGGTAGGACCGTCGGATGCGAGTTGCGGGTTAAATGTGGACGGGCTTGCCTCAGAACAGTAAACAAACGTTTTCGGAGCCGCCTGGGCTCTCCATCCACCGAGTTGCGAAACGCAAGCTACAATTGCGACAGCAAAGATCCATCTCTGTGACGTCATGTGCGCCCCCCCTCTATCGAGACTTCAATTCATTGGTAGTCGCGCGAGGGAGGAAATTCAACAACGCACAACATCAATGGACTTTGAGCTCTTTAAGAGGAGGTAAACTCCAATTGATTGGTTGCAAGCCGTGCGCTTCGAGATAGCAGTTCGTTTTGGAAAAAGGACGGCTGCCGAAGAAACCGCGCGAGGCCGAAAGCGGCGAAGGGTGCGCCGACTCCAAAACGAGATGCTTTTTGCGGTCAATGAAGGCTCCTTTTTTCTGCGCATAAGAGCCCCAGAGAATGAAGACGAGATGCTCTCGCTCGTCGTTCAAAAGATGGATCGCTTTGTCCGTAAACGCTTCCCATCCCCGCCCTTGGTGCGCGGCTGCTTGTCCTTCACGAACTGTCAAAACGGCGTTGAGAAGCAAAACGCCCTGGTCCGCCCAGCTGAGCAGGAAACCATGATCCGGAGGTTCGATACCGAGATCGCTTTTCAATTCCTTAAAGATATTAACGAGCGAAGGCGGCGGCGGCACTCCCGGACGGACGGAAAAACAAAGCCCATGCGCCTGCCCCGGTCCGTGATAAGGATCTTGCCCGAGAATCACGACCTTTACTTTCTCAAACGGAGTATGGTCGAAAGCCGCGAACCACTCGCTGGGCTTGGGATAAACCTTCTTTCCCGAATCGAGTTCGGACTTTAAGAAGGCCCGGAGCTGCTGCATGTAGGGTTTGTCGAATTCAGGGGCCAGCCGACGCTTCCAGCTTTCCTCCATTTTGACCTTTGAAACGGAGGGAGCGTTGGGCGGCGGCCAAGGCGCCGAAGCCGTGTTTTCACCCATCTGCTCAGTCCGTTGTCCTGCAGCCATTCTCAGTCCCCCATGTGCGGTATCTGGCGGCAATGTACTCGAAGCCTATCCAACTTGTCCAAGAAGAGATACAAACTGTAAGATCGCCGTCCATGACACGTCCACTCCCTCCCCAATTCTATCGCCGCGATACAGAAATCGTGGCCCGAGAACTTCTCGGCTGCCGCCTGGTGCGCATTTACAAAGGGAAGCGCCTTTCAGGCCGGATTATCGAAACGGAAGCGTACTTGGGCATCCACGACCGCGCCGCACATAGTTACGGCGGACGGCGCACGGAGCGGGTGCGTTCCATGTACCTGCCGGGTGGACACGCGTACGTTTACTTCGTCTATGGAATGCACTTTTGCGTGAACGTCGTAACCCGCGAGGCGGAAGAACCCGAAGCCGTGCTCCTGCGCGCGATCGAACCGATCGAAGGCGTTGAAATCATGCGCAAGCTTCGAGGGATGAAACGCGACCGCGATTTGGCGAACGGGCCCGGCAAACTTTGTCAGGCCCTCGCGATCGATCGAAAGTTCGATGGCCTTGTTCTCGACGAATCCAGCGGGCTTTTCATCGAGCGCGACCCTTCTTTCAAACGAGAGGAGCACATCATTCTCGCCACGCCCCGGATCGGCATCGCCTACGCCCAAGAAGCCGTCCACTGGCCGCTTCGATTCGTCCTCGAACGCAAAAACGAAAAGGTGTGACTGGTTAATTTTCCAGCACCGGGAAACCGGAAAAAGGCTCGAATGGCCCTGTTTTTTTCACCAATCAACCCTAAACTTTTGACAACGACTTAAGACGAGACGGTTTGTGCAAATACGTTTCGAAATCTACGCAAATTTCCTCGAAAGTCTCGTTTTCCAAGACTTTTGGCGGCCGCCCACACGCTTCGTCTTTAGTTAGCGCCGCCGCCCCGCTCCTTCCTTGTCTTGACATTTCAGAACATGAGTTCAAATTGGAAAGTAGGAGGTGGAGAAATGGCTGACGTGGTCCTTCGTAAAGGCAAATCAGCAGTCGCTCCTCCGGCGGCTCTGTCGGAAAACGCCGTTGAGGCGATCCAAAACGACCGCGAATTCAAGGCTCATGTTTATCAACAGCTTGTTGACTTGCAGCCTTTCCTGTCTCCGGATTCGCAAGTGGCCGTGATCGTCAACATCGGTCAAGACGACGACGCAGATGAGGACGAGATCATCGACGAAAGCTCCGAACCGAACTACGCACTGACCCTGATCGCGACGTTAGGTGACTACCGGCTTGAAGCCAAAGGCCGCAATCCCGATATCTACGAAGCGCTGGGCATCGCCAAACGGAAAATGCTACAGCAGCTCGACGAGGTCTATAACTCGGCGATCGACTCGAACGAGCGGATTTCCGAAATCGACGATCTCATGCAAGGGAAGCTGACCATCCATTGATCGCGAACATGACCGCTCGTAAACGGGCGGTCGCTGTCTCGGCTCAGTCAACGTTCTCGATGACCCGGTAGCATGGATTACGAGATGACTCCCGGCTTCACTGAGTCGCGACGCCTTGAGCTTATACGTTAAAGATCCGTCCGTCGCGATTTTAAATACGACGATCACGGATTACAGTAAACATGATCAATTGAGTATGAACACCCCTGAACCACCCAGAATAACATGAGCTACGACCTGGCTCTAATATTGGACTGGGACCGCACAACGAAGGCCCACATTATTAGGCACGAATGAGGGCGCATAATACCAATTAGAGGTCCAACGCCCGTTGTACATGAAGTTGTTCCAGCCGCCGCCGACGAAAAGACCACGCATGCCCGCGGCTCCGGTTCCTAAACTCAGCCAAATACGATCAGCATGGAATTTGTTCGTCGGTGAAAGCCAAGAATCGATATCGATGGCGTTCCCTCCATCATGAGTGAGAAGCGGAAGCCCTAATGGTACTGAGAAGAAATTGGCGCCGTACGACTTGGCCTCGAAGAGCCACTCCGAGACAGCGTTACTGCCGGGCGCCATCACGCCGTCAAACGCAAAGCCCTCCATAAAGACATTTCCCGGATCGAACGACGGAGTGAAGCCCACGCAGGTTTTGCCATTCGACGAACAGCCCGTAAGTTGGTCCGAAACCCATTCCCAAACGTTTCCGACCATGTCTTGAATCCCGTACCGGGATTGACATCTGGATGTCGCAGTTTTCGAGCCCGTGTAAAAGGCGCCCGTCCCCACATAAGTTCTTTCTGTGAGGACGCCATCATGAGCATTCGCTGAATTACAATTTCCGAAAAAGTCGGCCCCACCGACCTCAAGATAGTATAAGAACTCGTCGTAATCCGCGAAACCGCTTGCGTCCATTTCGGTCGACCAAGCCGCGGCGGCTCGCCATTCGAGAGCGCGAAGAAGCCTTTTGTTTCCACTCTCGAAATCTTGGACCTGATCGAGCGTCACCGTGTGACCTTGACAAGTCTCATGAGAGCGGACTTGGCCAACATGAACGAGCGGAGGCTTGTGAGCGTTATTGGTCGACAAAATCCCGCGCAGAGTCGGCGTAAGGACGCTCACATTCGCGTCATACCATGTCCCAGAGTTTTTTATGTAACACCGGGCGTCGCCGCTTTCATCATCATAAAACACCTGGCCGTCGGCGGCGGCTATACTGGCTGGGTTGGCCACCCCGAATTCCGAAGACAAACACGGCCGATCTCCCGTGTCTCCGCACTGCAATGTAAAGTTGCACGCCAACTCAAAGCGGTCGACGAGAAGATCGTGCTGAAAATCGTAAAAATGCTCGCCGCCCGCGGTGATCTTACCCCAACCGGAATAACTACAACGATAATGATTCGCCGGATCCGTCGGGCGATTCATCAGACCGCAAACCTCTTGGTTCGCGATCCAACGATGAACAAGCGCCATGTTTGCGGGCGGCGCCACAACGCGCACTTCGGCGATTTCATTGGGTTGAGTCACATCGTAATCAATACCCGCAATCGTAACCTTGAGCCGGTAGTACCATCCCTTCGCAAAATCAGTTGCGGAGTCAGCCGTCGCCCAAGTCGCGCCGCTCAGACTGGTGTCCGTGAAGCTGCGATCGTCCACACGGATTCCGTTCGGATAATCCGTACCGGAGACAAGAGTTCCTCCGGCACCTGGAGCGTTTGCACGATAGACCTTCACTCTTTCGGGCATACAGGTGTTGGACGAAGGCCATTCCTTCCACTTAATGCGCACCACACCCGGTTCAGTCGGTTCCATCGGCTCGCCGGGATTCACCCCGTAGACCTTAGGACCCACGGCATAGATATCGTCCCAACCGCCGAAAACAACGTTCGGAGTCGTTCCCGCTAGCTTTTTAAAGCCTCGTGACTGTTGCCCTATGTTACCCGCCGCATCCGTTTGACTCGCTTGAATGCTAAAAGCCTGAAGGTCTCCGAGAGTACCTAAATTCAACTCGACAATCGAACTCCACTCACCGTTTACGCATTGTACGGTGACGTCCGACGAAAGATAGGGCGACGAAAGGGTGACATCTCCATCTCCACTCATGCAGGTTCCCGCAACTTCGAAGCTCATACCACTAGCATCGGTCGCACATGTCGAAGCAAGCGGAAAAGTCCAACCGACTTCCGGCGCGGCCGTGTCTTTTTGCAGGGTCAATGTCTCAGCATAAGTGTTGCCCGCGGCATCCAGATGAGTTGCGGTAATCGAAACCACACCGTCATCCGCCGCTGAAAAGTCAAGATCAGCGCTCCAAGTGTAATCGTTTTCGCAATGAACCGTCTTTGTCGCGGCCCCTGTAACCATCACTCTGTCCAGGCCCGGGTCAGAGCAGGTACCGCTGACGATGAACGCTCCTTTCGAACTTTCATTGATATAGGCACCGGCGGCCGGCGACGTGATGGTAAGAAACGGATCCACCGTGTCTTTATTGAACGTTCGTGTTACGGTGCGCGAGTTACCGGCGCTGTCTTCGATCTTGGCCTCCACTTCAACGCTTTCATTCCCGTCCTTAAAATCGAGATTCGCGGACCAAGTCGTACCCGCACAAACCGTCGTTACATCCGCGTTCAGAGCCGTGCTCGACAACGTGATGTTAGCACCATATTCGGAACACGTTCCGGAGACCGCGAATGAATTCTTGTTCGCATTGTTGATATAAAATCCGGCGGCAGGGCTTGTAAAAGCGACGAACGGAGCTTCCGTATCAAGGATAAACGCGCGCGTGCGGCTGCCGACGTTTCCCGCCTCGTCGGTCTGCGAAACCATGATAAAGACCGGACCGTCCGAAGCGCCGGAAAAATCAACTTGCGCGTTCCAAATGTTATCGGGATATCCGGCGACACAATCGACTCGTGTCGGCACGATGTCGCCCACAAGGTGCACGTTTTCGACGCCGACTTCCGAACATGTGCCGCTGATCGCGAAGCTCGAACGCGATTCAGCATTGATATAGGCTCCCACAATCGGAGTCGTGATCGCAACAACAGGCGCTTCAACGTCTTTTACGACTGTAACGCTTTTTTGGTCCGTATTAATCCCGTCGTCAATCTTAACCGTAATCGTCTTTTCATCATCGGAGCCTTCAAGTTTTATGTCCGCCAACGTGTAAGTCGAACCGTTACAGGTCGTCGTTACTGGACCGGATAGCTCTCCTATGGCCGTCACCGTCGCACCTGGGATATTGCAGGTTCCGATGATCGTAACCTTGTCGAACGTCGATGAATTAAAGATCGTTCCCGGCGCCGGCTGAGCGATCGTGATCACGGGGAGCGTCGGGTCTTTTAAGAATTCTCGAGAAACGGACCGGTTGTTTCCCGCTTCGTCCGAATGGGTCGCGACGGCCGTGACGATACCGTCCTGAAGAGGAGAAAGATTCGCTATCAGACTCCAACTTCCCCCCGTGCAGACCGCCGAAGCCTGAACCGGCCCTCCACCGTTACTTGAATTGAAAACGACATGAACCGGCCGTGCTTCTTCTGAACATGTTCCGCTAACGCTGAAACCCGTGGCTTGAACACCATCGATAGAACTGTGCATCGCCGGACTTGTTATGGCAACATCCGGCGCCGTCGTATCTTTCTTAATCGACAAAGTCGTCGTCGCGACACTGCCCGAACTTCCAGCATGCGTGGCCGTAAGAATCGCCGTCCCTTCCGTGCTGACATCGGAGAAATCCAGCGGGATCGACCAAGTTGAATCCGGCTGGCAAACATCGGAACCGAAGGCCTCTTCTCCGCCGATTTTGGCGATAAGATTGACGTAATTCCCTGGAGACGAGCATAAGCCGCCGACCGCATAGCTTGAGAGGTTCGCGGAACTGACATAGCCGTTATTGGGTGTCGACGTGATCACGACCGTGGCGACGTCAGATACGCCAATAACCTTTAATTTCACTTTTGAAGAATAGCCTCCCGAGGAGACAATCAAATTGTAAACCTTGCCGCCGGTAAGACCGTTGTTCGGTCTGGAGGTAATTCGAAATTCGTGAGGCGTCTCGCCCGACAAAGCGAAAGAGCCTTCGACCTCGAAAAACTCCGCGTTTGTCGCAAGACTTCCATTTTCCTCCTGAAGATTCCACGAGAACTTCTTTTCATCCTCCACCCGCCCCAAGGGCGTCACTACGACTTGTGCTTGTTGCCCCCAATAAATTTCATTCGGCGTGACGACCAGAATAAACGCAGGCGAAGAAGACTCGGAGTTGACGTTGGTAACGTTGACTAACCAGTTACAGGCTGAAAGATGACTGACTAAGAAGAACGCGAGCGTCAAAATCACCGACTGGCGAAATGGAAGCGCTCTCTCATTTTCACGCGCCAGATACGGCGTTTTCGCGTAATGATTCATGCAATGTGAAATCCGAATAAATATTATTACGCCCGCGCAGCTAAACTAACCACGACAGTAGTTACTTTTGTGTTATTTATTTCGGCGAACGAGCCGATTTGTTTAATACAGATCTCAATTTGGTTCGCCGAATCGTGATTTAAAAATTAGAATTACACGGAGCTCCGCGAGAATCTGCTCCAGTAGCTCCCCTACCAAAGGCTTCTGGCCCCTCCTTAGGCTCCCAAGCCTTTCCCACACGAACTCTGTGCAGTCTTATAAGCGTCGGGAATTATTAGAGAAAATGAGCCTTTCTCAAAAACAGGCCGTCCAGATCTTCAAGCCCATCTTGACGAAAACTCCACTGGAAAGTAGTTTACATCTAACTTACACTCTCCTTACACGGCACTTATACAAAGGGTACAAAGGGAGTTCGACTGACTAAAGGAGTCCAAAAGATGGCAAACCGAACTCGGAAGAAAACGCCAGCCGCCAAGGCCGCGCCGAAAAAGGCTAACAAACCAGCTGCGGCCTCTGTTGACCTGCCACAACCTCTGACGCCGAAAGAAAAGAAAGTCCTGGAATTTCTCGAGATGTATATGCGTCAGCATGGCTACTCTCCGACTTACCAGGAGATCTGCCAGCACTTCGGTTTTGCCAGCTTCAACTCCGTGCAAAGGTACCTCAAGCAACTCGACAACAAAGGCTACATCCGCTTGCCTTGGTCAAACCAAAAGCGCGCGATCACTTTGCTGAAGCCTGCTTCGGCCTTGCAAGATGCTATTGAAGAATTGCAAGGTGAGGTTCGCTCCAATGTCACGCCGGCCATTGTCCCGAGCGAAAACTTCTCTCTCCCGTTGCTCGGACGCGTGGCTGCCGGCGCCCCCATCGAAGCTCTCGACCACGATGAATACATCGATGTCCCCGCTTCATTGGTTCGTCACGCGGATCGCACATATGTCTTGCGCGTGCAAGGCCAGTCGATGATCGAAGACGGAATCCTCGACGGCGATGTGATCCTCGTACAGAAGCAAGCTGTGGCTTCTAACGGCGATATCGTCGTCGCCACGATTGGGGACGAAGCGACCGTTAAAAGGTTTTATCTGCATCGGAACGCGAAAACGGACCAAACCATCGAACTTCGTCCGGCCAACTCTAGCATGTCTTCCATGTGGTACCGGCCGGATGAGGTTCAAATTCGAGGAGTCGTTGTCGGCCTGATACGCCGTTATATCTAAGCAACTGAATCTCTAAAGAGTTCTCAGTTTTGATTGAGATCGAGGCCGGGGCTTTCGCTCGCCCTGTCTCGGAAGGGGCTTGCTTTGTCTTCGCAAGATGAAAAAACAATCCAAGCGCTAAAAGTGAAGAAGTTGAAGGACTTCTTCGCCGCTCATCTTCGCGAAGCCCATCAGCTGAAAACGCCCGAGGGGCTTGCGACAGGGCTCGCCGCTCTCGACCGCTTTTTGCTTTGGGGAGGACTCCCTAAGGGGGCGCTCTCACTTTTCTGCGGCGCTCTCGGTTCCGGCCGCACGTCGCTCTGGCTCGAAGCAGCCGCGCGTGTGATCGCCAACGGCCGATGGGTCGCCTGGGTGAACGGCGCAGTTCCCCTCGCGCCCCTTTCTCTTTACCATAAAGGCGTTCAGCTCGACCGTTTTGTCAGCATCGAAAAACCGGAGGAACCGAAACAGATCTTTTGGCTTCTGCAAGAGTTGATGGCCTCCTCGCTTTTCGAGCTGATCGGCTGCGAACTCGACGGTTACCGCTTGCGCGAACACCAAGCACGCAAGCTGCAGGCGCAAGCCCGTGCGGCGCACGTTGCTCTGGTTTTCCTTTCTCAACAACCGGTACCGCGCGGTTCGCTCGCTTCGGTTTTCTCGCTCATTTTGAATTTCGAAGAAAAGAGGCTTCTTGTCGAACGGGCTCTGCACCGCCCGACACCCCACAGTTTCCCCAGGAGTATCCACTATGCGCGCTTCACCCTCCATACAGGAGATCGCATCATCCTTGGCTCGGACCTCGCCGGAAGAACACAAGCTGAACCTTCCCCGCACGGGGCGCAGCCTCTGCCTCCACCTTCAAGCGCTGCCGACAGCCGGATTTAAGCGCCGCCTTCCAAATTCGATACAAGTCGTGGCGGAAGCGTTTTTAAAATACTCGCCTCGCGTGTCAACCCGGCCCGCGCGCGATGGAAACGGTTTTCTCGTTTTCATCGACATCGCTTCGACGAGCCACTTGTTCGCGGGCGTTCAAAAAGGATCCGAACATCTCAATCGAGGAGAAGAAAACCTGATGAATTCCGCCGTCCGGCTCGCCCGAGACCTTGGGTTCAGTGCTCAGTGCGCCGTCGCCGACACGCCCGCAGGAGCCCAGGTCTTCGCCGCCGCACGTCCCGGAACCATCCTCCCGCCGGGGGAGGAGAGAGACCGGTTGAAAGAACTCTCCCTCCCCCTTCTCTTCCACCTCGAAGGTTTGCTGGCGTGGGAACGGATAGCGGCGATCGAGAGCATCGTGACCTTTTTCATGATGTTGGGCTGCAAAACCATCGGTGACCTTTCGCGCTTCACGGTCGAAGCTCTCCAAGAGCGTTGGGGCGAAACAGGCGCGCTTTTATGGAAGCGCATCCATGCCAAAGACCGCCAAGTGATTTCGCCCCTGCTTCCCACGGAGCCTCTCGAAGATTACGTGCACTTGGATTTTCCGATTTCGCTCGCGTCTTTGCTGCTCCACCAAATCCAGAAATCAATGGCCTTTCTTTTTGCGCGCCTTCAAGGGCGGCGCCTGATCGCTCAGAGGCTGAGCTTAATTCTTCACTGCGAATACTCCCAAGCGCAGCACAAAATCGACATCGAGCCAGCCACGCCGAACCGCGACCGCTCTCTCTTTCTCACCTTGATTGAAAACCGCTTGCACAACCTGGATCTTGAAAATCCCATACGCGATTTCGAAATCCAAATCGTTCCATCTCCCGAAAAATCGCAACAGCTCGATTTTTTCGAACCGCGCGAGAGCGATCGTGAGAAGGCCGAAATTTTGATCAGCTTGCTGTCGCAAGCCAACCTCAAGCCCGGCTTTTACCGGATCGAGCCTTCGCTCCTTCCGGAGAAGGCGTGGTGTCTTTCAACCTTTCACGAACGCGACCGGGCGAATGATTTGCTCGAACCATCTCATGTCGAGTTTTTCCGCGGCAAAGACAACGATGCGACGCCGGCGGTTGCACCCACGCCGCACTACGGAGCGCATGTCATGCGTGCGCCGAGACCCACACGGATATTGTCCGTTCCGCAACCGCTTTCATTTGAAGAGCTCGAACGTTTGAAGATTCTTTCACGAAATCCCATCGAACGCCTTGAGAGCGGTTGGTGGGCACCGGGAGGAGCGACGAAGCGCGATTACTACTTCGCCGTTTCTCCCGAAGGCCAGTGCTTGTGGATCTTTCAAGACCCGAGTACGGAGGAGTATTTCCTCCACGGTTATTTCGATTGAGCAAAGAGGGTGAGACAAGAAGACTTCCCTCTGTTGTTCGCGTGAGCCGGGCCGGTTTCCGAACCTCCGCCGGAAACCGGCCCGGCTCGCACCTTAAGGAAAGGACGAAACATGAGACAGCATGGACGCACTCGTGCCGGACGCCTCTCAAGGGAGGATTATGAAGCATCGCAAGAGCTTATCATTGCCTGCCTTTCCTTCGCTCTCCTCCTCTGCGCGCTCATCGCCGACGTCGTGTTCCGCACCCAGTGAGCCGCTTCCGTTCGTCGAGCTTTTGGCGCGCTCGAACTTCTCGTTCTTGCAAGGGGCCTCGCACCCCGAAGAACTCGTTTTGCGCGCGAAAGTCTTGGGCCTTAACGGAATCGCGATTTGCGATGTCAACGGACTTTACGGCATCGTGCGCGGTTACCAGGCGGCCGAGAAACCTTCGCTTTTCGATGCCGAGCAACTCGCGTTCAGTAACGCCGACGGCATCCCTAAAAGACCGTTCCGCTACCTTTGCGGAGCGGAACTCACTCCTTACGATTCTTCGCCCATTGCACTTTTGCCGATGAACAAGGACGGCTATTCACGGCTCTGCCACTTGATCGCGAAGGCCAAGCGTCCGGCGCCCAAAGGCCACATCTCCATCCGCCTTCAAGATATTCTGGATGCGAACGAAGACCTGTTGGCTTTCCCCTTACCGCCTTGGGAAGAGTCTCAGCTCAAACGTCTGCAGGAAGCTTTTCAAGACCGGATCTATCTCCCGGTTTGCAAGGATCTCACGTGGGAATCCGTGCGCCTTTACAAACAGGTTCTTGAGATCGAGCGCTCCTTGGGGATCTCTCTTTTCGCGACGGCCCGTCCTCTCTTTCACGATCCGTCGCGCAAGCCATTGCACGACGTGCTCACATGCATTCTCCACAAAACGACGCTCGATGAAGCGGCCACGCGGCTCACACCCAATCGCGAACGGTATCTCAAAGGGCCCGACGAAATGTTGCACCTCTTTCGCGAGCGGCCCGATCTCGTCTCGCGCACTCTGGAGATCGCGTCGCGGGTGGAGTTTTCTCTTTCCGAACTCCGCTATCGGTATCCGCGCGAATATCTCCCGCCCGGAAAAACCGCGAGCGAATTCCTGCGCGAACTGGTCGAGAAAGGCGTCGCTTGGCGCTACGCCGGAGAAACCGACTCGGACTTCATGGCCAAAGTGAGAAGGCAGGTCGAAAAGGAACTTGCGCTCATTCAGGAGCTCGAATACGAAGACTATTTCCTCACGCTTTGGGACATCTGCCAGTTCGCCAGCCAGCGCGGCATCCTGCACCAGGGCCGAGGCTCCGCCGCGAATTCCGTCGTTTGCTTCACCTTGGGGCTCACGAGCGTTGATCCCATCCGCTTGGGGCTTCTCTTCGAACGCTTCATCTCGCGGGAACGCGGCGAACCTCCGGATATCGATATCGACTTCGAGCACGAGCGCCGTGAAGAAGTGATCCAGTACATTTACAGCAAGTACGGCGAGCGGCACGCCGCCATGGTGTGCACGGTGATCACGTACCGTTCGCGCATGGCCATCCGGGAAACCGCGAAGGTCATGGGCATCTCGCTTCCGCAGATCGACGCCCTCGTGAAGTTCATGGGACGCGAAGGAATTTCCCGCCTTGTGGATATGGCCGTGGAAAAAGGGATTGAAATGCCGACTTCGCGTCGATCCCGGGATTCGGAGTACGATCCGGATTCACGCATGCCTATTCCGGAGCGTCCGCCGCAAACGTCTTCAACCGAACTTGCCACGGTCGATCTTTCACAATTCGGACTCGACACCGATCGTTTTCAAAAGCTCCTCAACATCGCACTTGAGCTGCAAGGATTCCCCCGGCACCTCGGCATTCACACGGGCGGTTTCGTGATCTCGCACGAGCCGGTGATCGATATTGTTCCGGTCGAGTCTGCGTCCATGACGGATCGTTACGTCATCCAGTGGAACAAGGACGACATCAACGCGCTCGGCCTCATGAAGGTCGACGTTCTTTCGCTCGGCATGCTCTCAGCCTTGAAGAAATCCCTGCAGCTTTTGCACGAGCACAAAGGCATCGATTGGAATCTGGCGCAGATCCCGCAGGACGACCGCCCCACTTACGAGATGATTCAAAAAGCTGACACGGTGGGAGTCTTTCAAATCGAATCGCGCGCGCAGATGTCGTTGCTTCCGCGTCTTAAACCCGAGCGTTTTTACGACCTCGTCATCTCAGTCGCGATCGTGCGTCCGGGCCCCATTCAAGGCGGCATGGTTCACCCGTATCTCAAACGCCGCGCGGGCCGCGAAAAAGTCACTTACGCGCATCCGGACCTGGAGCCGATTCTCAAAAAAACTCTCGGCATTCCGCTCTTTCAGGAGCAAATCATGCAAATCGCCGTCACGGTCGCCGGCTTCACTCCCGGAGAAGCCGATGAACTCAGGCGCGTAATTTCGTCTGCCTGGAAGAAAAAAGTCGTCATGGAAGGCCTGCGCCAGCGCGTGATCAACGGTATTCTTGCCCACGCGCGCGACTCGAAAGTTCCCAACCACCTCTCGCGCGAATACGCTGAGCAAATCTACCGCACGATCGAAGGTTTCGCGTCTTACGGATTTCCCGAAAGCCACGCGGCGAGCTTCGCCCTTCTCACCTACGCCAGTTGCTATCTCAAGTGTCACCATCCGGACGTTTTCGTTTGCGCACTTCTCAACAGCCAGCCGATGGGCTTTTATTCCCCCCGGCAACTTGTCGCCGATGCGCAAAGGCATGGCGTGGTCTTTCACGAACTCGACGTTCAAAACTCCGAATGGGACTACAAACTCGAACACGGAAACAGCGGCTTACATGTCGTTCGCGTCGGCTTCCGTTCTATTCACGGCTTGCGGAAAGAGCACGCCCGCCGGATCGTGGACGAACGCCAAAGAGGCGGACCGTTTCAAAGCTTAAACGACTTCATCATGCGCACGCGTCTTCCTCGCCCGGCGACGCTACGGCTTGCGGCCGCCGGCGCCTTCGAATCGTTCGGGTTGAACGCCCGTCAAGCACTCTGGCGTCTGCAAGGGATGAGCTTCGATCCACAAAGTCTTTTCTTCGGTTCCACTCTCGGTCTTGATCCCGAACGGGACGAAAAAGAAGCGGCCCTCATTCCGGAAGAAAGCTCCTGGGAGGAAATCACTCGTGAATACGAAACCAAAGGCTTTTCGGTCGACAAACATCCGCTTTCGGTTTTGCGCCCCGAACTTCGGCGCTCCGGTCGGCGTTACACCACGGCCGCGGGGCTCAAATCCCTCCGCGATAAGACGCCCGTGCGCGTCGCCGGTCTCAAAAGCCTCATACAAAAACCGCCGACAGCAAAAGGCATGTGCTTTGTAAGTATCGAAGACGAAACCGGTCTGATGAATCTCGTGCTCACGCCCGATCTTTATCAAAAGTTCCGCTCGCCCCTCCTCTATTCCCTGCTCTTGGACGTCGAGGGGTACTTGGAATTCCGGGACGGAGTCCGAAATATCCGTGTGAGACACCTGAAACCTTTAACCCTTCCCTAGCCCCTCAGACGTCATGACCTGGACCTCTGTCGAAAACCATGGAGCCGCTACCGACGCATTGCACACATCCGAGATCGGCGGCTCACCACAGGTTCAGTTGAGTTTCTCTAAACGCTGATCAATAATGGTGCGTACAAGGAACACATGAACACTCGAACTGACAATTCACTTCCGCCGGTACTCGCCGCGATCATCGGCAACGCAACCGTTTCCGCAGCAAAATTCATCGGCTGGGCCATCAGCTTCAGCCCGTCCATGCTAGCCGAGGCGATTCACTCGCTCGCAGACACGATCAACCAAATTCTGCTTCTCATCGGGATTCGGCATGGTTCCGGCAAGCCGACACCGATGTATCCGTTCGGAAAAGGCCGAGCCCGTTACATCTGGAACCTCGTTTCGGCCCTCGGCATTTTCTTCGTCGGTTTCGGCTTCACCACCTATCACGGCATCATGTCGTTGATCGAACCGAAGCATGATCCGATCGACCAAACATGGATTCCACTCGTCATTCTCGCGATTTCCTTCGTGATCGAATCCTACACTCTCTGGGTCGCGATCGGCGCCGTGAACAAAGCAAAGGGAGAGAAATCTCTGTGGGAATATATCCGCACCGGAGACGATCCCACCGCGGTGGCCGTCCTCCTCGAAGATTCCATCGCTCTTCTCGGTGTCTCGACGGCCTTGATCGGTCTTTATCTTTCGCGCCTCACCAACAGCCCGTTACCGGACGCGATCGCTTCGATTGTCATCGGTTGCCTTCTCGGTGTGATGGCCATCATGCTAGCTGTCTCCAATGGCCGCATCTTGATGGGGGTTTCCGCGGGCGCCGACGAAGAAGCCGAAATCCGGGAATTCCTGGAATCCTATCCGACCGTGGAACGCGTCACCAGCCTCAAGACCGCAGTGATGGCGCCAGGCGTTCTTCGTCTTGCTGTGGAAGTAGAATTCCACGGCGGCATTCTCATCAATCGCCAACAAATTGAACGCGACGCCGAACGGATCCGCGAAGGTGAAGATCCGACATACATCCTTTTTGAAACCGCCGAACGCATGGTCCGTACCGTGGGACGCGAGATCAACAGGCTGGAGAGCGATCTCATCAAGCGCTTCCCGCAAATCCACATGATCGATCTTGAAGTGAATTAATGCTCCCGATCGAAAATTACCACCTCAGCCTGTTCCTCGCGCTCGGCTCGACACTCTCGTTTTCAACTTCGAGCCTCGTCTTCGCTGAATATTCGCGACGCATTTCCGCCTTGTGGATGAACTGCTTCAAATGCGTCGTCGCGTTCGCATTTCTAGCCTTCACCATACCGATCACGACCGGATGGCATACGCCGTCACTTCCATCGGTGGCCGGACTCGTTCTCAGCGGCTTCATCGGACTGAACATCGGCGATCTCTTTCTCCTCAACGCGTTTGCCCGGCTCGGCGCCGCGCGCACCCTGATGGTCTTCGGATTCCAACCGCTTTTTCTTGGAATTGCGGCAAGTCTTTTTTTCAGTCAGAAATTCGAGCCGCGAAGCCTTATCGCCGTTATTTTCTTGATCGCCTGTCTCGTTACCTTTGCTCTGGAGCGCTTCCGCCCGGAACGCGTGTGGGGACTCAGCGGACTCCTCTTCGCACTCGTCGGCGTGAGTCTCGACGCGAGCGGTGTCCTTTTGTCACGCGCCGCTTTCGAACACAGTCCTCACCTGCCACCCCTTGAAGGAAATTTCTATCGCTGCTTCGGTGCCCTTCTCGGCTTCGCGTTGATCTCCTGCTTCCAGCCGATTCGTCTTTTTGAAGGATATAAACAACTTACGACGATACGAGCGCGCGCGTTAGTCATCGCGGCCAGCTTCGCCGGCACTTATCTCGCCCTTCTGCTCTACCTCACCGCCATTAAAATCGGACACCTCGCGTCCATCTCCGGGATCGGCATTACAGGCCCGATCTTTTCCGCCGCTCTCGAATGCGCGATTTATCGCAGGGCACCCAGCCCCTACCTCATCGCCGCATTCCTCTTTTTCGCCGGTGGCTTTTATATTTTGTTCACCGCGACCGCAGCTTGACCAAGGAGAAGGCAAGGCGTGAGAATCAGGCCCGCAAAGGAGGTTCGGGCCATGAACGAAACGACGTCTTCGCAAATAATCAATGATAAATTCGCCGGGCCGGCCTGGAACAACTCGACGGAATATCCTTCCATCGATTCAAACGAGTTCTCGCTCGACCTCCAAAACTTCGACGCTCTTCTCTCCAAGATCGAAGAGAGCGTGCGTTCACTCGAGCCCATTTTTAAAGAACCCGCGAATGCACCGAAGAATCCGGACCTTCATACGTATCTTTCTTCTCTTCAGCAGCTTTCTGAACTGGAAGACATGGCTTCGATTCTCATCCACAACCTTTCCACGTTCGTCAGTTGCGAAGCGAACGTCGATGGGAAAAACGCCGGAGCTCAGCGCATGCAGGCTCTTCTCAGCCAGAAACGGGCGCGCTTAAACACCGCGATGACCCCGGTTCGCCTTTTCCTCGTTTCGGTGCCCGAACAAATTTTGAACGCTTATCTGGATCACCCGCACACAAAAAGCGAAACCTATTCATTACGGCGCGCCCGCGAACTCGCCGACACCTGGCTCAGTGATAAAGAGGAAGCTCTTCTTTCGCGCATGCGGACTCATGCGATCGATTCATTCGGCGAGCTTTATAACAAAATATCCGGAAACCTCCGTTGCCACGTCGAAAACGAGGACGGAAGCAGGATTGAAATGGGGCTCGCGAGCACCGCGGGATTATTGCGTTCTCCGTCTGAATCCCGCCGGCGCGCGGCTTGGCATGCGATTCAAACCGCATGGAAACCTCACGAAACTTCTGTCGCCGCGATCTTAAACGGCCTTGCCGGATGGCGGATCGAAGAATGCCGTTTGCGTTCGCACACGCGGCCTTTCGGGTTTCTCGACCGTCCGGTCCATCAAGCCGCCATCAAGCAGGAAACTCTTGAGGCGATGCTCGAAGCGCTTCGCGAAAGCAAAGAAATAGGCCGACGCGCCAATCGCGTGATGAGCCGGGCGATCGGAAAAACGCAGCTCGACCCGTGGGATCTTCTGGCTGACGCGCCCGTTTTGAATCCGGAAAACGACACCCGCTTCACGTTTAAAGAAGGCCTGCGCTTGATTCAAGAAGCGCTCGGATCGGTCGGTCCTGTACTCTCCGACTTCGTCGGCATGATGGAGAAAAACCGCTGGATCGAAGGCCGCGTACTACCGAACAAGCGTCAAGGCGCCTATTGCACGAAGTTCGCGAAATCGAACTCGCCGCGTGTTTACATGACCTACATGGGGTCGGTGAACGATATCCGCACGCTCGCACACGAACTCGGCCACGCTTTCCATTCGTGGACCATGCGCGACTTGCCTCGCGTCCTGCAAAGGTACCCGATGACTCTCGCCGAAACCGCGAGCATTTTCGCCGAAACGGTTCTTGGCGACTTTCTCCAAGCCGAAAGCGCCCCCTCGATCGCATACGCGATCTCGTGGCAAAACGTCCAATCTGTGTCGAGCTACGTTCTCAACATTCCGGCGCGGTTCTTCTTCGAAAAGAATTTCTATGAACGGCGTCTCCAAAGCGCTTATTGTACGCCTGAAGAACTGAGCGAGATGACCGCCGAAGCGTGGAACGATTGGTACGGGGATACGCTTTCGCAACCGGAGCGGCTCTTCTGGATGACGAAGCTGCATTTCTCAATCAGCGGCGTCAGCTTCTATAACTTCCCGTACTCGTTCGGAGCGCTTTTCAGCTTGGGCATCTATGCGCGCAAAGATGAACTCGGAAAAGACTTCCTGCCGATGTACACGGCCCTACTTCGGGATACTGGCAGCATGACGGCCGAAGACTTGGCCCGAAAACATCTCGGCGAAGACATCTCCCGTCCGGAATTCTGGAAAAAGAGCCTGGCGATCCTCGATCGCCAAGTCGCAAGTTTCGAGTCCTTACTCGGTAAACTGAGAGCGAAAGCTGCAAAACCGATTGGCCAAGAAGCGCTCCAAACGCTATCTTGAAATCGATGAGTCGAACGCAGCCGTTTCGCCGCATCCTGCTTATCCGCATGGATCGGATCGGCGATCTTATTCTCACGCTTCCGGTCGATCGGTTCGCGGGTGAAGCTGACGTCACATGGTGGATAACCACAGGTCTCGGTTTCATCGCGCGGGCCGCGCGCCCTCCCCGCCGTTTCAAGGAGCTTCCGCGCCGGATCGGCGTTTCGGAATTTTTCCGCCTTCTCCTAGAGACCCGGCGTCAGAAGTTCGATGCGGCGGTCGTTTTTCACGCTCCCTGGTGGGTTAGTCTCTTGCTGTGGCTGGCCCGCATTCCGGTCCGCGGCGGCGTGAAAAGCCAATGGCACTCTTATCTCTTTCTCAACCAGGCGATCCGGCAAAAACGTAGCCGCGCCGAAACCTCGGAACTGGAATACAACTTCGGGCTCGTCGAGAAAATTTTCGGTCACGGGAACGATCGCTTAAAGCGCAAACCGCTTTCCCTTGGCCCCACAAACGACGACGAAGTCCGGCGGGTCCTAGAACGGCACGGATTGAATCGAGGAGAATACTTCGTTGTTCACCCCGGGATGGGCGGTTCAGCTCTCAACTGGCCGATTGAATATTACGCGGCTGTGATCCAAAGCTTGAGCACGAAAGCTCCGGTGGTGATCACGGGCACGGCGGCGGACGAGCCGTATCTTACACCGCTCCGGCAAACGCTCGCCTCGTTCGAAGGCGCGCATCCGGTCGTGTGGCTCGACCAAAAACTGAACGGCACTGAATTGATCGCCGTCCTTTCCGGCGCGCGCGCAATTCTTGCGCCGAGCACAGGCGTTTTACATATAGCCGCCTCCACCGGCCGCCCCACCTACGGAATCTTCAGTCCCGTTCGGGTACAACACCCGCTGCGCTGGGGCCCGCAAGGCGCGGCCACAAAAGTCTTTTTGCCTGAAGTTCAGGCGTGTCCCGGTGAAATGAATTGTCTTGGAGAGACGTGCGCACGTTACGACTGCATGAAAACGCTCGCACCCGAAACGGTATCGAGCGAACTTCTACGCCTTTGATCAGCCCACTTCTTTTTCTTCTCCGGCAGGCTTGCTTTTGAAAGGCTCACCATACGTTTGGCTTATGAGCCGATAACACGCATCAGCGAGCTCCACGCGCGTGGATTCCTTGGTCACAGCAAGTGGTTCATGGAAATATAGCTCGGCCCGAATGCTCCGTACCTTCATAAGCGAGAGGAAATGCGGGAAGAACGGCATATCTCCATACCAGCAAACCCGGTCGCGGTTCTTTTCACTGAAGGGCTCCCCATCGATTTCGACGTACTTGAGCGTGAGCGGCAGAATGTCCACCCCCGCATGCACCGCCGACATCAAAAGCGAACGCTTGAACGGCAAAACGCGCTCACCGTTGGAACTCGTACCTTCGGGATAAATGACGACGTTGTGGCCGGCTTTCAAGACGTTCGCAATGACTTCAATATCGCGGTTGATTTGCCCGCGATGACGCCTTTCGACGAAGATGCTGCCGCCCATTTCCGCCATCGGCCCCAAAAAGAACTGCTCCCCCAAATCGACCGATGTCACGAAAACGCAGGGTTGAATCGACGAAAGCAAGAGAATGTCGACGTAGGACATGTGATTGCTGACGACCAAGAAATTCCTTTTCTTCATGATTTCCGGGCCGACGCCTTTCACTTCGACATCAACATTGAAGAGCTTTAAAACCCGGCGCGCGTATTGTGAGACGTTCCGCGTGAAGAATTCCAAGCGCTCTTGCGGATCGTGGTACTTCAGTTTCCCGAACGTCGCCTGCCCGGCGTACTCCGCCATGAGCGAACAGGTGCGTAAGAGGTTTGTTCCCGCTTTCAGCGAATCGGTTGAAAACTGCGCCATAGAGACTATTAAGGATCGGACCAGTTTGTAAGCCAGATCGGATTCACTCCGTTAATCCACAAGCTCTGAATCTCGATCTTCGTATGTTGGCCCACATTGATGGGATAGTTATTGTCGAAATCAATGAACCCGCAAACCGTATAAAAACCGGTCGGCAACTGTTTGAGTTTGTCTCCCAAAGCGTCGATCCACTCGCTCGATGAGCCCCAACAACCCGTTATGGCATTACACTGCACCATAAAGGACGTCGACGCCGAGGCCCATTGATCGTATTGAGGATCGCAACCGGCGGACGTAATTTTCACGATCGCTCTTTTCCAAGCGCCAGCACTCAAGCACTGCGGGGTTTTGCACTCGATCATGACGTAAGGCAGATCGACTTTCGCACCGGTCCCCAGAGGCTCAACGCAGGAGCTGGCCAAAAAAGCAAATAAGAAAAGTCCGCTCTTTTTTAGAGTGGAGAATCCGAATTTCATTCTTAGCCCTTGTTTCTATCATAAAGGGCCTTGCGTCAAATTGATATTGAGAACGGCGTGTTCAGCTCAAAAAAAACCGCCGCGGTCGATCCGCGGCGGTTTTGCATTCAGATGTCGCGTCGCAAATTAGAACGCGTACGAAACGCCAAGGTGGATCGCATAAGCGTTCGCCTTGAACGTACCTTTACGAGTCGGATTCCCGTCGGGAGTCGCGACGACGCCCGCTTCCGCGCCTTCGCTATCGCCCGAGCTGAAGGTGTACTCAAGAGCGGCGTCGAAACGCAGCGGTCTTTCGGAAACATTGAAGTCTTGGCCCGTACCGAAAGTCACGGTGTGAGACATTCCAGGCGGCGAGAATGTCGCGCGGGCATGCTTCGCATCGGTCACTTGGCTCGTCCAAACGTAACCGAAGCGGATCGGCCAAGCGAGAGCCTGGCATTCAGCACCGAGCTTGACGCTGTGTTGGTCTTTCCAGTTCGTTTTGAGCGGCACCGGATCCCTATCCGAGCCGCCAAACGTTACCTTCTGCTCGAACACGATTTCATCAACGCGCGAATATTGCGTCCAAACGTATTCGGCAAGAGCGCGCCATTTTTCGAACTGGTGTTCGATCCCGAGGTTCACGGCCATCGGGAAAATGAGAGAGCCCGTCGCTGGCGTTTTTTCAATCGGCAAAGGAGCCGGCACACCGACATGGGAAACTTTACCGCCGTAAGTTCCATCCCCTTTAAGCTTCACTTCCGAACGATAAGCGAGCCCGATCGACGTCTTTTCGCTAAGCTTGTATTGAGCGCCGAGCTTAAAGCCCGCAAAATCCGTCGCTTTAAGCCCATTGACTTCAAGGTTAATGAGGTTTGCCGTTAGCTGCTGCTCCGGGTTCGGAGAAGCGATCGCGACATCCGCCGTTGCCATCACGCCCCGCCAAGCGGCGCCGATTTTCAGGCTTTCATTCACACGATAACCGATACCGGCAGCCACCTCGGTGATGGCGAGATCCGTTTTCACATTCGCCTTACCAGCCGCCGTACCCGGGAACGGAACATCTTCGTAAACAGCGCGGCTACCGCCCGAAGCATAGAAACCGATCCCCCAACCGAGTTGCGAATCGACAGCACCACCATACATCAAACCAAGCGGAGTGGTGAGCGAAGTGGTCGAAGTCGCTTCCTCGTTTTGGTAGTTCACCGGCCCTTTGAACTGGGACCAAGTCGGAGAAATATCGAATGAAAACTGATGCGAAGGTTCGTCTTGAACCAATCCCGCGGGGTTGAAGTAAAGAGCTTTCGAACCAGTCGTGCTTGGCGCGCCGATACCCGCGACACCGGCCTCACGAGCGCCCCAAAAAACGTTCTTTTCAAAACCAGCGGCCTTTGCTTGGTCGACGACGAAAACCGGTAGCGCCGCCGCCATCACAAACGCCAGAGCGCTGATTTTCATGTTCATTGTGTTCCTCCTGTTAAGCAACGCAGGCTGATTCCCTTTTCCCTATGCGAATCGCCCTCTGTATGCGACAATCGTCCATTGAAATTTCTCGACAATCAAGCACCTAAACGAAAGAAATTGCGAGATGAGCAAGAGCACTTCAACGCCCCAACCACCCATAGCCAAAAAAGTCCCGTATCGCCTGGAAGCTCATGGAGACATACGCATCGACGACTACTATTGGCTGCGGGAGAAAGAGAACCCTGAGGTGTTGGAATTCCTGAAAGCGGAAAACGCCTACACCGAGTCGGTGCTCGCGGCTGAACAAAACTTGCGCGAGTCTCTTTTCGAAGAACTTAAGAACCGGCTCAAAGAAGATGAGAACGGGGTTCCTTACAAAAACGGCGATTACGATTACTACTGGCGCATGGAGCCGGGCCGGCAATATGCGATTCATTGTCGCAAACGCCGGACCCAAGACGCCGTCGAGGAAATTCTTCTCGACGAAAACGCATTGGCCGAAGGAAAACCCTATTTCTCCCTTGGCGGCCTTGAAGTCACAGAAGACCACCGGTGGATCGCCTACGCCGTCGATTTCAACGGCTCCGAGAGATATCAAATTTATTTTAAGAACCTCGAGACGGGGGAACTTTCATCGGAGGTGATCACCGGCGCTTCGGCCTCATTCGAATGGGCCAACGACAACCGCACGTTTTTCTACACCCTCCTCGATGAACATGACCGTCCGGACCGCCTGATGCGGCACGCGCTCGGCGAAGACCCGTCGAAAGACGTCCTGGTCTATAAAGAACAAGACCCGCAGTTCTTCGTTTACTGCAGCAAGTCCCGCAGCCGGAGCTACATCTTTCTCGACATCGTCGGCAAAATCACCTCGGAAACCTGGTTCATCGACGCCGACCGTCCGACCGACGAGTTCCGTGTCATCGAACCGCGCCGCCGCGGCATTGAATACAGCGTAAGCCACCACACGAACCGGTTCTTCATCGTCACGAACGACGAGGTCCAAAACTTCCGTTTGATTGAGGCGCCCGTCGAGAACCCGGGAGCGGCGAATTGGAAAGAACTCCTGCGCGGCAACCCGGAGCTTTTCATTGAAGACTGCGAGGCGTTCCGGAACCATCTGGTCGTTCACGTCCGCGAAAAAGGGCTGCCGCGCCTGCGCATCTATGATCTCGAGGATTTCTCGTACCATGCAGTCGAGTTTCCCGAGCCGGCTTACGCGCTCCGCTCGCAACCCAACACCGAATTCGACACTGAAATCTACCGCTTTTCCTACACGTCGCTTGTCTCGCCGACGACCGTCTACGACTACAATATGAAGACCCGTGACCGCGTCGTTCGCAAAATTCAGGAGATCCCGAGTGGCTACGACCCCTCGCTTTACCGTTCAGAACGAGTTTTCGCGAGAGCGGCAGACGGCGTTGAAGTTCCTATCTCGATCGTGTACCGCATCGACTCGACAACCGGCGGACACGGAGGCCCCAAGCCGCTTTATCTCTACGCCTACGGTTCGTACGGCCTGTCGGTGGATGCCGCGTTTTCAACGGCCCGCCTCAGCCTTTTGAACCGAGGCTTCATCTTCGCGATCGCCCATATCCGCGGCGGCTCTGAGATGGGACGGAGTTGGTACGAGGACGGAAAGTTCCTTAAGAAGCAAAACACCTTCAACGACTTCATCGCCGCCGCCGAGTTCCTGATCGAAAGAGGATATGCGCGGAAAGGCGAGATCGCGATCGTGGGCGGGAGCGCCGGCGGAATGCTCATCGCCAACGTGATCAACCAGAGACCCGATCTTTTCAAAGCCGCGATCGCGCACGTTCCCTTCGTCGACGTGGTCACGACGATGCTTGACGACACGTTGCCTTTGACGACGATCGAGTACGAGGAATGGGGTAACCCGAACGATCCGGTTTACTACCGCTACATGAAGTCCTACTCGCCTTACGATAACGTCAAAGCGCAGACCTATCCCCACCTGTTGGTCACTTCCGGACTCAACGACCCGAGAGTGACTTATTGGGAGCCCGCAAAGTGGGTCGCGAAATTGCGCGAACTCAAAACGGACAACAACATGCTCCTTCACCACATCAACCTCGAGGCGGGCCACGGCGGCGCTTCGGGTCGTTACGACTCGTTGAAAGAAATCGCGCTCGAATATGCCTTCATCCTCAAAGCATTCGGAATGACGTGATGAAACGCCACAGCTGTCCTTCGGTTCCGGCGTAGAAGGACGGCTGAAGCTTTGCTCTCGAAGCAAAATCGGTTGTACTCGGCATCACGGGGTTGCGATGCCGGGAAAAACGAAAAAAGTCATCATCGTAGGCGGCGGCTTCGGTGGTTTAAACGCGGCCAAGCGTTTGGGACGAAAAGGCCGCTCCCTCGACATCACCCTCATCGACAAGCACAATTACCATAATTTCCAACCTCTCCTTTACCAGGTGGCGACGGGCGGCCTGAACGCGGGCGAAATCGCCGTCCCGTTGCGCACGGAATTCGCCAAATATCCGAACGTGAACGTTTTGCTCGGCGAAGTCACTGGCGTGAATCTCGAGAAAAGACTCGTTTACTCCGACGCCGGTGTCTTTCACTACGACTATCTCATTCTCGCCTGTGGCGCCCAGCACAGCTACTTCGGGAATGAAAACTGGGAACCATTCGCGCCCGGACTCAAAACGCTCGAACAGGCGGCCGAGATCCGACGCCGCATTCTTTTGTCGTTCGAACTTGCGGAACGCGAAAAGGATCCGCAGATGATCCGGCGTTATCTCACATTCGCCATCGTCGGCGGCGGCCCGACCGGCGTCGAACTCGCCGGAACCCTCGGCGAAATCATCCGCTACACCTTGAGCCGCGATTACCGCAACATCAGTCCTGAGCAAACAAAAATAGTTTTGATTGAGGCGGGGCCACGGATTCTGCCGAGCTTCAGCGAAAAGCTCGCCCAGCGCGCCAGGCACGATCTCGAGTATTTAGGCGTTTCGGTCTGGACCCACTCGCGCGTGACCGATATTTCGGCTTCGGGAATCACGATCAACGGCAACAAACGTCTCGAAGCGCACACGATCCTGTGGGCGGCCGGCGTGCTCCCATCGAAGATCAACCAAACTCTCGGCGTTCCACTTGACCGGGGCGGACGCGTGATCGTTGAGCCCGATCTCAGCATTCCCGGCCACCCCGAAGTCTTCGTCATCGGCGACCAGGCTCACGTTGAAGAGAACGGCCGTGTACTGCCTGGACTCGCTCCGGTCGCCATGCAGGAAGGCCGTTTCGTCGCGCAAACCATCTTAAACGACCTAGCTGGCAAACCACGTGAGCCGTTCCACTGGATCGATAAAGGTCAAATGGCGACAATCGGGCGGAGCCGCGCCATCGCCCAAACCGGAAGTTTCGAATTCGGCGGTATCTTGGCTTGGCTCACCTGGCTCACCGTTCACATTTATTACCTCGTGGGATTCAAAAACCGGGTTCTCGTGCTGATCCAATGGTTTTGGTCCTATATAACGTTCCGCCGAGGCGCTCAGCTCATTCTCAATCGTGAATGGCAGTCCTTTAAGCCCCATCCCGTTTCGCCGCAAAAACATGATGAGAAAGAGGCTTTTCTGAGCTAAGGTGAACGGCATTATGCCGGATTTGAATAAACGCACCGTTAAGATCGTTCTCTTTCTTGTTTGCTTTTGCTTGCTCGGAGCGTGGATCTATCGCATGTCGGTTTTCCGTCCAGCCAAAAACTTTCACGTTGTGGAAGAGAACAAGTTTTACCGTTCCGCCCAGCTTTCGGGGGACGAACTTGAAGAGGTCGTGAAACAATACGGCATCAAAACGGTCATAAATCTCCGCGGCAAACAAGAAGGAGAATGGTGGTACGACGATGAGGCGGCGACTCTCGCGCGCCTCGGCGTCAGGCACGAAAACATCGGCTTTTCGACCGAACACGTGCAGACACCGGAGAACTGGCGGCAGTTCCACGAAATCTTGGAAACGGCGGAACGCCCGATTCTCGTTCACTGCCGTTCCGGCGCCGACCGGACGAGCGAAGCCTCAGCCGTCTACGTTATGGACTATATGGGAAAGAGCCGCCAAGAGGCTTTGGAGCAGGTCTCCCTCAAATATCTTCACGTTTCGCTCTTTCATCCGGCTAAACGCTATTTCATTGAGAATTACGAAGGGAAAGAATGGGTCCTGAATTCCTACGACCCGTGCTCTCCGAAATTCCGCAAATACGCGACCGGATGGCTCAAGTGCCCGCCCGAGGAAAAAGCCACCCCCGCTTCACAAGCGAATTGACTACTCCGTTCGAAAACCGAGAAACCCGCGGCACAGCCAGAAATGGAACTTGCGGGCGGGTTCATCTCCCCGCATGACAGTCTCCGGCTCCAACTCTTCGCAGGATTCGAAGACCCCATCCCCTCGGGGATCACGTTCGTAGCGGTGGTCGGTAATGAAAATTGAACTCCGGCCAACGAGCGGACGCCACTCATCGGACGTCTGCCAGAATGAGTATTGATCTTGACCAGGGCTCACCCGCCACACTCTTTCTTGCGCGATGAAAGCGATTTGCGCGACCAACTGGTAACGGGAACTCGACAAGAACGGCGCGGGCTCCCCGTTTTCGGCCAACTCTTTGCGAATCTCCTCAGCACGCGCCACCGCTCGATCCCAGCCGAAAAGATCGTTCGTTGGGTCGAACTTCGGGTCCCAAGGCGTTTCCGGCGCCACGACCCGCGCGATCTTCGGCAGAAGCGGCCAAACAGTTCCGATATAAAAGAGCAAATTGATCGGGACGAAAATCAGAAGAATGAGAGCGGCGACGATTCCGCGCGCCCAGCGTCGCACCGTTTGGGAAGCGAGTCCGAAACCCTCGCGAAAAAGTTCCGCAAATCCCAAGAACGTTAAAATATAAGCCGGCGCCGGCCAATGTGGCTTAAACTCCGCATACAAAGCTTGCGTAGCGAAAATTACGAAAGTCGGCGCGGAAAGCATGAAGAGAAAACGCCACCGGCGGTCCCTCCAGCGCAAAAGCGCGACGATCCATGTCGCCAAACAACCGATTAAAAGCGCGGGCCCGAGCGCGATCGCTTGGCTCGCCCAAAACTGCCCCCAGCGCGAAAAATTCGCGCCACCGCCACCGGTGTGCCGGTCGTGCAAGTGGAACTTCAGGGTCGGCCATCCGAGTTCGATGTTCCACATCACGATGGGAAGCGAAAACGCCGCCGCAATCCCGAGGGCGGCAAGAAACTTTCCGGTCGCCAAATCGCGCCGACGTTCACCGTCCAGAAGAAAAAGCAAAACGGCCGACGCTCCCAAAAGCACGATCGTGTATTTCGAAAGTAATCCGATGCCGAGCAAGGCTCCAGCTAAAATCCACGTCGAGTAACGATCATCGCTTTCACCGTAAATCCGCCAAAGCACGACGAGCAAAGCCATCCAAGCCGCACCCATGGGCGCGTCGGGCACCATGAGAATTCCGCCGAGGCTGAAAATCGGAGCGAAAACATAAAAGAGCACGCCGATAAGAGCCGCTTGGCGGTTCAAGAGACGGCAGCCCAGAACCCAAATCAAATAGGCCGTCGCGGCATTACATAGAAGACCGAAAACACGCACGCCGAAGGGATTCTGGCCGAAGATCATCGTACCGACTTTGATCATCCAAGCCACCATGGCCGGGTGATCGTAATAGGAAAGCTGCAAACGACGAGACCACTCCCAGTAATAGGCTTCGTCGTCTCCCAAACCGAGAATGCCGCCGAGAAAGGCGCGCAAAAGAGTGAAAAGGGTGATGAGCACCAGAACGCGTTTTTCCCACTTGTTTTCGAATCGCATAACGAAGTCATCCGCCAAGGCTTTCAACTTGTCAAAGATTGCCACGCCTTACTTCGCTCCACGCGGGAAGAACGCAAAAAAAACGGGCTCCTTCGCGAGGAGCCCGTACCAGGATTCATGATCACTTACGGAAAGAGAATGGGGAGATCACCAGCGATCGCCGCCATGACCGCGGTTTCCACGGCCTCCCCCAAATCCGCCACGACCGCCGCGACCGCCGAATCCGCGATTTTCACGAGGGGCTTGCGGACGTGCTTCCGAAACAATCATTGCACGACCTTCGAAGTCGGCACCGTTCAAGGCATTGATCGCGTTCTGGGCCGCGACTTCGTCCACCATCTCGACGAATCCGAACCCTTTGCTCCGACCGGTCTCCCTGTCGACGATGATTTTTGCCGATTCCACATCACCCAATGCGGCGAACTTCGCGTGAAGCATTTGTTCGGATGCCGAAAAGGGAAGGTTGCCGACATAAAGTTTCTTACCCATTCACTTACTCCTAGGACCTATAAAGGACACATCTTGCAACATCCTCCTCCACATTGACCCTATGCCCGTTGTGGTGGGACGTTAAATACTTGCTTTCTCCGGTGTAACACACTTTCAGAAGCCAGCAGAAGCAATTTCAGCATTTTCTCGCCCGGAATCCCAATCTGGGAGCGGGATTAAAGACCATAGGATGAGAAACGAAGGATTATACAGATACAGTTTACTTAGTTTTACTGAGGGATTTCGGCAGCTTATGACGTTTTCTAAGACGTCCGGCCGCCCCAAAGCGACCGGTGCCGAAAAGTCACGATAATTGCCGACGTAAATACGCGTTCAAATGGCTTATGACCAAAGGCGGAATTTCATGCCCGCCTTCAAATTTGATCAGTTGCCCTTTCCAACCTGAATCGATCAAAAAGCGCTGAAGTTTCTGCGCCATTGTAAAACCTAATACGGGGTCGTTGGTACCGTGGCTTTGAAAGAAAGGCATTCCTTTATGGCGTGGAGCCAAATTCTCCCACTCCGAACGATTGATAAGCGTCCCCGATAGAATCGCGAGTCCAGCGGGAGGTCGCTCCATTTGGGTCACCAAATCGATCGCCACCATGCTGCCTTGGCTGAACCCGCCCAAAATCAATTTTTCGGGGGGAACAGCGAGCGCATCGATGAATTCCGCGACCCGTCGCCGGGTGTCTTCAAGGCCTGGAGGCACACGCTCGCTCCAATCCACCGCCACACCCGTAACGATCGAACGTTCCAGCTCCGCCAAGCTGATCGGAAACCACGCACGCCCTTCGAAATAACCTCCGACCTTCACGGTCATATGGCCGTTGGGGAAAACCCAATTCGTCCCCTCGGGAGCCTCGATCATCGCAGCCAGGCTCGCTAAATCCGTCATATCGGCGCCGAAGCCATGAAAGAGCACAATGGTCGGTCCATCTTCGGAACCTTCGATATAAAGCGACTCGAGAGAGGCGAATTCTTTACGGCGAGGTCTCAATGTCTTCATGCGCGGGGAGCCTATCATCCTTTCCAACCCCGTCCAAGAGATTCCCTTGTTGTGTAATGATTCACATCGACGCGATCTGTAAGCCCTCGTGTCCTTGATCGCGATTTGCTCCATCGGCTATTGTCAAAGGCCACCGCCGCGGCATATCGAAAGGCAGACTATGAAAGCAGAGACCAACCCGAAACCGATTTTTTTGAAGGACTATCGCCCACCGGAGTTTTTCATTTCCCAGGTCAAACTTCACTTCGATCTCCACGACGAGTTCACGATCGTGAAGTCGAAACTGTCATTCGAGCGGAATCCGGCGGTTGAACCGGCCGCCGCTCTGTCTTTAAACGGTGAAGGATTAAAGCCTTCGCGGGTCGCCCTCAACGGCCGTGAACTCGCCGTGAACGAGTACGAAGCGACCGATACGCATCTGATCATCCCGAACGTTCCGGACCGTTTCGAACTTGAAGTCGAAACCCGGCT
>CALBDW010000104.1 GCA_937927435.1 uncultured Bdellovibrionales bacterium
TCAGACGTGTGCTCTTCCGATCTGGAAAAGAACGAAACGGGCTTGGAACTGTTATTGTTCGGAGCCGGCGAACGCCTGACGAACCCGTCGAGGCGTCCGGTCCGGCTGGATCGCTCGGAGCAGGTTTTCGTGCTCGAGCAGCCTTGATCAGGCGGCTTTTCTCTTCGCGTTCGTATAAGCGAGATATTTCTTGTCGAAGTCGGACGGGCGCTTCCCTTCTTTCGTGATCAGCCCGAATTTGAACCATTCGAAGTGTTCGGCGCAGAAGCTCGATTTGTCGGCTCTTTTGCCGCAACCGTCGGCAACGCAACGGACGATCGAAACGACATTATCGTTTGCTGGCTGCTGCTGTTGTTGATGTTTGAGTTTAGTCGCCATTTTCATTTCTCCTTCATCTCGGTCCATTGAGCTGGCCCGCTGGAGAACTTATCGACAACTTCGACCTTCGGCTTTAAGACGAAAGTCGATCGTCTCAACGTGAGACGTTCAAAACGATTGAAGGCTGGGAGAAAGGCTCGATTGGCTCGGAAGTGTCAACGGCCGGAACATCGGGCCGTCCGGGCGATGTTCCGGCCTCGTCGTAGGCGGGAAGGGCAGCGGTCACCAGCCCCAGCGGGGACCGAACCAACCGTAGCGCCAGCCGAAGCCTGTCCAGCCCCACCAGCCGTGACGGAAGCATCCGCCGAAGCGACAGCTGGCTCCTCCGCATCCGCGGTAACCGCCCCAATAAGCGCCGGTCCACGTGTAGTGGCGCCCGTAGTATCCTTTGCCGGAGCCGTTCGTGAAGTAGCAAGCGTATCCGCGCCGGTAGTATCGGCCGTATCCTCCGGTTTGCATTTCTTCGATGACGGCGGTCTCGCCGTATTCGTCGATCACCGCGCCGTCAGGAAGAGGATCTTCCGCTAACGTCATAAGTTCTTCGGGCGTGACGATGACATCCGAGTCCGGCGCAGTGTCGTTTGCAAAAGCCGGAGACGCGAGAAGCGCCAGGGCCGCCGCGAGGACGAGTGTTCTCATGCTTTCCCTCCTTTGTTTGAGTTCGCGTTCCGTCCATGGAATTTGAAACCAGTCGGACTTTTAATCGTCGATCCTCTCCGGCTGGAATTCAATAGCCGGGGGATTGTTGTACAACACTGCAAGTCTCGCGGCTGAGAAGAAAGCGTCTGCGGTGTCGGAACCGGGATATTGAATTGACGTTAATTCTTCAGTCAATCGTCGGAGAACACACGAGGCTGCAGGAGTTTCCGGGCGCGCGATCCTCTTCGTTGGATCCATTGATAGCGGTCGAGGTCGAGGCGATTCCCTTCAAGAAAGGTGACTCCTTCCGTACGAAGTTTCTTTTTTTGTTCGCGATAGTTTGCGGAACCGCGGGGAAATGAAATCGTTCCTTTCGCTCCGATAACTCTGTGCCAAGGTAAGCGATGGGATTTTGAACACGAATGAAGGATCCAGGCCACGGCGCGCGCGGCGTGAGGCTTGCCGGCAAGTTGCGCGATCTGCCCGTACGTCGCCACTTTCCCTCGCGGGATCTCCTTAATGATCCGGATGACCTGTCTCGTGAAATCCGTCGGGTGTTTCATACGACCAATCCATCCGCACTTAAGCATAAAGCGGGACAATTGGCCACGCGTTTATGAAGTTTCGGTTATGAAAGTTCGTTCTCGTGTAAAAGAATGAGTTTTGTCCTAAGTGTGCCCTTGGAAGACGTATGAGTTTTGATTAGGTGTAAACGATTCCGGGAGGCACCTTTATGCGGGACGGAGAAATTAAACTGCTAGGCGAGCCGGAGCGTGAGTTCGTTTTAGCCCGTTTACGGAGGAATTGTCCGAAATACAGCCATGTGATCGAAGACTTGCTCCGATGGCCGAGAAGATCCCGCTTTTATTATATTGATGGGGAGGGCGCGCTTTCATTCCTTCACGTTTCTGGCCATCCTGCGATTCGCACGCCGTTTCTGATATTGGACGGCGAACCGGAAAAGGTGGACCGATTGCTCCGCCATGTTCAACCGCATCCGCCGTTCATTGTGAGCGAGACACTTGCTGAGTTGGCGGATGTAGTTACGGGCTATTATCCGCAAGCTGAGATCTTCGAAGCTTGGCGCATGACACTGACCCCCCGGACCTACCGGAAGACGCATCGAGGAGTGGCTCGTCAATTGACCGAGAGCGATTTGCCCGCGCTCGAAGACTTTTTCGGCGAACGAGCCAAAAAGCTGAGGGTGCCTTACTGGCTCAGAAGCGCGAACGCGTTCTACGGAGTTTTTGAGGGCGACCAGATCGTCTCTCTCGGCTCTTCAATGATCAGCCTCCCGGATATCTGGACGCTCGTTTCCGTCGAAACGCGCCCCGAATACAGAGGTAGGGGGTTCGCCACCGAGATAACCTCTAGCCTCGTGGAACGCGCGTTACAAGAAACGGACCTCGTCGCATTGTCTGTCGTCTGCACCAACGCGCCGGCGATCCGAATTTATGAAAAAATCGGATTCGAAAAGTTCGACCGGTGCTTGTGGGCCGACTGCGGCGCCGACGCCAAACCCTGATTTGCGACTACTCGACGGAGGCGTTTTTCGGCGCCAGCGAGTCTAGGCGCTCCATACGTGCCACGTTGTGGGCTTCTTCGTCCGCAAGCGCCTCTTCGCTCATGAGGATTTCTTTGAGCTTTCCCGCACTCCAAATCCGGAAGCGGTCGATATACGAATAGGCCGCCGGCACGACAATCAGCGTGAGAAGTGTCGAGCTGACCAAGCCTCCAATAATCGCGATCCCCATTGACGTCCTCTGTTTCGATGCCTCGTTAAGGCCGATCGCGATCGGGACGGAGCCGGCCATGAGCGCCATTGTCGTCATAAGAATCGGCCGGAGGCGCGTCCGTCCGGCTTTGATGATCGCGTCGATCCGATCCATGCCGGTCGCCGCCAGTTGGTTCGCGTAATCGACAAGAAGGATGGAGTTTTTCGTCGCGACCCCGATCAGCATGATGATGCCGATCATCGAAAAGATGTTGAACGACTCGCGCGTGACCGCCAGCGCCAGAACCGAGCCGCAGACGGCAAGCGGCAATGCGAGCATGATCGTAAATGGCGTGATGAACGATTCGTAAAGCGACGATAGTACGAGATAGATAAAGATGATCCCGGAGAGCATCGCGATCGCCATCGCCTCGCCGAGTTCTTCAAAGCTTTCCCCTTGGCCGATGAACGTGAAATCCATGTCCGGGCCGAGTTTGATGTCGGTTTTGAGAATCGTCGCGACTTCATCCATGACGTCACCGAGGCCGGCGTCGGGCGCGACGTCGGCGGAAATTTGCACGTACCGGGCCCGGTTCATCCGCGTGATGCGTGAAGGACCCTCCGTCGAAACTGGGGTCGCCACGTCTTTTAGGCGCACGAGTGAGAAGTTCATGTTCGGGACGAATGTTTCGTCGAAATTCGCTTTGAGATTCCGTTGATCATCGCGCAGGCGGACACGCACGTCATATTCGATGCCTTTTTCGCGGTATTTCGCCGCCACAACACCTTCGATCTGTGTGCGGAGTTCCATACCGATCGTCGCGGTGGAAACGCCCAACATTTGAGCTCGCTCACTATCCGGAACCACTTGGAATTCGGGCTTGCCGGAGCGGAAGTCGATGTCGACGTCGACAAGACCTGGATGCTTTTTCAAGCGTTCCAGAACGGCGAGCGCTGTTTTCTCCAACTCCGCTTGGTCGGATCCGGTGATCACGAGAGCGAACGGGCGAAGGCCGGTCGCGAAGGGATCATAGTCTTTGACTTTCGGGTTTAAATCTTGAAGGGCTTGAAGTTGTTCGCGGACTTTTACTTTTACGTCCGTTGTTGTGAGTCTTCTTTGGTCAGCCGGGATGAGTTTGACGTAAAATTCGGCCGTGTTCGAATCACCTTCCGTCGAACCGGCCGTCAGTGCGGTGAGTTCGATTTCTTTGTTTGAACGCAGGATCTTGTCGACTTCAATGGCCCGCGCCGTCATCGTCTCAAGGTTCGTTCCCGGCGGCATATCAAGTTCGAGAGTGAATTCGCCTGCGTCCGGGTTCGGAAGGAACGTGCGCGGGATGAAGATCGCCGAGGCCATGCACAGAATGAAGACCAAGATGCTCGCCCCGATGAGAAGGCCGGCGCCGCCCCGGCGTTTGAGCCAACGTGAAAGGAAGACTTCATACGCGTCATCCATTCCGTCCTGAAACCGGCTGAAAGCGTCGACGGCACGACCGATGGTGCGGCCGAAAAGGCTGTTAGGGTTCCGCTGGTGCGTGCGCCCCGCGAAGTATGCGGAAAGCATGGGAGCGATGGTGAGCGCGTCAAAGAGTGAGATGGCCATAGCGAAGCAGACCGTGAGGCCGAACTGCTTGAAGAATTGTCCCACGATGCCTTTAAGGAAGCCGAGGGGGCCGAAGACCGCGATCACCGTGAGAGTGGTCGCGATCACCGCAAGTCGCACTTCGCCCGTGCCGTCTAATGCGGCTTGGATGGGACGCTTGCCCATCTCCAGGTGGCGGAAAATGTTCTCGCGGACCACGATGGCATCGTCGATCAAAAGCCCGACCGAAAGAGAGAGCGCCAAAAGTGTGAGGATATTGATTGAGAACCCGGCGATCGCCATGAGGACAAAAGCGCCGATGAGCGAGTTAGGAAGCGCCAAGCCCGTGATGATCGTCGAGCGGCCGTTGGCGAGAAAGAAGTAGACGACGACCACAGCGAGTATCACGCCGATGATGATCGACTCGTAAACGTCATTAACATTGTTGCGGATCCATACGGATCCATCGCGAATGATCTTTATCTCAGGTTTGCCCGCGTGATCTTGTAAACGTTCGTTAATGGCCGCGACCCGCTTTTTGAGGCTGTCGACGACCTCGATCGTGTTCGAGCCTGACTGACGATAAGCATTCAAGAAAAGCGCGGCTTCGCCGTTAACGAAGGTTCGCGTTTTTTCATCCTCAAGAGTGTCTTTGACTTCCGCAATATCGGAGATGCGGACGGGGACGTCGTTTCCGAAGAAGTTTAGCACGAGATTTTTGATGTCGTCCAAGGACTTGAATTGTCCGACTGTGCGGAAGATCGTTTCGGTCGAGCCCTCCGATTCTTTCCCTGAGGGAATGTTTTCACCGGCCCCGGTGAGGCGGTTCACCACAAGCGAGGCGGAAAGCTCGTACTTTTTCAGTTTCTCGCGGTCGAGCTGGATCTGGATTTCCCGCCTTCTTCCGCCGAGAACCTCTACCAGGCCGACTTGGTTCACTTGTTCAAGTTGCGGACGGATGACCTCATTGGCGAGGTCATAGAGTTCGGCGGGAGGCAGGTCGGCCGTTAGCGACAGAGTCAGAATCGGTTGATCAGCCGGGTCGATCCTGCGGATTGTCGACTCCTTCACGTCATCAGGAAGTTTGTACCGTACGGCGCTGATCCGGTCGCGGACTTGTTGTTCGGCGTATTTCACATCAGTTTCGAGCGTGAACTCAGCGACCACGATGGAAACGCCTTCTTGGTTGATCGAGCTGAGCCGCCGAATGCCCGAGATCGTCGAAAGCTCGTCTTCGATCGGTTTCGTGACCAAGGTTTCAATTTCGGCCGGGCCCGCGCCGAGATACGGAGTCGTGACCGTGACGACCGGAAATGTCACGTCGGGGAACAGGTCGACGCCGAGTCGTGACATGGAAATGAGACCTGTCACCAGGCTTAATAGAACGACGCAGGTGATGAAAATCGGCCGTCGGATGGAAAGATCAGCGAGGTTCATATTTCTCTCCATAAAGCTTGATTTGGGCGTTCAAGGTGAGGAGTTCGGCGAAGGCTTGTAGGCGCCCGATCTGCGAGAGGGCGTAATCGTTTTCGAAGATCAGGACTTGTTGCAATGTCGTCCGTCCGCGTTGGTGGCGCTCGCGCTCGTGGTCAAGTTTCTGCTTCTGTGTCCGTTCAAGTTCCGTATAGAGACGCAAACGTTCGCGGGCTTCATTGAATTTCGCCGTTAAATTGCGCCAATCGCGCTCTTCTTCGAAGGCCTTCCGCTGGTAAGTAAGGTCGGCTGCACTGGCTTCGGCTTGGTATCCTTCGAGAATTTTGCCGGTGGTGAAGATGTCAAGAGGAGCGGAAAGCCGCACGCCGACCACCGTCGTCGGCTGCATATTGATCGGCAGCATGGTCATCATCATCATGTTCTGGGGCGTGCCCGGGTCGGTGATCGGTCCGGAGGCGAAAACTTCGATATTCGGTTTGTATTTCTCACGGTTCGCCCGCGCGTTCGCGGCCGTCGCGATCGCCTGGTGCTCCGCCGCCAGCACATCCTCTCTTTTGTTCGTGCGCGTCGGCGGACTCAGCTGGTTCACGAGTTCGGCGTTCAGAGGGACGAGTTTTTCCGGCACTTCATCTGAAAGGATCCCGCGTGAGGAATTAAAGGCGAGAGCGGCTTCGCGTTCTTGATCCAAAGCGGTGCGGAGGTCGAGCTTCTTGGCTTGTAAATTCGTCGAGGTTGCATAGGTTTCGGCCGGATCGGTGAGCTGCAATTTCACGCGACGCGTGGACCAATCATGAAGTTTTTGCGCGCGTTCGACCGCCTGCCTCTGCATCTGGACGAATTCGCGGGCCAAGACGAGCCGCCAATAGTGGCTCTCGGCTTCCAAGAGGATCGTTTTCAGTTGGAAGTTTTGTGCATGCGCCTTGGCTTGCGCGGCAGAAGTGATCGCTTTGGCCTGCGAACGGACTTCGCTACCCAAAAAGTTGCGGAAAAGTGATAGCGAGACTTCGAACTTCGGATAAGTCGAGTTGAACCCGCCAAACGAAGGGGTTTCCAAATTCAACTGGTTGAAAGACAATTTGCCGCTTAAGCCGAAGGGGGTTTGCTCACTTATGCCGATGGAATAGCTCTGCGTTTTCGTGAAGTCCGATGCCGTGTCGAAGGGGTTATTGGTCGCGTAACCGGTCGCGGAAGCGTCACCGACAAGGAATGGCTTATAAAGAAGAGTGCCTTCGCCGAGGGTGAGCCGCGCGGCTTCCGCGTTTTTTTCCGCCGCTTTGTACGAATCGTTCTTCGAGGTGACCTGCTCCATGTATTCGGCCAGCGAGAGGAATTGGGTCGCGGTCGCGTTTTTTTGTGGAGCGGCTTGTGAGGGCGCTGCAACGGCGGCGACGAGCGTGAACAAAGCGAAAGCTAGAACCGAAGACGTTTTTTTCCTCATATTCCTCACTCGCTTTTTGATTCTTCCGAAGTGGAGCGCAACAGGCCCGTTTGTGATGATTGAAAGCGGTGTTTCGTGTGAAGGCCGCATGGTGATGTCCCGCCTCCTCAGCAAAAATGGGCCTCAATATCCTGATTCGAGCGGGTAAAAGCAAATCTTCATTTAACTTTTATGAACACTGAATATATCTTTAATGAGAATTTAATGGACATGGCCGGCTTGGCCCTGAGTCATATGAGTTTGGAACAAATACCTCGCGATTTCGATTTTTCCGCGTTTCAGTTCGAGCCCGTCATCAAATTGCCCAAGGACTACGAGGTTTATGATTTAACGGGTGGCTACGACCCTAACCGTAAGCGTCGGTCGCCTTATGGAATCGGGCGCTACAACGAGCGCCGGCCCGGAATGTATCAAACGGATTTGTTTAAGTCCGGTCACGACGACGTTCGCGACATTCATGTCGGTATCGATATTGCGGCGCCTGTCGGAACGCCGGTCCACGCTTTTTACGACGGACGGATTTACATGACCGGAATTAACCCAGCACCCGGTGACTACGGGGGAACGATTATTACGGAGCATGATCTCGGCGGCCGTCTGATCTGGGCGCTTCATGGGCATTTAAGTCACGCTTCTGTGCGGGCCAGGGAAGCGGGGGAGTCGTTTAAAGCCGGTGATGTCATCGGCTGGGTGGGCGATACCGACGAAAACGGCGGTTGGAATCCGCACGTGCATTTTCAACTTTCGTGGTTCAAGCCTGATAAATGCGACATGCCGGGCACGGTGAGTGAAAAAGACTTGGAGCGGGCGCTTTTGATTTATCCTGACCCGCGGCTTGTGTTAGGGCCCCTTTACTGAAATTCGTTTATCCGCGGAAATCAAGGGAGGCGGCTTTGGTCAACCGGTCCCAAATGGCCCGCCATAGGCCATCGTCCGAGCTCGGTTCGCGGACATAGATAAGATCGGCGCCGCTTTCGGAGAGCCGTCTTAGTTCGGCGTACAGTTCCCGCGCGGCCTGAGCTGGTTCCTCATTTAAAACAAGTTCGTTGACTTTTGTGACTTTGATTCCCAGTTGGCTAGCGATTTCGTCGCGTGTTTTTTGCGATAAGCCGCCGGGTTCGTCTTTGCGGACGATCACGAGCGGGATATTCGGCATGTAGTGGTGCTTTAAATGGCCGGGTGACTCGGCGCTAGAGGCGTGCTCAATTGTCACAGGCTTCGACCATTTTTTGAGTGTTTCCGCCAGCATTTCCGCGGTGATTGCGCCCGGTCTCAAAATCCGGATTTTGCTTTCGTCCGCGTCGATGGAAATAACCGTCGATTCAAGACCAACCTCGCACTCACCCCCATCGAGAATGAGCAGTTGGCTCCCCGGGAACTCGGCCCGTACGTGACCGGCGCGCGAGGGGCTGGTTCGTCCGAAGCGGTTGGCGCTTGGAGCCGCAAGCGGTGTTCCCACCATACGGATCAATTCGAGCGCGATCGGGTGTGACGGGTAGCGAATGGCCACCGTGTCCAAACCGGACGTGATCAGGGGGTTAACGGAATCCGCTTTTGGTAAGACGATCGTCAACGGGCCCGGCCAGAAAAAACGGGCGACAAAGTCGGCCAGGGGAGGCCATGTTTTCGCGACCTTTGCGGCTTCCTTGAAACTTGCGACGTGGACGATCAGCGGGTCGAAAAACGGGCGTTCCTTAAGCGCGAAGATTTTGCGCAAGCCCTTTTCGGACTCGATGCTCGCGGCGAGACCGTAGACCGTTTCGGTTGGTATGGCAACGACGTCACCGTTGAGCAGGCGGTCTTTAGCTTTTTTTAGTTCAGAAGTGTCCAGAAG
The DNA here is from genome assembly GCA_937927435.1 of uncultured Bdellovibrionales bacterium. Lineage (GTDB taxonomy): Bacteria > Bdellovibrionota > Bdellovibrionia > Bdellovibrionales > JAMPXM01 > CALBDW01. Next base: position 9,020 of record CALBDW010000104.1, read on the forward strand.
CGTCACGCTTGTTAACAATACCCCGCGTAGCGCCACGGAAGCAAGAGGCCTAAACGGACATCTTCTACGAAAACAAAAGCTTTTTCACGAAATCGTCATGAGATTCGAAAAATTGATGGTTAGGTTCTGCAAAGCCTTGCTGAGACCGCGTGGGTCTCATGGGCTGGTGGTTACGTAACTCAAGGAGGATCCAAGATGATCAAGCTTCTCGGTCTTTTGGCTTCAGTGGCGATAACGGTCTCCCAGGCGCAGGCGAGTCCGGAACAGGTGACCGGAGTCAACGATCTCAATGCCCGCATTGAGATGTACCAGACGTCGATTGCGGACTCCCTGATTCCGTCGGAGTTCCGCGCTTTTGCTGAACTGAGCGCGATTTACCAAACTCAGATGCAATACGCTCTGTTGGTTCTCGAACGCTCGAGCAACCAAACCGTCAGGCAGTATGCATATAACGTGTACCGGCAGTACTACTACGCCAATTACGAGTTGACCTATATGGCCAGCTCGATGGGCATGCCGCTGGTCAACTTTCCCACCACGACCGAAGAGTTGGAGGGTTTGTGGAGCCAGGCGCAAAAATTCATTCAGCTTTCGATCCTGAGTGGTCGCCAGTTGGACGAGCGGTATATCGCGTTGCAAGTAGAGTCCCATCGCGGCGCTTTAAACACGATTGAGTCGCATTTGGCCTCGACGACCAATGAATACGCCAAACGCTATCTCGAACAGGCGAAAGAGACGGTGGGTCAGTATTACGAAGAGGCCCAGAAGTTACAGGCGGGGTTGTACTAAGCTTAACGTCTTCGTCTCTTTGCTTCGGGCGTCGCCGTCAGGGGATCTTCCGGCCAAGAATGTTTCGGATAGCGCGCCCGAAGTTCTTTTCTCACCTCGGCGTAACCCGTGGTCCAAAAGCTCTTGAGATTGGCCGTCACCTGAACCGGACGGAAATTCGGTCCCAAAAGGTGTAGGACGACCGGTATTCTCCCGCCGCCAACTCGAGGGGATTCGCGCCAACCGAAGACTTCCTGAATGCGAACCTCGAGATAAGGCGCTTGTGACGGGGGATAATGAACGCGAATGCGGCTCCCGCTTGGGACTGTGATCCTGTCCGGTGCGAACTCATCCATGAAACGCGCGAATTCCGCGGGCAGATGTCGCGAGAAAATTTCGTCAAGAGGTTTCGCGAGAAGATCGTCCAGGCTCACTTCGCCGTAAGCGGCTTCTTCGAGAGAAGCTCGCTTGATCGCCTCAAAATCGATCTGGGCCACTTCCGGAACGTGTTCGTGGACAAACGCGAAACGTTCAAGCCACCGAGCTAGGTTTTCGCTGGGAGCGATGTGCGTGTCCCAATAACGTAGAGCGGCCTCAACGAGAAGAGGGAAAGATTCGTCAGGATCCGGTCGGCCGATCTGTGGGTCATCGAGCGGAAGATCACGGAAAAAGAGCGCCTGCTGGCGTTGCACGCTGAGCGAAGCTTCATCGAAAAGCGTTTGCGCTTGCCGACTGATGGCCTCTGGAAAGAAGGTTTCGAGCCACATTCTTTCAATGGCGCTTGCTGTTGTGATGGTGGCGTCAGACTTAGCCCCACCGTTCCCGACGGGAGCGTCACTTTGCGAATCCAGCGCGACAAAATAAGCTGATCCCTCAACCACGGAGCGAGGGGAGAGGATAACGCCTTTTCCGCCCACGAGCCGTGCTTGCGGTTCGCGGGGCCTCCGCCGGCGGGCGACACGGTCCGGAAAAGCGAGAAGCGGGAGTAGGCGCGCGAGTTCGTCTTCATCAGAGGCCAAATCTCTTACATCGGCTGGCAAACTTGGAAGATCTTCGACTTTGAGGCTGCGGCCGATCTCGGTCAGTTGCCGCGCCACGCGCAGAACATTTTTCGCCGCCGATCGGTCGACGGCAGGGTGATTTGCGTCCTCGAGCAAATGCAGACGAATGAGCACGTCGGACTCATGATGGGCATGTTTTTTCAGGTCTGTCCCGCGTCTGACAATGTCTTTTTCCGATAAGAGCGCTGCCATGGTCGCGCCGAGTTCAAGTTTCCCGACGCGTGCCGCTTCGAGCACAAGGCGTGCGAGCCTCGGGCCCAAAGGGAGTTTGAGCGCTTCTTTGCCCAAGGCGGTCAACTGTCCTGTGGTGGAATCACGGAAACCGAGATCGGTTAGAGTATTAAGAGCCGAAGCGAGCGCCGCCGGTGGGGGCGCTTCCAGCCAAGAAAACGCGAAGGGGTCGCTCACGCCTTGTGAGAGCAGGAGGAGCAGGGGTTCCGCGAGATCCGTTCGTTTGAGTTCCGGTTGTTCAAACGGCGTCATCGACGCTTCATCGAGCTTTGTCCAAAGCCGGTGGCAATGTCCCGGCCCTTGGCGTCCGGCGCGTCCGGCTCTTTGGATCGCCGAAGCCAGGCTGATGCGGGATAGTTGTAGGCGCTCAAAACCCAAAGCGTTATCAAGGCGCATGACGCGCGCTAAACCGGAATCGATGACCGTTCCGACGCCATCGATCGTAAGACTGGTTTCGGCGATGTTCGTGGCGAGTATGATCTTCTTTTGTCCCGGAAGTTTGCGGATGGCACGGTCTTGTTCTTCAAGGCTCAGGCTTCCGTGCAGTTCGTAGCACTCGAATCCCGCCTGCTCAGCCTTTGATTGAATCCTTTCGTGGACCCCTCGTATTTCCCTCGTGCCGGGGAGGAAAACGAGAACATCACCTTCTCGGGCTTCGCGATCGAACATCACATCGATCGCAATCTCCGTGACTGCATCTAGAAAACGCGGGCCGGTCTCCAGCATGAGGGGTTTGCGCGAATAATGAATCGTCACGGGATGGGTGCGTCCCGGGACGGAAACGATCGGGCAATTCTTCAAAAATTGCGAGACCGATCGCGCGTCAAGAGTCGCCGACATCACGATGATGCGGAGATCGGGCCGGGCCAGTTCTTGAAGTTCGAAAAGAAGCGAAAGGGCGATATCTGTGTGTCGGCTTCGTTCGTGGAATTCGTCGAGGATAACGGCTCCTGTGTCACTCAATTCGGGATCGGATAGGAGCCGGCGCGCAAGAAGCCCTTCCGTAAGGATCTGCAGCCGGGTCGTCGGCTTGACCCGGTTTTCGAAACGAACCTGGTAACCGACTTCTTCCCCAACTTGCCAACCCCATTCTTCGGCGATCCGGTGCGCGGCGGATCGCGCGGCCAAGCGCCGCGGTTCGAGCATGAGAATTTTTTTATCCGGCGCGATCAGTCCTGAATTCAAAAGTAAAGGGGGAAACCGAGTGGTTTTTCCGGCACCTGGTTCCGCGATCAGAACGAGATTGGAATGAGCTTCGAGCGCCGTGCGGATTTCGGGCCAGCTTTGGTCTAACGGTAAGCTTTCGCGGGAAACGGATGTCACATGGGAAGAATAGGGAGATGTTGAATAAGTCGACAACTGTTTAATGTGACGCCTTTTGTCTGATGTTCGCACAGTGAAATGTTTCTTACGTCCGATCCGATCGGCCCGTAACTTGCTCTTTCGTGTTCGCGTGTCGATTTGCAAGATTGCAATTATCGCGTCTCCAGGTCCTGAACTCGCGTCGATGGTTCAAATGTTGGCGAATCCAGTGCGCTTTCTTGTGAGGGAGTTCCGCTCCCTCGAAGACGTGAGGGCCGGGTTAGGGGCGTATCCGTTTGACGTCTTGGTTTTGCGTTTCCCGGTGTTCGAGGCGCCTCAGGTTTCATCGCTCTTAAAATTGCGTCAAATTTTCCCATCGGCCGCGATCGTTTCAGTTTGCCCGCAGATAAATCCGAGCGCGCGTTATCAAATTCGGGATTTGATCCGCCACAAGCTCCTTCAGGAAGGGAGCGAGCTTCACGATCTGCCGCGTGTTATTGAAAAATTCGCGCGCGGTGAGAGCGCGGCGACGAGGATGCATCCACGGGTTAGAAGAGACGGGGATTGTGAACTGGTGGATCCGGCTTCAGGGATGAGGCTCCGGGGACGATTCGTCGATTTTGCGCAAATGGGGGCGCGAGTGGCCGTGCATTCGGGGAGGATGATCCGAAGGAACGCGCGCCTGGAGCTGCATTACTGGTCCGCCGTGGAACTCGGCCGTCTGCAGAAGATTGAATCCAAGGTCGTTTGGACGGAAGATTGCCGAAACGGACTCGGCGGTTGGATTGAAACGATTTTACACGGACCGATGCAAGAGGTAGGGCTGCGTTTTATCGCAGCCCTCTAAAGACCATCTCATCAACGAATATTGTGATGAAGGCTTGAATAAGTCAGCCGCATGTCGATTAAGGCCTGACGAGCATCGGCTTGGGCCTTATCCCAATTGCTTTGCGATGCTGAGGCTGCGGCGCGGGTTGCCTCTTTCAAACGTTGCAACTGCGGTTCAAGAGACGCGATCGCTTTTTGGGCGTATTCTTGCGCTTCCGGTTTGGTGTTCTCGGTCACCGTTTTCCAGTTCCGAATGGCCGTTTCCGCAAAGCGGATGTTTTCTTCCAGTTCGCGAATAAAGTTCGATTTCCATGAGTACGGATAGGGGAGATCGACATTACCCGGAACAATAATCGGGGCGGCTGCCCACTTTTCGTAGACAGGGTTAGGCAGGCCGAAGGTTCCGTTATTAAAAGGAATACCATTTTTCATGTCGATCGGCGAGCTGCCGCTGTAACGGGTGGCCGGTTCAAGAGCTTTCGGTTCAAGGTCGACGCCGTGAGCGCCACCGGTTGCAAAAACTGATTGTGACGTGAAGAATGCGGCGAACGAAACGGTAATGAGAGAAAGTTTGCCGATCAGCATGATGACGAAATCTCCTCAAAAATGGGCCTTGTAAACTCGAGGACCATTTTGCGCGATTTCAGGTTTTGAAAACAACTCAACTTGCGCTGCGTTAATTACCCAACGGATTTATGGGCGCCGTGGCGGATGTCGACACCCGATGCGACGAAGATCACTTCTTCAGCGATATTGGTTGCGTGATCCGCGATTCGTTCTAGGTTTCGTGAAATGAGAAGAAGATCCATTGCGCGATCAACGTTTTTCGGATCCTGCTTCATGATTCCGATCAATTCGTCGAAGATGCTGTGTTTATAGGCATCGACGATGTCGTCGTTGAGCAAGACCGCGTTTGCGAGTTCTTGGTCTTGCCGGAAGAAGGCATCGAGCGCCTCGCGGGTCATTTTGCGGACCTCTTCACCCATTTTCGGAAGGTCGATCAAAGACTGGAGGGGAATCTCTCCGACGTAGTGACGACCGTAATGAGCGATATTTAGGGCTTGGTCGCCCATCCGTTCCAGATCGGCATTGATCTTGATGCAGCTGAGGACCAAACGAAGGTCGGACGCCATGGGGGCCTGGCGGGCCAGCACCTTTAGACAGGCTTCATCGATATCGAGGTGAAACTGGTTCACCCGCGCTTCAAGTTCCTTCACTTGCTTGAGAGCGTCCGGGTTCTTCTCGATCAGGCCGTTCAGGGCGCATTCGATCGCTTTTTCGACCGTCGCCCCCATGTCGAGGATCATTTGGCGAAGGGAGCCGAATTGCTGATCGAAATAACGAGCTTTTGTCATTGGACCTCCCTGCGGCGCTCAGTTGTCACCAGTACGACGCCGTCATGAGGCGCCAAGACTAGTCGCTGCTGCTCTAAATATTAGCAGTGGAGTTGATCCGTAGGAAGCCCATTTTGCGTGGGGCGGATCACGACAGTTTTCCGTAGGGATTCGATGGGATGAATGGAATTCGATGGGGGCGCGCCGGGCGCCCCCGTTGAAACGGTCGATGCTTAGCGGAAGGCCGGGGTACCGGTGATCGCTTGACCGATGACGAGCCGGTGAATGTCTTCGGTTCCTTCGTAGGTATTGACCGTTTCTAGGTTCAGCATGTGCCGGATAACGGGGTATTCGTCGATGATGCCGTTGGCGCCCAACATATCGCGAGCGTCGCGGGCGATGTCGAGAGCGATGCGGCAGTTATTCATCTTGATGAGAGAAACGTGGTGCGGCTCGAGTTTTCCGGCTTCTTTCAGGCGGCCGGCTTGAATGACCAGGAGCTTACCTTTGGTGATTTCCTGGACCATTTTCACCAGCTTGGCCTGTGCCAACTGATAGTGGGCGAGCGGCTTCCCGTTAAAAAGGGTCCGTTCTTTCGCGTAGTTGAGTGCGGTGTGGTAGCACGCGTTGGCGGCTCCGAGAACTCCCCAAGCGATTCCGTAGCGGGCCTGGGTGAGGCAGCTCAGCGGCGCTCGAAGGCCGATCGCTTTCGGCAGGATGTGGGTTTCCGGGACGAAGCAGTCTTGGAGGTGGAGTTCGGAGGTGACGCTCACGCGGAGCGAGAACTTGCCCTTCATCGTGCTCGTCGAGAAACCTTCCATGCCTTTTTCGACGATGAAGCCCCGAACCTCGCCGTCGAGTTTAGCCCAAACGATGGCGATGTCGGCGATACAGCCGTTGGTGATCCACATTTTATTGCCGTTCAGCTTATACCCGCCCGGAACTTTGACCGCGGTGGTGAGCATGCCGCCCGGGTTTGAGCCGGCATCCGGTTCGGTCAAGCCGAAGCATCCGATCAGTTCGCCGCGGGCCAGCTTAGGAAGGTACTTCTCTTTCTGCTCCTCGGATCCGTACGTGTAGATGGGATACATCACAAGTGCGCCTTGCACCGAGCAGAACGAGCGGATGCCCGAGTCGCCACGCTCCAATTCCATCATGGTTAGGCCGTAAGCGACGTGTCCAAGGCCCGCGCAGCCATAGCCCTGAATCGTCGACCCAAGCAGCCCCATTTCGGCGAACCGGGGGATGAGATGTTTCGGGAAGGTTTCCGTGCGATGCGCGTCTTGTAGAACCGGGATAACTTCCCGGTCGACGAATTCGCGCACGGAGTCGCGAACCATGATTTCCTCTTCGGTCAGAAGATTGTCTTCCAGCAGATAGTTCAAAGACTCATAGGACTGCATGCGTTCCCCTGTCCGAGCCCGGGTTTTCGGGTTTTTGGGCTCCATTGGTTTTCGGTTCCTAGTAGGCCTACCAAAAGCCGGGTGGCGAAGCAATCTCTCTCGAACGCGCTCGCCGTCAGCGAAAAGTCATTGCTCGGCATTGACGGCCCCATTACCTTATCGGGGCATATGTACAATCGAGCCGAAGTCGTTGATCGGAATTTTGTCAAATTCGTCTCCACGGGAAATCTTCCGCAACCGCGCAGCCGCACCGGACTTCTGGAAAGCGGTCTCACCCCGGAAGCTTTCTTGGATCTCTTTGAAACCCAAATGATGAGCCGCCAGATGGATCTTCGGGCCCGGATCCTGAAGAACCAAAATGAGTGCTATTACACGATCGGCAGCTCGGGGCATGAAGGCAACGCGGTTTGGGGCAAGGTCTTTCGGCTGACGGATATGGCTTTTGTGCATTACCGAAGCTGTGCATTCATGATCCAACGCGCGAAACAAATGCCGGGCTCTACGCCGCTCTACGATACGATGCTTTCTTTTGTGGCATCGAGTGACGATCCGATCGCGGGAGGGCGGCACAAGGTCTTCGGAAGCTACCCACTGATGGTGCCGCCGCAGACGAGCACAATCGCGTCCCATCTTCCGAAAGCAGTCGGCGCGGCCGTCTCCATCGGGCGGGCACGAGACTTAAAGCTGAGTTCGTCGGTCATGCCGTCGGATGCCATTGTGATCTGTTCTTTCGGTGATGCTTCAATCAATCATTCGACGGCAGTCGGAGCGGTGAACGCGGCGTTGTGGGCTTCGCATCAAAACCTTCCGGTCCCGATCGTCTTCATCTGTGAGGATAACGGTATCGGTATCTCAGTTCCGACGCCGAATGAGTGGATCGAGTCCCAATACGGTTCCCGGGCGGGACTGTATTATATTCGATGCGACGGCTTAAACCTTTGCGATACCTATCTGGCGGCGCGTGAAGCCGAAAGGTACGCGCGTCTCCATCGGAAGCCGGTTTTCTTGCATATGAAAACCGTCCGTCTTTTGGGGCACGCTGGTTCCGATGTGGAACTGTCTTACCATCCGTTGGTGAAGATCGAGGCGACGGAGTTTAACGATCCGCTGCTACATTCAGCGCGTATCGCTCTCGAAAACGGACTGGCGACGGCTGAGGAAATCGTCGCTATGTACAAGCAAACTGAGGAACGGGTGGCCGCCATCGGCGAGTATGCCAAGATCCGTCCGAAGTTATTGACGCGTGAGGAAGTGCGGAAAACGGTGAAGGCTTGTGCTTTCCCGAAAGAGTCGCCCCCGGCGCCGACCGAAGAGAAGCTTGCTGAGTTCTACGGAAACGAGTGGCCGAAACTGCAGGGGCCGCTGCACCTGGCGAAGCTCATCAACATGGGCTTAAACGAAACACTTCTTCGTTATCCTGGAGCGGTTGTTTTCGGTGAAGATGTCGCGCAAAAAGGCGGCGTCTACAATGTTACTGAAGGGCTTTATAAGAGATTCGGGCCGAGAAGGGTTTTCAATACCCTGCTCGATGAACAAACCATTCTCGGGACTGCGATTGGTTTTGCTCAAAACGGTTTCTTGCCGATTCCGGAAATTCAATTCTTGGCGTACGTGCATAATGCGGAAGATCAGATCCGGGGAGAAGCGGCGACGTTGGCGTTCTTCTCGCAAGGTCAATTCACGAACGGAATGCTCATTCGGATCGCGGGTCTTCCGTACCAAAAAGGGTTCGGTGGGCACTTCCACAATGACAACAGTTTGGCCGTGTTCCGCGATGTCCCGGGTGTGATTCTTGCGGTGCCATCCAACGGCGCCGACGCGGTCAAAATGCTCCGCGCCTGTGCCGAAGAAGCGTGGGAGCGCGGTCGGGTCGTGGTTTTCGTCGAGCCCATTGCACTTTACATGACGCGCGATCTTCATAAAGAAGGTGATAAGGAATGGGCTTTTCATTTCCCGAAACCGGGCGAAAAAATCCGGGTCGGTGAATTCGGCGTTTGGGGCGAAAGCAGGGAGCTCACGATCGTCACGTACGGAAACGGAACTTATTATTCGCGCCAGGCGGCGAAAATTCTGGCGGAGCAGCACGGTGTGCAAGCGAAGATTATCGACATGCGTTGGCTCACGGAGATCGACGAGCAGGCGCTGCTTGATGAAATCGGCGATTGTCCTCACGTCTTGATCGTGGACGAATGCCGCAAGACGGGCTCGTGGAGTGAGTGGATGTGCGGCCTTCTTCTTGAGAAGGCGGTCCGCGTACCGCGGGTGAAAGTCGTGGCCGCTGACGACTGCTTTATTCCGCTCGGCAAAGCGGCGGCAGCGGGACTTCCGAGTCGGGATGAGATCGTGGTGACGGCGTTAAAGCTTTTGAACAGGATCTGATTATGAAGAAACGCGCGGTTGTCATTTGTCCGGGACGAGGCAGTTACACGAAAGAGACGCTCGGCTACTTGAAGAACTACGGAACGCACGTCGCTTCATTCATTGAGGATATCGACAAGCGGCGCCGCAACCTCGGGGAACCCACGATCTCAGAGCTAGACGGAGCCGAAGTTTTTAAAACGCAGGTGCACACAAAGGGCGAGCACGCGTCGGCTCTGATCTACGCTTGCGCCTATGCGGATTTCATGGCGATCGACCGTGAGCAATACGAGATCGTCGCGGTCACCGGGAACTCTATGGGTTGGTATTTAACGCTCGCGTTCGCCGGCAGCCTGAACTGGGCCGGCGCGTTTGAAGTCGTGAACACTATGGGGTCGATGATGAAAAACGGCGTCATCGGCGGCCAGGTGATTTATCCGGTTTGCGACGAGAACTGGATTCGTTCGCCTGAGCTTCGCAAATTGGTCGATGATACCGTGGCCATGATCAATGCCCGGGAGGGCTGCGAAGTTTATCTTTCGATCGAGCTTGGCGGCTACATCGTGCTCGGCGCAAACAAGCCCGGCATCGCGGCGCTTTTGAAAGAACTCCCGGCGGTTGAGAATTATCCTTTCCAATTGATCAACCATGCGGCTTTCCATACGCCGCTTTTGGCTGCGACGAGTGAACGCGCGTTTGAGGTTCTGCCGATGTCGTTGTTCTCAAAACCCCGCCTTCCGATGGTGGACGGCCGGGGAGTGATATGGCAGCCCTATTCGACGTCGATTGAGGCGCTCTACGATTACACCTTCGGGCATCAGGTTGTGGCGCCGTACGATTTCACCAAGGCGGTCACGGTCGCCTTGAAGGAGTTCGCTCCGGACGTGCTCATCTTGCTCGGCCCCGGAAGCAGTCTCGGTGGCTCGATCGGACAAATTCTCATCGAAAATGACTGGTGCGGACTCAAGAACAAAGAACAGTTCATCAAAAGGCAGGCGGAAAACCCCGTTCTTTTATCGATGGGACGTCCGGATCAGCGGGCGCTTGTCACCGGCGGGCCCGAGATGAGCCTGCGACCGGCCGCCAACTGATCTCAACGGACAGTCATCGGCCGGTCCCAGACGACGGATTTCGTTTCGTGACCGATAAGAAGCCGTCTTCTAAAACCACCGTTTTCGACGACTACTTCCGAAACTTTTTGATGAGGTTCGGCGTGCGAGAAAGCGTAGCTGGCACCCGTTACCAGAAAGCGGGCACCGTCGGGATCGCGGACATGCGCGCGGGCGATCGAAAGGAGTTCGCCGGTGTCCAGAGCGACTTCCCACCTGAAGTTCATGCGAATGGGTCGAAGTTCGTTGTAAATTAAAAATGCGTTCCCTTCGCCGTCGCCGATATACCGGATTTTCCCTTCAAAGACTGGAAGCGTACTTCCGTCCGGAAGTATAAGGATTTGCTTTTGTTCGACGGTTCGAAAACTCGAAGTCGATTGCGTTTCGAAGGTGAAGTCAGACGGTTCCGTGAGCCCAAGCGCGTCGCGTAGATCGTTTAAGAAAGCCGCGTTTGTCGCCCGCTCCGTCATCACCCCTTTCAGTTTTCCTCCTGTCATTTTAAAAATCCGGCCGTTATGGTCTTCGTCGAGCCACCACTCCCGTGTTCCCGAATACTTTTCGAGAACATCGAGTACCGCTTCGTGGGAGGACGGAACGGCGGATGACGGTGTGTTTGAAGGTGTCGAACGCGCACTTACAACGTTCGCGCTTCGCCCGGGTTCGTCTTGAGGTCTCGACTCGTTCGGAACAGCGGGAGGGTTTTGAGTCGACGAGGAGAGGGCGTCTCTTCCGACGTCTTCACCTATGGGCGTACCGTTTATAATGAATACGAACGCCGCGACCGTCGCGATGAGAAAAAAGATAACCATGAGCCGGTGGGATCGCGTCACGTTCTGACTCCTCAGAGATGGCTCTTATTATTGTACAGGCAAACCCATGCGCGCGTACTCGGTTTTGAAGTCGGCGATAATTTGCGCCGCTTTTTCGGGGAACAATTGATGGGCGAATGCGACGATCGTCGAGAAGGCGGTGATAAAATTATCTGATCCGCCGATCCCGGCTAGATGTTCGACGAATAATTTTTCGATAGCCGCCTCACTACAATTCGCTTTGGCCTTTTTCCAGACTCCGTACCAGATCGAAGCGTAAACAGTCCCCATATCGTGAATTTCCCCTTTATTGGTGCGCGCGAAAAGATCGTGGGCGGTGATTTTGTTTTTTTCGATCCGATCGAGATCACGCCATTGGTCACCCTGCGGGGAATTGAAGAAGTAGTTGAGGATCGTGCCGTCTTTGTCGGGAAATGCGATCTTCGCATGGAAATCGGCCACGCCTTCGTGAATTGCGGCGGGACATCCGTATTTATCGACACAGCAATAAGTTTGGTCCTGATAACAGCTATAGCTCAAGTAGTCGTTATCGATCGAACTCGGATTGGCGATGTAGTGGTTCGCGTGGCCGAGCTCGTGGAGCACGGTCGCGACGTCGAGGGCGAGGTCGGCTTTGTGGCCGTCGTGGTTGTATTCGGACCAGCCGAGCGACATTGAGTAATCCCGGGAGTCAAAATAGGCGTTGTTCGCAACATGAGTTGCCGCTGGCCGGATGAGCAGTTTTTTCTTTGCGATGTCGGCCGAAGCGAAGAACGTTCCTGTCCGCTCGATGAGATAAGAGCGGAACCAATTCACCCAGTACCACCCGTGAAGTTGGGCGACGAAATGGTTTGAATCGTTGCGGTAGGGATGTTTCCAATCTCCGTTCACAGTGGGCTGTACCGCCGCGAAGTTAGTGGTGTTCATTGAAAAATGAGAGTTCGTGAGAGGGCCGGCATTGGGAACGCGCACGCCATAGACAAAGACTTGTCGTTCCTGTTGCGGTGTCGCGGAAGCCGGCGTGAACGCGGGCGAAAACTTGTCGCCATAGGTGCTGACCGGATCCTTGTACGTGAGGCAAAGGTTGAAAAAGCTATTGGTTAAACAGTCGTCCGCGCGAACCGGAGTCGGGTAGTGATCGCTCCACGAGGAAAGAACCGGATACGGATTCGTGTTGGCGTGGCACGACGACCAGCCGTGCGAAGGCCGGTTGGAGTTTGTGTTCAGCAGGTCGCCTTTGACTTCGAAGGATTGGCCACAGGCTTGGCTCATCACGACCAATAGAAGGAGTGTCGCCAGGTAATAACCGACGCGAGTCCACTGATTCCCCATTCATCCTCCGGAATCTACCGGTTTCTTTTCGGCAGCCTGGGCGATTGTCTTGATCAGATACCGCGGAAGTGAGTGTTTTAAATTGAGACGGATAAAGCGGTGCTGGGCGCGGAGTGCCGAATTTCGTCAGAGAACCGGCTGAGGAGGCTCTTATTTGTCTTCCGACGCGGGCTAAACCCTTGCTGTTTCGAGAGGTTTTGCGGGCCGTGAAATTGCAGGGAGGAGGGGCGTATGTCGGAGCGCTAACCCTCTTTTCGTTTGCGCCCGGAATGCGATTGCAGACCGTTGTCGGAGGATTTCTTATGTACTCGATTAAGAAAGTCGCGCTGGCACTGACGCTTTGCTCGTCATTAGTGGCATGCACGAACGGCGTGGACAGTGACGATATCTCGCATCTTTCTCCTGAAGAGCAAGCTCGGCTGTTCCAGGAACGCAACATTGTTGAGTCGGGCTTAAAGTCGACGAAGCAGCTTGTGCTCACGTTTGACGACGGGCCAACACCCGGCGTGACGGATAAGCTTCTTGATATTTTGGCTCGTGAGCGAGTGCAGGCGACCTTCTTTATGGTTGGACAAAACGTTCCGGGCCGCGAACATCTTCTCAAACGGATGCGGGCTGATGGCCATATTTTGGCGAACCATACGATGCGACACGTGGCCCTTCGCGGGGAGATCTCGCAGAATCCGAAGGCGCTGATTCGAGAAGTCGCTCAGGCTCATGACCTCATCGCTCCCTACATGAACCCGGGGCAAAACCTGTATTTCCGGGCACCGCACGGTTCATGGTCAGTTTTAAACGCTGGTCATTTGAATAGTGTTGCGAGACTGCGGGACTATGTGGGTCCGGTCTTCTGGGACATCGGCGGCGAAATGATACCACGCGTACAAAAGGGCGTGCCCTATAGCGTGACGCCGCAAACGATTCAAGCAGCTGCCGATTGGCATTGCTGGAGTTTGAAGGTCAGTGTCGAGACGTGCTTAGCCGGCTATTTGAAAGAAATCGAAGCGAAAAAAGGCGGTGTTGTTCTTTTCCACGACAAGAACATCAATACCGTCAAAATGGTCGAGAAGCTGATTCCGATTCTCAAACGTCGCGGGTACGACTTTATTTCGCTCGACGACGTCTGGGCGTACGATAAATATCGTTAAAGCGTGAACTCGATCGGTACGACCACGGCGATTTTGTCTTGGTCCACCGAATCGGGCAACGGTTTGTACTGCTTCACCTCCGAAACGGTCTTCAGAGCGGCTTCATTCAAGCGCGGGAACTTGGAGCCGCTCTTTATTTTGACGTCCTGGATTGTCCCGTTTCGAAGAACTTCCATAATGACGAGAACTTTGCCCGTCTCTCCCATTCGGCGGGAAAGAGGCGGGTAGACCTTGCGTTCGTCGATATAGCTTCGCAACCCGAAAAGATATTCAGTCAGAGGCGTTCTCGGGCCGCTGCCGTTCGGGTCCCCATAAGCTTCGAAAGCCGACGCATCGACGGGTGGCCTGGCTACCTGGGGCTCCGGCGGGCGGGTTTGAACAATTTTCTTTTGCTCGGTTTTGACCGAGACCGTCCCCTCGAGTTTTTTGGGTTCTTTCTTTGCGCGCTCGACGGGGGCTTGGACGAAATTCGTGTTGACGAGTTCAACGAAGGCGTTCGTTTCAGGCCGCAGAGACCCTTTCGGCGATGATATCAATTGGTTTTCAATAGGGAGGAGCGCGATTGCGAAGAGTAGCAAATGAAATGCAAGTGAAAATGCGAATGGAAGAAATGTTCGCATCGAATGTGACGTTTGCAGAAGAATTTGCATCACCTTTTCAAGCGCTCTCTCTAAATTGAGACTGAGTATCATCTTTATTGACGCTCCGTCAATCCGCCGTATAGAACGGCCTTCGCGATGGCTCCACGAAAATCTCTCTTTAGAAAACTCTATAAGCTGCACGTCTATCTGGGAGTCTTCGTCGCCATCCATTTTACTCTCTTTGCGTTAAGCGGCTTGCCTTTGCTCTTTAAGGAAGATTTCATCAGTCAGGAGCAAGGTGCGGCGGCTCCCACCGAGAAGCGGGAGATTGTCGAGGCCTACGCCTCCATTTACGACCAGCTCCGCAAAGATTATCCCAATGACCGCGTGCTGGCGCTCTTTCCTGAAGATACGAACGCGAACATTGTGAACGCGCGACTCGGAGTTGATGGCACGACGAAATTGCGCGGAGCAAGACGTCTCTCGTTCAATCTGGCTCAAAGCTCAGGGCTCGCGAAAGAGAACTCTTCTGGGTCGCGTGTTCTCGAGAAGGTTTTCGATTGGTTACTCGTTTTTCACCGCGAACTGTTTTTGGGCTCAAGTGGGAAGATATACATCGGCTTCGTCGGTCTTGCATACGTCTTCATGCTCATTTCGGGTTTCATCATTTACGGCAACTTCATGAAAGGCCGTTCGTTCGGTGAAATCCGTTCCGAAAAAATCTTACGGCTGTCCGATTTACACAAGTTCGTCGGAATGGTGTCTTTCGGTTGGGGGTTGATCGTCGGGCTCAGTGGCGTCTTTTTGGCGTTCAACGGAGTTCTGATTAAGCTTTTCTTATACGGAAGCTTGACTCATCTGGCGCAAGCTTACGGCGCGCAGGCGACGGGTGGAGACGCCGATGCGCCGTTTGAGAAAATCGTGGAGTCAGCGTTAAGCGCCAAGGGGGATGCCGTTATCTCTTACATTTCGTTTCCGGACACCGAGTTCGGAGTGAATGGGCATTACCTGTTTCTAATTAACGGTACCGACCGGTTTTCCGAACGCATCAGCGACCTCGTCGTGGTCGACGCGAAAACGGCGGCGCTGAGAGAAGTCGTCCAGTTGCCGATTTACTTAAAGCTCCTTCTGCTCTCGGAGCCGCTTCATTTCGGCGATTACGGAGGTCTTTTCCTGAAGGTCGTCTGGGCCGTTTTCACCCTCTGCTCGCTTGCGGTGGTACTTCTGGGACTTGCGTCGTTCTACCTTAAACGTAGCCAAAGACGTGAGGGCGACAGGGTTCGCAAACGCGATGCTCGTCTGCTGAAGAATTGGAGATTGCCGGTCACGGCACGGGGCTATGGTGTGCCGGTCGCGTTGGGAGTTGTCACGCTGGTGGGGATCATCGCCGCGCTTTTCGCGGAAGGCGCTTTGACGAAAGCGGCTCTGGGACTCCTTCTTATTCCGCTGGTGCCGCTTTTCTTGCTTCGGAGGAAGCGCGATGCCTGAAAGTCGCAGTGGCCTTCAGTGGAAAGTACTCGTTTCTTTGAGCGCGTTCGTTTTTAGTGCCGCGCAAGTGATCTGGATCGCGCTTTTCCCGTTTTTGGCGGAAAAGCTGGAGCTGAGCCTGTCAACAGTCATCGCGTCTTTCGGCTGGGGGTCTTTTCTTTTCGTTTTTGGCAGCCCTTATTGGGCCGCCAAGAGCGATGTTCACGGGTGTGACAAGATTTTGTCGTTAGGCATTGCCGCTCTTCTGATCTCGTTCGCCTTGCTCGTATTCCTGGTTGCCTCGCCGTTCGATTCGGCCGCGAAGAATTTCGCGTTTCTCCTGCTGAGTCGTACGATCTATGGACTCATCGCTTCAGCGATCGTGCCGGTCGCGCAGGCGATTCAAGCAGATATGGAGGACCGTGACTCGGTGGCGAAGGCCATGGCGACCCATTCCATCAGCCTCGGGCTCGGTCGGGTGGCGGGACTTACGCTCCTTGTTTTCTCGTTGGATGAGCGATTCGTTGAGAATCTTCTTTTTATCGTCTTGGCGGTCTTGGGGGGGACGTTCTTATTGAGTGTCAATCTCGGCCGGAAGTTGCCGTCGCGGCCGACGGCGGCTGGCGAGAAAGCGGTGCTCTTGCGCTCCTGGACGGCCGAACTTGGAGACATCAAATACGTTGTTTTGATCGCATTTCTTTTTGCGGCGTTCGTTGAGGCCGTTAACTCGTCTCTTGCCGGGCGGTTGCAGTCGCTTTTCCAAATCGACGGTTTGGCTGCCGCGCAATGGAGCGCGAAAATGCTAATGGCGGCGAGTGTCGGCATCGTTCTTGTGCAGTTCCTCTACCGTTTGTTAGCGCGCAGAGAAAAGCGGAGCCTTCCGGTGGCGCTTGTTGTCGGGGTTGCAGCGCTCTTCTTTGGCTCCGTTTTCTTCGCGACGGCAGGGGCTGCTTCGCAATTTTATGTCGCGATCGCGCTTTTTGTGGTCGGAATCGGTTTAATTCCTCCCGTTTATCTTTCACTGCTTCGAGCGAATTCGGGTCACAGCCGTGGCGGTCGCCGTGCCGGGATCGTGGGCTCCGCTCAAACGTTGGGCTACGCGTTCGGAACTGGGCTTTCCGCCGTCACCTTTCGGTCCGGAACGTTAGATGCGGGACACGTCCTCTGTTTGATCGTTCTTGGTTTGGCGGCGGCTTGCGTGCTGCAGAAACGGGAAAAGAAGGCGGCTTCGGTATGAAAGAAAGCGAGTTTGTCGAAAAAGCGGCTCTTCGACACGCGAGCACGTGTTTTTTCAATTCTCTTTTTCGGGAATGGCACGGGTACAAAATCGAATCCGGATGCATTCGGGTGGCTTTGAAGGGTGATGAGACCCTCGTGATTCCGCTTGAAGAGGAATCGTTACTCGGTCGTCATCGCTACGAGGGGCGCTTCTTTATTCAAATGGGGCCGGAACTCACACCGGTTTCTTTTGAAGAGGCTGTTGACCGCCTTTGCTCGCATCTTGCGGAGGTCATGGGGAGCGACCCTGAATCGGTCGCCAAGTTTAAATCCCGCGTATTCGACAGCCTTAAGAATGTTCGTGACTCGTTGGCTGCGCGAGGGGAAGCGGTCGAAAATTTGCTTGAAAACATTGATTTCAAGTCCGCGGAACAGGGGTTGATTGTCGGTCACAACTTTCATCCGACTCCGAAGAGCCGAGACGGATTCAGCTCTGACGACCTACGCCGTTACGCGCCGGAGTTCGGTGGAGCGTTCCGGCTGTCGTGGTTTATGGCGGATCCGTCGGTTCTTTATGAAAGACGCGCGACCTCTTTTGGGGATCGGCAATGGACGCTGGAACTTGCGCTCCAGGATTTGAGCGAGCACGCGAAGCTTCGAGCGCTTTCCGAAAAAGGCTTTGTTCCGGTTCCCATGCATCCGTGGCAAATCGCCGTTCTCTTGGAGGATCAGGCCACCAAAGGCCTTGAGGAGGATGGACGGCTCATTTTCATCGGTGAGTCCCGCTCGCACTGGCACCCGACCTCGTCGTTGCGCTCGATCTATAACGCCGAAGCTCCTTATATGCTGAAGTACTCGATGTCGGTGCGTTTGACGAATTCAGTCCGACACCTCTTGGTGCGTGAAGTAGAACGTGGACTGCAGCTACAGGATGTCCTGGCGACGGAAAAGGGCCGCGAGTTCTTAAGCAAATATCCGGCTTTCCGGGTGATCACTGAGCCGGCCTTCCTCGCTTTGAAGGACCGTTCCGGCCAACCGATGTCGAATACCGTCATCGTTTGCCGTCACAATCCCTTCCGCGGAGAAGAAGCGAGTGGCAAAGCGGTTCTTGCGACGCTCGCGCAAGACGCGCTCTTGGGCGACGAGAACTTGATCCAAAAACTGGTCCGCATTTCGGCGCGAGGGGACTCTCTTCGGGAGAGCGCGAAGCGGTGGTTTGCGGCTTATCTCGACGTCGCCGTACGGCCCTTGGTGATGGCGCAAGCCGATTACGGCATCATGATGGGGGCACATCAACAGAATGTGATTCTGGAACTCCGAAACGGATTGCCCGTCGGTTCGTATTTCCGGGACTGCCAGGGGACCGGCTACAGTGAGCTCGGGTATGAGCTCTTCGCTGAAGAGGTTCCCCTCATCTATCGCGAAAACGGGAACGTATTGCCTGAGACGATGGGGAACTTTCTGTTCACATATTATTTGATTTTGAATTCGACCTTTAACGTCATTTCGGCGATCGCGGGCGGCGGGCGGATTTCGGAATACGAACTTCTCGGCGATTTACGCGAGTTCCTCGCGCGTTTACGGGCGGAAGGACCGCGCGATCCATCATGCCTCGATTACGTCCTCGAATCCGATACGTTGATGCATAAGGGGAACTTCCTGTGTTCGTTCCGGAACATCAACGAGAACACGAGTGAAAACCCGCTAGCGATTTATACGCCGATTCAGAACCCGTTAAAGTCGCCGTTTACGGCTCCTGATCGAAAATTGGAGGCGGTCTATGCTGAAGCCTATTGAACCTGTGACCTATCATCCGCTCAACTTGGAGGCTCCGTTGACCGTGCGGTTCGATGGGCGGCTTATCATCGGTGAGTCAAACGGAGCTGAAGTCCTTAGGGGATCGGTTGAGAACATCGGGCCCGAGGTGAAGCTGCACCTGAGCGGCTCGCTGATGAAAGCGGCGCCCACGCTCGTCGAACACGTTTTGAGCCATTTTACAAAAATTCAGCAGATGGTCGTGACCGGCGCGGAAGCGACGTCGCTAGGTGAAAGCTCTTCGCTTAAGCGCTTTATCCAGGAGAGCGGAGAGATTCGTCTCTCTCGGGAAGAGTTCTACCAGCTGCCTGATGCGTGGATGCGGCCGCGTCCGCCGCGTGGGGAAAGCGAAGAGTGGACGGAAACGAACGGTGTACGGCATCCGGTTCGCCCGACAATGGAACCCGGCGTGTTTTACCGCAGGTATGTGCCGTCGATTCAGAAGACGATTTCCTTCCGGACGATCGATATCGAGCGCGACCTGGAGAGATTCCATAACTGGCACAATCAGCCGCGCATCTCTCATATTTGGGAGCTCAACAAGTCTATGGACGAACTGCGGGTCTATCTTGAGAACGGCCAAAAAGATCCGCATCAGTTCCCGGCGATTCTCGAATACGACGGTGAGCCAGCGGGGTACTTTGAATTTTACTGGGCTTCGGAAGACCGAATCGCACCGTATTATGACCATGCGCCGTACGACCGAGGCTTTCACTTCTTAGTCGGCGAGAAGAAATTTCTCGGACGCGCGAACACGAAAGCGATGTTCCACTCGGTGACTCACTATCTGTTCCTCGACGACGAGCGCACGATGCGGATTGTGGCTGAGCCGCGCGCCGATAATAAAGCTGTTCTTGCGTATGTCACTCTAGTGCCTGGCTGGCGTTTCGTGAAGGAATTCGATTTTCCGCATAAGCGGGCGGCACTTTTGTCGGCGGGTCGCAAAGAGTACTTCCGTAACGGGGTCGAGTCGTGAGCGCGCACGAGCTCTGGATAACCGTCAACCGAAACCTCGTTGCGAAGGCGCTCGGGGAACTCGCCTACGAGCAAGTGCTTAAGCCGACGCTTGAGGAAAATGGAGCTGGAGACGGCGCGCTCTACCGGCTCGACCTGCAGTCGGGAGTGAGTTACCGCTTCTGTGCGTGGCGGAGTGTGTGGGAGCACTTACTTGTTCGGCCCGATTCGGTCGAGCGCATCGAAGGCGGCCGGGGCGAGAAAGTCCGGAGCGCCGGCCAATTCTTCGTGGATGCGCGGGCGGATCTCGAAATGGACGAGATCGTTCTCGGCAATTTCCTCGAGGAGATGCACGCGACGCTCTATTCGGACATGCGTTTGCTCGAGAGTACCAAAGACTTGAGTGTCGAGGAACTCGTTGAGTGGGACGGCAATCGTTTGCAGTCCGTTTTGAATGGGCATCCGAAGATTCTTCTCAATAAAGGCCGCATGGGATGGAGCGCTGACGATTTGCTGCGCTATGCGCCCGAAAGCCAGGAAAATTTCCAACTTTTTTGGGCGGCACTCGACGCGTCCAGAACGAAAATCGGCGCGGGCGAAGGCGTGGAACTCCGAAAGCTTTATCTGGAGTCACTCAGCGAAGCGGATTTAAGCCGCTTCGAAAGCGAGATTTCGAAATACGGCCGTGACCCCCACGATTACGTCTTCATTCCTGTTCACCCTTGGCAGTGGGATCGTTACATCGCCGTGCAATTCGCCGGTGAAATCGCGACAAGCGAGATCATACCGTTAGGAGTGGCGGGGGATTTTTACAGCCCCCAAATTTCATTGCGGACCCTATCGAACATCAGCCGTCCTGAGAAAGCCGACATCAAACTCCCCCTCACGATCTTGAATACGTCGGCGATCCGGGGGATTCCGAGCCGTTATATCGGAAGCGCTCCTTCCGTATCGGAAGCGATCGCCCGGATTTGTAAGACAGACCCGGTACTGAAAGCGGCGGGGACCGACGTTCTCAAAGAGAAAGCGGGATTTGCTTTTGAGCATCCAATTTTTTCCCAGGTGAAAGGTGCGCCGTACAGGTATCACGAGTTCCTCGGGGCGATTTGGCGCGAAAGCGTCGTCTCGAAGCTTGCGGCTGGCGAAAAAGGCATCATGACGGGGAGCCTTTTTCATCAAGATTTCAATAAGCGGTCCTTGATCGGTGCCTACATTTGTAAGTCGGGACTGACGGCCGCTGAGTGGTTGCGCCGCTACTTCGATGTGATCGTCATTCCCCTTTATCATTTACAGATCAAGTACGGTTTAGGATTGGTCGCGCATGGACAAAACGTCATGCTTCGGCTTAAGAACTATGTGCCGGCAGGGATGTGGCTTAAAGATTTCCACGGCGATCTCCGGTTATCCTCGACGGAAACCGAACTGCAGAAGAAGTTTCTCTCTTCGGTTTGCGAGCATCTGGACAGGTTGCCGCCACATTACCTGATTCACGATTTGTTAACCGGGCACTTTTTAACGGTTTTGAGATTCATCTCGGAAACGCTTCAGGAGTGCGATGGGTTTCCGGAACGGGAGTTCTATCGGATTCTCGCCGAGAGAGTTCGCGACTATCACGAGCTTCATGGCGGTCCGGTTGAGGAATCAGTGAGTCTCTTAAACGAGAAGGTGCACCGGGTTCTTCTGAACAAAGTGCGCTTCCGGATCGGTTACGCGGATTCGGCGGAACGCCCGCTTCCGATGTTGGGCGAGGATTTGAAGAATCCGCTTTGGGGAGAGTTGCAATGAGCGAGCCTTTCGATCTCATCGGCATAGGCGTCGGGCCGTTTAATCTGAGTCTCGCGGCTCTTCTTGAGAAAGTTCCGGGTGTGCGCGCCCGCTTTTTCGACCGGAAGCCCGCGTTCGATTGGCATCCGGAAATCATGTTCGCTGATTCCACGATGCAGACGACCTATCTGAAGGATTTGGTCACGCCCGTGGATCCGACGAATCCGTGCTCATTCCTGAATTACCTGGTCGAAAACCGTCTTTTTTACCGTTTCATTCACACGCAAAGAAGCTCGATCTCGCGGCGTGAGTTTGAACAATACTGTCAATGGGTAAGCGGAAAGCTTGCACACAAGTTGCAGTTTGATACGGACGTGCGCAGCGTCCGTTTTGCGGGCGACGAGTTCGTGATTGAAACCTCGAACGGCGAATATCGGAGCACCAATCTTTGCGTCGCGACCGGCCTCGTTCCGCGCGTGCCCGAGTTCGCGAAGCCCTTTTTGGGGCCGAACTGCATTCACGCGAAATCGCCTGAACTTCTCAACATGAGTTTTGAAGGGAAGTCGGTGGTCATCGTGGGGGGAGGTCAGACGGGAATCGAAATCTTCCGGAACGCGCTCCATGGCAAATGGGGAGGCGCACGGGAGATCCAGGTTATTACGCGACGGAAAAACCTGGAGCCCCTGGACGAGACGGCCTTCACCAATGAGTACTTTACGCCCCAATATGTGAACGCTTTCTGGGGCTTGAAGCCGGAGAAGAAAGCCGAAATTGTGGCCGGTCAGAAGCTTGCAAGTGACGGCAATACGCCGTCTTACCTTTTGGATCTTTACCGCGATCTTTACCGGATGAAATATGTCGAGATGGATCCGCGCAATATCAGGATCTTGGCTTGCCGTAAGCTGACGAGCCTCGAGCGTGACGGTGAAGGCTTCCGGTTGAAAATCGAAAACACGTTCCTTGACCGATTCGAGGAAATTAAAGCGGATATTGTCATCCTGAGCACAGGTTTCGAGACGGCTATCCCGCGGGCGCTCGAGCCCTTATTGCCGAGACTTCGCCTCGATTCCGAAGGACGGTTCGTCCTGAATAAGTCTTACGCCGTTATGTGGGATGGCCCGGAAGCGAATCGCATTTACGCGATGAATTTCAGCCGACATAACCACGGGATCATCGATCCGCAGACGAGCCTTATGGCGTGGAGATCGGCGGTTATCATCAATGATCTCTTGCGAACAGAGGTCTATGCGACGGACGAGATTTATCCGAATTTCGTGAGCTACGGGGAAAACTGAAAATGAAACGTATCATCTTGGCGATCGTCATTCTGGCCGGCGCAAAAACGCACGCGCAAACGACTTACACCCTCGAAACCATTAAGGTGAAGGGGACGAAGGAAGAAAAAACCTACTTCGAAAACCCGGAAAGTATCGCGATCCTCAACGAAAATGAGTTGACTGGATCGGGCCGTGAGAATGATCTGCAGATTTTGAACGCGGTTCCGAACGTCGAGGTGAACAAAAACAGCGAATCCTTCAGCATTCGCGGGATCAACAGCACGGGTGTGACGGGGTTCCAGAAAGACAACCTATCCAGTGTCTTTATCGATGACCTGTTCCAGACGGATTTGGCACTTCAGGCTGGAAGCTTCTTTCTCTGGGATGCTGAGAGGGTTGAAATTTTGCGGGGGGCGCAGTCGACGACCCAGGGGGTGAACTCCCTCGCTGGTACGATTTTGCTCGATCACTACCGGCCAAAATTCACGAATGAGGGGGCCGCAAAGCTTGGTCTTGGTAATTTCGGACACAAAGAGCTGGCGCTCACGGTGAACCGGATTCTCTCGGAAACCCGGCTTGCGGCACGGTTTTCGTACGATAAAGAGATCGACGACGGTTATATTAAGAATGTCACCACCGGAAACGATAAAGCGGGCGGTTGGAACCGGGATCGCGTGAATCTCGGGCTCAGTTATCGTCTTTCGGACGCGGACGTTATTGAACTGAACGCCAAGTATAATCAGAACGCTCAAGGCGGCGCCTACGTTCAAGGCGAGGACCCGTTCAAATACGAAGTGGCGGAAGACGTCGATTACCGCAAGAGCGGCCGTACCACGCAAGTGAGCGCCCGCTACACAAGGAAGGTCAATGAGTACTTCGATAATCTTCTTTTGGTCGGTTATTCACGGAGCTTCCAAGACGTCACGTACGACGCCGACCAAGGTCCCCAGAATAAGGCGGGGCCGGGCTTCGAAAACCACGATGATCATTTTATCACTCTCGAAAACCGCCTGTATTATCGGGGTGAGCGGATCAGCAACCTCTTCGGCGTTCACGGGCACGACTTTAAATTGCGGGACGATTACCGGTTTAACCTCCTTTTCCCGTTGGGTGGAGGAAACACAACACCGGTCGCGGTTCGCCAAGACTCGGACCGGACCCGTCGGGTGGTCGCGCTTTTTGATTCGTTGACGTATCGCTTAAACGAAACTCAATCGCTCAACGTCGGCGTTCGAGGAGAATATACGGACGCGAACTTTGATGTGAACATAACGGGCAAGCGCCTTGAGGATCGTGGGCCTTTGAACCCGGTGGTCGATGGCTATATCGCGAAAGTGAGCGGGCCCTACCATGGCGATAATTCGAACGTCGTTTTGCTGCCGAAGCTCAGTTATACTGTCGCGTCAAACGGCCATCATATCGGTCTCATGTACACGCGCGGTTATAGATCGTCTGGCGTAAGCGTGAACCGTTGGCGGGCGACGGTCGTGAATTACGCGCCGGAGTTCACCGACAACTACGAACTCTCGTATAAGTTCGCTGGGGAGGATTTTCAATTCGCGTCAAACGTCTTTTTCATCGATTGGCGCGACCAGCAGGTTCAAGTTCAGCTTTCAAACGACTTCTATGATCACGAGGTGAGAAACGCGGCGAGTTCGCAAGTGTATGGCGCGGAAGTCGAAGGTCGGTACAGCCTTACGGCGCGTCAACTTGTGACGGCGGGTGTTGGTTACGCTGATACGCGCTTCAACGACTTCGAGGTTTCGGGAGCCAATTATCGCGGCAACAAGTTCCCCTTCGCTTCGAACTGGACGGCGCGTGTTTCACACGAGTTCCGTTTGAGCGATGATTTGAGCGTGCTTACGGTCGTTCGGTACTTGAGCGAGGCCTTTTCGAACGTTCAAAACACGAGAAAATCCGACGATCAGTTCTATGTGAACGTGAACGTCCGCTATGCCTATGAAGGTTGGATGATCGAAGGATACGTCAATAACATTTTCGACGCAAAATTCCGTATCTATGACGGAAGACCGACGAGCTCCACGTCACCCTATCAGACGATCTTCTATCAAGTGAATACGCCGAGAGAGTTTGGTGCCCGCTTAGTTTATTACTTCTAAGAGGTCGTACGGAACTGCGTTTCTTGAGGTGATGGAGCGCGGGTGGGAAACCCGCGCTTTTTTATTGCTTAAAGAAGCTCGACATACGGAAGGTTGTCGCCCATTTGGCCGGGCATGCCGCCGCGGTTGATGGTGTCGCCGAGACCGAGTTGCCCTTGGTCATTCAGTCCCCAACACTTCACTCGGAAGTTATCGAGCAGAGCGCAGGTCGAGTAGATTTGGGTGATGACTTCACGAACGGTGCGACCTGTACCGACGTCAACAAACGGCAGGTCGTCGCCCATTTGTCCGGGGCTGGCTCCTCTGTCGGTCGTATCACCTAAGCCGAGTTGGCCGAATACATTCTGGCCCCAACATTTCATGCGGCCATCTTCGAAGATGGCGCACGTATGATTGGCGTCGGAGCCCGAATGCAAATCGACCGGAGTCAGACCGGTTCCGAAATCAACGGACGGATGGCGGAAAGCGGACGGGCGGGATCATCGGCTTGGTTAATGGTATTGCCGATGCCGAGTTGGCCGTAGGCGTTTGCGCCCCAGCACTTCACGTTTCCGCTTCTGAGGAGGGCGCAGAACGAATACTGGCCGGCGACAATATCCAAGGCCTCATAAGGCAATCCGTCGGTATCGTCGCCGAGGTCGACGAACGGAAGGTTGTCACCCATCTCTCCGGGCTGGTCGCCGCGGTTGTTGGTATCGCCCAATCCGAGTTGGCCGAGAGAATTCTGGCCCCAACATTTGATCTTATTGTTATTTAAAAGGGCGCACATTGCGCCTTGGCCGTTGACGACTTTTATCGCGTATAAGCCGGTGCCGAGGTCGATAGCGGGTAGGTTATCGCCCATTTGTCCAGGAGCGGGGCCTCGGTTCATCGTGTCGCCGAGCCCCAGCTGCCCGTACTCGTTGGCACCCCAGCATTTGAGTTCATTATTGTCCAGGATGGCACATGAGTTTCGGCCACCGCTCGAAAAGATTATTTGTACCGTGCGGCCGGTGCCGAGATCGACGAAAGGAAGGTTGGCGCCCATTTGTCCGGGAGCATCTCCGCGGTTGACGGTGTCACCGAGACCTAAAGCTCCCCAGCCGTTGTAACCCCAGCATTTGATTTGCCCGTCAGCGAATTGAGCGCAAGTCCAGTATCCTCCTTCGCCGAGGGTGAGGGGAATGTTCATGCCGGTTCCAGTCAGAAGTTCTTCCGTCACATACAGGTAGCCACCATGGGTTTTATATAGAATTGAGAGGGTGGCCGAATACGTTGTTGCTTGCGTCGGTGAGAACTCGACGACGATCGTGCACGAACTATTCGGCATGATGACTTCACCGCAGGTGCCACCGGTTCCCGGATAGGAGCCGCCCGCGAAGCTGAACGCGGAGCCGTTGTTTGTGTAAAACGTAGGGCTGATCTTCTTGATCGGAGCGGGGCCGGTATTGGTCAGTGTGAACGTATGAGAAGCGGTCGTATTTATAGCCACGTTGCCGAAATCATAAGACGGTGAATCGGAAATCGTGAGAGGCCCGTACGGTACGCTGGCGCCCTTCATAATCCGATGGGCGATCATGGGTAAGGGGTGAGGGTGTCCCGCAAGGTTGCCGACAGAGTAGAGAATTTCGAAAGCGGCGATGAAGCGGCCGGGAAACCGCGGTGAAAACTGAACGACAACCGTACAGCTTTCAGACGGGTTCAACGCGCTTCCACAAGTTCCTCCCGTGCCGGGAAAGGTTCCTCCGACATAAGAAAATGGCGGAGGCAAAGGATGTCCGCCCAGCAAGGTGACAAGGGACGTTCCGGTGTTCGTGACGCTAAAAGTGTGCGTCGTGTTCGACTTAATCGGTCTGACGCCGAAATTATAGGCCGGTCCGTCCGAGATCTCAATCGCCTGCGCAATCGGCGGAGGTCCTGGCGGATGGTTGATATCGGCGGCTTGCGACTGGAAGAGCGCCGCCATGGCAAGTCCGCATAGAATGCTGAAAGATTTGATGTGTGATTTCATTTTCATATTACTCCTCGCCCATGTTTGGGATTTTGACATTCTCGAAATGTCGGATTGATTGTGAATAGAGATGAGAAAAAAGGCAGTTTAAGGTATATACAAAAAAGATTTAGAAAACGGATAAGATAAAGAAGCTCGGCAGACTTCTGTGAACCTAAAGCCCGGGCTCGTAGAGTCGATCTTGTGTTGCATCCCGCGTGTGACAATTTTTACTGGAGTCTGACATACGAAGGATTTTCTCCGATTCACCCATTTGATCGCGGTGGTTTAAAAGGCGATTAAAGTTATATACGAAACGATAACCTGAACGACCGGCTGATAGGCCCGCGATGTGTTCGGATTCTGAATCACCGGTGTTTAAAAAGCGGTTTAAGTTATTTGAAACTGCGACGATAGTTCGAATGAACAAAAAAGCTTGGGGCCGCGCCGAGGCCCCAAGTCTTAGAGAGCGATGGATGTGAATTAGAAAACGATTGCGGGCGAGATTCCGGTTCCGGTGAGACCTTCTTCGATCATGAAGACTTTGTCTTTCATGCCTGCGCCGTACGGATGAACGCCGCCTTTCGACGAAGTGTAGGTAATCGTGAGCGTAGCCGAGAACGTGCCTTCCTCGATGGGAGCGAATTCGATCACGATCGTGCACGACTCACCCGGATTGAGTACTTGGCCGCACGTTCCGCCCGTACCCGGATAGCTGCCACCCAAGAAGCTGAACGGCGAACCGATTTCCGGATTCAGCGTCGCCTGAATGTTCGTGATCGGCGTGTTGCCTGCGTTCGTTAACGTAAACGTTTGGGTTACAGAGCCGCCTGTGCCGACCCCGCCGAAATCATAAGAAGGCCAATCGGAGATCGTAAGTGATCCGCTCGGAAGGCCCGAGCCAGTCATCATCCGGCGAGCGACCATCATCGTCGGATGTGGGTGTCCGCCATTGTTGTTCTCGACGGAGTAGAAAATTTCAAGCGGCGCCGAGAATCTTCCGACGAACTGCGGAATGAACTGGACAACGACCGTGCAGCTCATCGCCGGATCCAAAGTCGTGGTGCAAGTTCCGCCCGTGCCAGGGAATGAACCACCCGGATAAGAGAACGGGGGCGGCAAGCGGCGTCCGCCGCGCAGAGAGACGGCGGAGGTTCCCGTGTTCGTTATAGTAAATGTGTGCGTCGTGGTGGAATTCAGAGGATGAGTTCCGAAATCATAAGTCGGCCCATCCGAGATTTCGATGACTTGAGTGACCGGCGGATAAGCGGTGATGTCGTTTGCTTGCGCCTGAAGGAAAGGGATCAAGGCAAGTCCGCATAAGATCTTGAAAGGTTTGATGTACGATTTCATTTTTTACTCCTCGTCCGTGTTGAACGGCATTCTTGCGATGCCGTGGGTATTGTTAATCAGAGGCGTTTAAAAGGCAGTTTAATTTATATGCAAAATAAATTGATAAGGAGGCGGGGGACTTACTTTGTACCGAAATAAACAAAAATAAAACACGGGAGCCGAAATCGGCTCCCGTACTGAGATTTACAGGAGTTCAACGAATGGAAGATTGTCGCCCATTTGTCCGGGGGCGTCGCCGCGGTTCAGAGTGTTTCCGAGGCCGAGCTGGCCATTGTTGTTGAGGCCCCAACATTTCACACCGAAATTGCTCAAGATGGCGCATGTCGAGTTGCCCTGGTTGATGACTTGACGGACTGTTAAACCCGTTCCCACGTCAACAAATGGGAGGTTGTCGCCCATCGTTCCTGGAGAACTTCCGTGGTCATTCGGACTTCCTATACCTAATTGCCCGAACGCGCCGAAGCCCCAGCATTTGATGCGGCCGTCTGCGAAGAGCGCGCAGGTATGGTTGGCCGACGGTCCCGAATGTATTTCGACAGCAGTCAAATTCGAGCCGAGATCAACGAAGGGTACTGCGGAAAGGGGACGTAACGGGCTGTCGGCTTGGTTGAACGTACTGCCGATCCCGAGTTGACCGTTCCCGTTGAGTCCCCAGCAACGGACTTGATTGTTGCTTAAGAGTGCGCAGGCGTGCTGATAGCCGGCTGTGAGTTGTTTCACGGTCAGTCCGTTTCCGAAATTTAGAAATGGGAGGTTATCGCCCATTTGGTTCGGCTGGCCGCCGCGGTTGATGGTGTCGTTCAAACCGAGCTGACCGAAAGTGTTTCCGCCCCAACATTTGACGTTCCCGCTCTTAAGCAGGGCGCAATAGGCATTGAACATGGCGACGATATCAACGGCTTCGTAGGGTTGTCCGTCGATGTCGTTTCCGAGATTCACGAAGGGGAGATTGTCACCCATTTCGCCGGGTTGATCTCCTCGGTTGTTCGTATCGCCGAGCCCGAGCTGGCCGTTTCCATTGTTTCCCCAGCACTTGATCTTGCTGTTATTTAGAAGCGCGCAAACCGAAGCGTCTCCGATAACAACCTTTATGGGGTAAAGACCGGTTCCGAGATCGATAAACGGCAGGTTATCGCCCATTTGTCCCGGAGCGACTCCGCGGGGGTTTGTATCGCCTAGGGCCAATTGCCCGAAAGTATTATCACCCCAGCATTTGAGACCGTTATTATCGAGAATGGCGCAGGTGTTGCTGCCAGCGGAAGCGAGTTTTTTAACCGTACGCCCTGTTCCGACGTCGATGAAGGGAAGGTTAGATCCCATTTCATTCGCCGCGCTTCCCCTATCGACGGTATCACCAAGTCCCAATTGTCCGGTGGCGTTATCACCCCAACATTTCATGCCGCCATTAGAAAACAGTACACAAGCGGATGCCGTCTCTTCGGCCAATTCGAGAGGACCATTGATTCCCCGGCCTGCGAGAGCGAGGGTCGCCACATAAACACCCCCGCCAGCCGATTTGTAGAAAACCTCGAGGGTCGAGCTGTAGGGGCCTTCAGCTGTCGGTGAGAAACTAATGACGACCGTACAGGAGGAGCCGGCGTTTAAGACTTCACCGCAAGTTCCTCCGGTTCCCGGATAAGACCCTCCAGTGAAATGGAAGGCGTTGCCATTCGTCGAGAAGAAGGTCGTTTGGAATCCGAAGAGCGGAGTATATCCCTTATTCGTGAGAGTGAAAACGTGCGTGGCGCTTGCGCCGTACGGAATTTCGCCATAGTCGTACTCAGGTGAGTCCGATATCACGAGGGCTGCACCGTAGGGCACGCTCGCGCCCTTCATGAGTCGACGAGCGACCGCGGGAAGAGGCTTCATGGACGTGGAGCCGCCCATCGAATTCGCCTCAACGACGTATTTAAGCTCCAGGGCCGCGGCGAAAATTCCAGGGAAGTTCGGCAAGAATTGAACGACGACGGTACAGCTTTGAGCAGGGGGCAGCGAGGCCGTGCATGTGCCCCCGCTTCCTGGAAATATTCCTCCCAGATAGGAGAAAGGTTGAGGCAAAGGCAGTCCGTTCAGAGCCACAGATGAAGCCCCCACGTTTGTCACGGTAAACGTATGAACGGCGCTTGTCCCGACACGTCTGAATCCGAAGTCATAGGTCGGACCGTCGGAGATCTCGATAACGGAAGCATCAGGATTTAGCGGCGGAAACGCCGAATCCGCTCGCGCCGTTTGGTCGGAAAACGCGGACAAAAGGACGCATAGAAAGCCGAGTACTTGGATACCATTCGTGAATCGCATGCAGATCCTCGCTCTAAACAAAACGACACAGTTAAATCGTTTCCACTCAACCGGGTTTCCAATATCACGCTGGGTTCGGCGAAACTTAATAATTGATGTTTAGATAAATAAACGAAAAAGAAAGAGACGGGGTTATGTGGCGAAATGGATGCTTTGACGAGATCAGGTGGCGGCGATTCGCAAAAAATAAACGCGGGCTTTGACGCCCGCGTCTAATGAATGAGTCGGATTTAATCGCTCACTGCATTATTGAGGGCGGCCTTTCAAAACAAAGTTCACGCCGACGCGGTCTTGTCCGCAGACTTCAGTGGCTCCCGGAACGGAAACCATGATGGCCGCGTTGTGCGGATGACCGTAGTAGAGATATTCATTGAACGTCAATGCGGTGTCGAGCAGAGCTTTTCCGTTTTCGCAGCTGCCACCGGCCGGAGCGTAGGCTTTCGATTCAACGAGCTGAATCGTGAATGCCGCGTTGTCAGCGAAAAGCAATGCGCTGTAACGGCAGTAGACGCCGTTTTCTTCAAACGAAGCTTTGAGGAGAACGTTGTCGAGCGAGTAGTCGGTCGTGACTTGTTCGAAGTTCACATTGAAAGCTTCGAAAGCGGCCGGGCGTTCAACAGCGGCACCGAAAGCGGCGCAGATGTACTTATCGAATTTACCGAGCCAGCGCTCGCCCGGAAGAACGAGATCGCCTTCATTCGCGCCCGCGAATGCGGCCGTCAGAAGAGCCAAAGCTGCCATCAAAACGAATTTTTTCATAAATCCTCCCTTTTGTCGCAATTTGAAAACCAAATGAAATTCGTGGAAGGACCCGAGACGAACGCATGGGCCTTCCTGATTCAGGACGGCCCTTCTTAACGGCAGGCGACTTCGGTAGGCAATGATTAAGCGAGATTGCGTCTCAAAATCGATTCACTTGAAATCGAATTGAAAACGTTCGCTCAACGAGCGCGGCATTCCTGTTTTTCGCACACGGCCTGGGGAAACTTCGGAGCCGACGTGCAATCGAGAGGAGGAGCGGCAAGAGCGATTTCGCGCTCCAACTGGGTAATTTCTTCAATTTTCTTTTGAATGTCTTTGGTATTCGGATTCTGTTGCGAAACGATGATGTAATCGCTCGGGCCGCCGCAATGGCGCCAGCCCACTTCGAGAACGTCGCAGTCGCCATCGCCGTCGCAGCTCTTGTTCTTGTTTAATGTGTTCAACTGGCTTTGTGCGAGCGAAAGCTTGGTCTTAAGCGCTTCGACTTTTTCATCGTGTGTTGCGGGCTTTTTATCGGTCGCCGAATTGGCGGTTCCCAGACCAAGCAACGCGGGAAAGACTCCCGTCACGAGGATGAAAAGAAACGGTTTGTGATTTCTCAACCATTCTTTCATAGTTAACGTTCCCTAACGCGACATTCATCGGCAGGCTTTGGTCCGGACTGAAGTCTCTTTGCGAGATTTTTTTATTTTTTTCTTGCGAACGGCCTCCGTCTCTTTTCAAAACGGGGAGCAGTCGTGCCTGGCTGAGGCGAGTGTTCGGACTGAAGAAGCATCCTGAAGAGAAGGATTCTGGACGAAAGACGGGTCTCCTGCGCGCTTCATCCATCTTGTTGTTTTCACAAATGATGAGGCCTATACACTAGGGCATGGGCCTACGATACAAGATCCGTCCGAACGCGTTCATTCCTTATGTCCAACTTCGTCCTTTCGCCGCCCTTCGCGAAAAGCTCCAAGAAGGTTACCGCCTCTCGGATCTTCGAGCGGATTTGATGGCGGGCGCGGTCGTCGGGATGGTCGCGGTTCCCCTCGGGATGGCCCTTGCGATCGCCAGCGGCGTGGCTCCGCAATACGGGTTGTACACGGTCGTGATCGCTGGTGCGATCGTCGCTCTGATGGGCGGTTCGCGCTTTCAGGTGACGGGGCCGACGGCGGCGTTCGTCGTCATCTTAGCTCCGATTGTGCAGAAGTTCGGCTTCGCCGGGTTGTTGATCGCGGGTTTCTTGGCGGGAGCGATCCTTGTGATGATGGGGCTTGCTCGGATGGGGCGGCTCATTCAATTCATCCCGCATCCGGTGACAACGGGATTCACGGCCGGAATCGCCGTGGTCATCGCCACGCTTCAATTGAAGGACTTCTTCGGACTACAGATCGCCGAGATGCCCGAAAGGTTCTACGAGAAAGTGATTGCGTTGGTGCAGGCGATCCCGTCGATGTCGAGCGTGGAGTTCGGCGTCGGTTTTGTGACTCTTGCGATTCTTATTTTTTGGCAGCGATTCAATAAAAGGATTCCAGCTCCTCTGGTCGCTTTGTCCGTTGTGACTGTCGGCGTGGT
This sequence comes from uncultured Bdellovibrionales bacterium, assembly GCA_937927435.1. Taxonomy (GTDB): domain Bacteria; phylum Bdellovibrionota; class Bdellovibrionia; order Bdellovibrionales; family JAMPXM01; genus CALBDW01. Next base: position 41,835 of record CALBDW010000104.1, read on the forward strand.
GGTTCTCAAAAAGTTTTTCCCGGAGCTTGAAGTCGGAACGATCGGGAGCCGGTTCACCTTCGAGATCGACGGTGTTACGGGGCAGGGGATTCCGCAAAGGCTGCCGACATTCGATTGGCCTTGGAACTATGTGGGCGAAGACGGACGTCGTTTTCCGTTCACTTTGGAGGCGATTGAAGCCATTTTCCCGAGCGCGTTTGCGATCGCCATGCTAGGCGCGATCGAGTCTCTTCTGTCGGCGGTCGTCGCTGACGGTATGGCGAGAACGAAGCATGATCCGGACGCTGAGCTTGTCGCTCTTGGGATCGGTAACATGGTGTGTCCTTTCTTTGGAGGCGTGCCCGCGACAGGAGCCATCGCCCGGACGGCGACCAACATCCGTTTCGGCGCTCGGTCGCCGTTATCCGCCTTTTTTCACGCGATCTTCGTGCTTCTGGTGATTCTGATTTTTGCGCCGTATGTTTCTTACCTGCCGATGGCGGCCTTGGCGGCGCTGCTGATCTTGGTCGCCTATAATATGTCGGAGTTCAGCCACTTCGTTCACATCGTGCGAGTCGCGCCCAAGAGCGATGTAATTGTGCTTTTAATCTGCTTTACGCTCACGGTCCTTTTCGACATGGTTGTCGGAGTGACGGTCGGTGTGGTCTTAGCCGCCTTGCTCTTCATGAGACGGATGGCCGACGTGACCGAAGGGCACCGCGTGGAAAGCGAGTCCTTGCCTGTTATCGGTAAGAAGCGTTTTCCGCGCGACGTGTTCGTCTATGAGATCGACGGTCCGCTCTTTTTCGGAGCGGCTGAGAAAGCCGCCGGTACGATGGCCGGCATTTCTGACAAAATTAAGAGCGTCGTTTTCCTGATGCACGAGGTTCCCGTCATGGACGTGACCGGGCTCGTTGCTTTTGAAAGCGCGATCAATAAGCTGCGGAACGGGCGCAAGATCTACCTCGTAGGCCTCCGTCAGCAGCCGAAAGAACTGATTATGAAATCGGGCATCGTTGGCAAAGGCGATATTCTCGTCGTGGAAAACCTCGAAAAGGCGCTCGAGCTTTTGGGTGGCGGCGAGGCGGAGACCGAAGAGAATGTCGACACTTTGGCTGTTGAACAAAAGATTTCTTAATAGCTGATCCGGTAAATCGCCCCGACGTAATCGTCGCTGACGAGAAGCGAGCCGTCGGGCATCACGAGGATGTCCACGGGTCGTCCGAATGTTTTCTCATTCCGCATGAAGCCTTCTGCGAAGACCTCGTATCCGAGCGAGCGACCTTTCTCGTCAAGGCGTACGGTCGTGATCCGGTAACCGCTTTTTGGGGACCGGTTCCACGATCCGTGTTCGGCGATGAAGACGCGCCCGCGATAAGTTTCGGGGAATTGGGAGCCCGTGTAGAACTTCATACCGAGGGCCGCGACGTGCGCGCCCAAAACCTGGACGGGATGTTGATAGGGGCCTTTTGAGCTGCAATCGATGCCTTTGCCGTAGGAGGGATCGTTATACGCTCCTTGATGGCAATATGGATAACCGAAGTGAAGCCCCTTTTTCGGAGCTGTGTTGAGTTCGTCGCCTGGGAGATCGTCGCCCAGCATATCGCTGCCGTTATCCGTGAACCACAGTTCTTTCGTCTGAGGGTGCCAATCGAAGCCGACCGTGTTGCGAATACCTTCGGCGAAAATCTCACGTTTCTTTCCGTCGAGAGTCATGCGCGTGATGCTGGCGAAGATCTGCTCGTCGCGCTTGCACGTGTTGCAGGGCGCGCCGACGGGAACGTAGAGCCATCCGTCGGGACCGATGGCGATATATTTCCACCCGTGGTGGGTTTCAGAAGGATAGTCGTCACGGACGACGACGGGCTTGAGCGGTTTTTTGAGATTCTTCTCGATTTGGTCGAATCGAAGAATTCGCGAAATCTCCGCGACGTAAAGCGAACCGTCTTTAAAGGCGACACCGTTGGGTTGGTTGAGGCCCGACGCGATTGTGACGGCAGGTTGGGCGCGTTCGCCGTTTTTTGCAGACAGGGCGGCGTCTTCGATCGCATAAACGGACCCGATGCGGGTGCCGATAAAGAGCGTTCCCGAAGGGGAGAGAGTCATTTGGCGTGCCCCGGGGACGTCCGCTGCGAAAACCGAAATCGCAAAGCCCTCTGGGAGTTTGAAGGAATTCAGCCACTCGAACTTCTTACTATCGACGTTTTGGGCTTTCGCCTTTTCGATTGCGTGGGCTGGTTGCGCTTCGATATAGGAGCGCATGCGTTCGGCTACTTTCTGCGTGATGACCTCAAGAGCGAAGCCCATAAGCGCTTTGGGAAGAGGGAGTTCTTTCGCCTCGTATTTCGCGCTCATTGAGATTTCAGTTTTTTCATCATGGGTCTTTTCGAAACCGATCAGGCCGCTCATTCCTTTGAAATGGCCCCAAACCACTTTCCACTGAAGCTCGCTGCGCCAATCTTCCGACACCGGAAGAATTTTTAGGATCATGCGGGCTTGGTAACCGAGAGCTTCCGTGACGAGGAAAAGCTGCTGGGAGGAGGGATCGAAGGCGACCGTTTTAAAATGATCGCTGACTTCTTTTAAACGTTCATATTGCTGAGAGACCGCGAAACAAAAGTCTTTCGGGCGGTTGACAAGACCGGCTCCGTTCATCGTGAAACGAATCTGGTCGTCCGGGATTTTCTCGGTTTTTACGGAGACTAGGATGGCGCGGTCGTCACGCATGCGGCGGACTAATTCGGGATTTCGGCGCCAAAACGGTTTTTCATTCCGTTTGACGATGAGGGTTGGTTGGTCCGCGGCCGGAGTGCCCGCTCGGACGATCGGGGTGTAAAAGAACGGGACGGTTGCGATCCCGACAACGGTGGTTAAAACCGATTTCAATCCGCGCTTCACGTTGAATTCCTCCCACGGCGGCTTTAGTTTCCGAAGACCGTTTCTTTATTGTCAATGACAGGGAGGTTCGCGGCAGGAGTCGTCGCTTCTTGACAACCTGAAGCCCTCCTCGGTTTAAGAAGACATGTCGTTGAGAGAAATTGAGGCGAAAGATCCCGGGCCTGAAATTGCAGCCTGGAAACGGGCTCTTCCTATGTGGCTGACGTGGAGCCGCATACTGGTTTGCCCGTTCTTCGTGGTCTTCCTTTCCCTAAAAGCGTCGGTTTGGGGGTGGCTTTCCGCTTTGCTCTTTGTTCTCGCATCCATCACCGATTGGTTCGACGGCTATCTGGCGCGCAAATACAACGCGGTTTCAAACCTCGGAAAGTTCATGGACCCGATCGCGGACAAGATCCTTGTCGCCACGGTCCTCATTATGCTGATTCCAACCGGGCGAGTCGGCCCGATTTTGGTTATTCTCCTTTTGACGCGGGATATTTTGATCGGCGGTATTCGGTCGGTTGCGGCGGCCGATCGATTAATTATAGATGCCAAGCCGGCCGGTAAATGGAAGACGGCACTCCAGATGGTGGCGATTCCGGCCCTATTGATTCCGGGGCGAGATCTGAATGGCTTGGCGTTAAACGAAATTGGCCTCGTGCTGCTTTGGATCAGCGTGCTACTGAGTCTGATTTCGGGCGCCCAATATATACAGCTTTATTATAGACAAGCCCGGAAACGCTGAGGTGCACGAATGCCGAAAATCTAAGCATTTTGAGAGGCTGGGCGGAATTTTTTGAAGAATATTGACAGGGCCGTTATGTCTCTGTAAGTTAACGGGTCTCCAACGCAATCTTCCTGAGGATGCGGGTGTAGCTCAGTTGGCTAGAGCGATACCTTGCCAAGGTATAGGTCGACGGTTCGAGCCCGTTCACCCGCTCCAATTTTCCAATCTCTCCATCAGACTCGTTC
>CALBDW010000105.1 GCA_937927435.1 uncultured Bdellovibrionales bacterium
GTTTGCGGACATCCGTCGCAGAGACGTCAACATCTTGAGCGCGTAAAAACTCGATCGAGCGTCCGGACTTCAACGCGATAAATTGCCGATCGAACGCGGCGACAAGTTTTCTTATGCCCGGAGGAAGATCCTCCTCGCTGAGTGGCAATGTGTAGTTGGGACGCGTGACAACCGCCAGATTTGCGAGCGTCAGAATGCGTTCAAAATCCTTCCATTTATCGAACTCTTCAAACTGATCAAGCCCGATGATGAGATACAAATTCTCAGGCGGAATGACCTTCGCGTAAGACTCGAGCGTTTGAATGGTATAGCTGGGGCCGCCGCGGCGAAGCTCCTGATCGTCAACGACGACATATGGATAGTCTTGAAATCCGATCTTGACCATATCAAGCCGCTGTTCATTCGTCGGCCCTTCGATCGGCGGCTTGTTGGGATTCTGCGCGGCCGGAACCACGACGACCTTGTCGAGATTGAGACGTGAGCGGGCCGTCGTCACGCAATTGATATGGCCCAAGTGGAGAGGGTTGAAAGTCCCGCCGAAAATTCCGACCCGTTCTTCGGGCGTCACTTGTAATTCCAAGTCTGATTTTGCCATTCCTTCACCTAGCGCCAGCTTGCGCGCGCAGTTCATTCACCAACTTGACCATGTCGAAGACCAGTTCGCGGATACCGAGATTCGCCGCGGCCGAAACCCAACGGACATCGACTCCTTCACGACGGAACCGTTCAACCAATTCCTCGCGGCGATTCGGCTCAACCGCATCCGCCTTATTCAATACAACGATCTGTCGGCGTCTCAGCAACGGCCGGTATCCTTCTTCGCCGGCCTTCGATTTATCATACTCCTCAAGTTCGTGCATGATATCGCGGTAATCCTGGAGAGCGTCCCGGCCGCCGGCTTCGCTTCCGTCAATGAGGTGCACGAAGAGGTTCGTACGTTCGATGTGTCGTAAAAACTGGATGCCGAGTCCGACACCTTTGTGAGCCCCTGGTACCAGACCCGGAATATCCGCCACGACGATGCTTTGATAGTCATGGGCTTTCACGACACCCAGATTTGGTGTGAGTGTCGTAAACGGATAGTCTGCGATCTTGGGCCGCGCGGCCGAAATCACGGAAATCAGCGTTGACTTCCCGGCGTTCGGATAACCAATCACACCGACGTCAGCGATGAGCTTCAGTTCAAGCGTGATCGTCCGTGATTGGCCCGGCTCGCCCGGCTGCGCGTATTCGGGCGCCTGGTTCACACTCGACTTAAAAAACGCGTTTCCCTTTCCGCCTCGTCCACCTTCGAGAAAAAGATGGTCCCCAGGTTCATCCAGATCGACGATGACTTCGCCGGTCTCCGCGTCTTTCACGACCGTTCCGAGCGGGACATTCAATATAAGGTCTTTGCCGGCCGCGCCCGTCATGTTCCTGCCGGCTCCGGGCCGCCCGTCTTCCGCGGCGAACTTATTCTTGTACCGGTATTCCAAGAGCGAATTCAGACGAGGGTCCACGCGGAAGATGACATTCCCACCTCGTCCGCCGTCACCACCGTCGGGCCCTCCACGAGGAGTCATCGCTTCTTTCCGAAAGCTGACAGCCCCCGGACCGCCCTTCCCTGACCTAACGGTGATCGAAACCTCATCTACGAATTTCACCTGAAATTTCCCCGCGGGCTTTACGAGCACGCCCTCATAAATGCGAAAGGGCCGGTATAACCGACCCTTTCCAATCCGTTCTGTCGCTCAATTTCCCGAAAACTCACGCGGCCGGGTAAACGCTGATTCTCATGCGCTCCTTATTGATGCGCTCGAACTTAACCCGACCCTCGATCAAAGAATAAATCGTGAAGTCGCGACCCATACGGACGTTATTGCCAACATGGAATTTGGTTCCACGCTGACGAACGATGATCGTACCGGGTTTCACATACTCACCGCCGAAACGTTTCACACCCAACCGGCGGCCTACGCTATCACGTCCGTTCCGTGTACTACCTGCGGCCTTCTTACTTGCCATGACTCACCCCTTATTTCTTCTTCGCAGCTTTCTTGCGAGCGGTTTTTTTCGCAGCAGCTTTTTTCGCAACTTTCTTTTTAGCGCTCGCTTTTTTCGCCGCTTTTTTCTTCGTCGTTTTAGCGGTTTTCGCCTCTACTTTAGCCGAAGCGGTCTTTTTTGTCTCGCTTTGCTTTTTGGCATGCTCGGCTTTACGAGCGGCGATTTTCACCGGATCGATAATAACAGCCTTTTTATCCGTCGTATGCGTTTCGCCTTCCGGAGTCGTGATCGATTGGATGAACAATTCCGTAAAGAGCTGACGGTGACCATGCATGCGGCGATAGCCCTGACGGCGCTTCTTTTTGAAGACGATCACCTTAGGAGCTTTGGCTTGACGAGTCACGATCGCCGTGACTTTCGCGTTTTTAACAAGCGGCGCGCCCACAAAGGTCTTTTCGCCACCGACCATCAAGACTTCAGTCAAATCGATTGTTTCCCCGAGGTTCTTCTCAATCTTTTCGACTCGAACTGTGTCACCAGCTTGAACTCTATACTGTTTACCGCCGGCGCGAATAATCGCGTACATGCTGCCTCCGAAAAATACTTACGCCCGAGAACTCATTTACCTTATTGATCATGGGCGCGCTGATCTGGCACAGGTTAAAAACTGAAGGGCAAATTACTGCCACGCCGCGAGACTGATTGTCAATGATTTCAGCAGCTTAATTTGAGGTTTGAGCAGCCGGTCCCCCCCCTGTCGCCGGCCGCTTTCCATCCGAAGGGAAGGGCATTTAGCTAACAAAGTCATGGGGTTGGCGACCCATAGCCCATTTTTTCATCAAAGCTCGTCGGCCCCGCTCCAAAGTAAAGTATCAGACAAGCCGCCCCCAGCATGGCGATGTTCTTTAAGAAGTGAATGAGCTGCCCCTGGGCCTCCACGGGATCCTGCACCGCCCAAAAATTGTGCATAAACAGAGTGACGGGGACCAAAAAAGCAATAAGAAGCAGAGCGCCGATTCGTGCCCGATAGCCGAAAAGAATGCTGAATCCCCCCAACACCGCTAGAGCCCCCGTGAATGGAACGAGGAAACCGGCCATCGGCAAACCCTGTTGGGAGGCATAGGCGATCATTTCCCGCGAAAAATGCCCGATTCCGGAAAAAATGAAGATCAGAGAAAAGAAAATCCGGCCCGGCACAACCAAATGTCTTCCTACATCCCGCAGCCCGGCCTCATAGGTCCCCGGCTCTACGGCTGGATTTTCTCGTGATACGGTCGTCAATGCCATGCGTACCTCCCGATGATGGAAAATTGTAGCCCCGAACGGAAGGTCCGCGCGTAGCAAAGCTGTGATGTCGAAATGAAGAATCAACTACCGCGCCGACGGCGTTTGTGACGGCCGTACAAATATTTCGAATTGCTCGCGGTGGAAGTGCGGCTCCAACTTGAAAACGACGTTGTGGCCGATTCGGCGCTCCACATCTTCCAAGCGTTCCGTTTCCTCTTCGTAAATATAGTCGCCGACATCCGTGTGACAATGGACAACAAGCGTGGCGTCGGGAGCCAGATTGGTCTCTCTTTCCAATTCGCGGAAAATCTCATGCGCGACGGTCGCCTTCTGTTGAATGTAACCTCGGCCATCGCAGTAAGTGCATGGCTCACACAGCGTTTTCACCAAGCTCGGACGGATGCGTTTGCGGGTCATTTCCACCAATCCAAGGTTTGACATCGACACAATGGTGGTGCGCGCCCGATCCCGGCTGAGTTCTTCGCGCAAGGCCGCGAGAACCTTCTCGCGATGAGCTTCCTTCTCCATATCGATAAAGTCGATGATGATAATCCCGCCACAGTTCCGGATGCGCAGCTGGTGCGCGATCTCGCGAACCGCTTCCAGGTTGGTTTTCAAGATCGTGTCCTCGAAGTCCTTTTTCCCGACGTATTTGCCCGTATTGACGTCGATCACGACGAGAGCTTCCGCTTCGTCAATGACAATGTATCCTCCGGACTTGAGCCAAATCTTTCTTTCCATCGATCGGGAAATCTCGACGTCGATTTCGTAAAGATCGAAGAGCGGTTTCCGATCGGTATAGAGAGAAACCTTGTTCTTGAATTTGGGCATGAATTGCGAAATGAACGCCGTGATTTTCTTGTACGACTCCTCGTTATCAGTCACGACGCGTTCGACGTCTTCGTTCAACAGATCCCGCAGGGCTCGCAGTTCGACATCGAGTTCGGTATGAACACAGCCCGGCTTGGTTCTCTTTTCATAATTCCGCTGAATCTCCTGCCACAGGCGGTGGAGGTACTCGATGTCCGCACGCAAACTGCTTTCCGTCGCCCCTTCGCCGGCTGTGCGAACGATGATACCGCCCTTCGGCTCGATACCAGCCACGATTTTTCTCAGCCGTTCGCGCTCGGCGGGGTCTTCAATCCGTCTCGAAACGCCGAAGTGATGAAGCGTCGGCATAAAAACGACATTCCGGCCAGGGAGCGAGATATGGGTTGTGATACGCGCCCCTTTTGATCCCAAAGGATCCTTCGCCACTTGCACCATAATCGACTGGCCTTCGTTCAAAAGCTCCTGGATCCTGGGCTTCGTGGCAGAAGCGACGCTGCCTTCGGCGGGAGCTCCCGAGTCGGCTTCAAAAAGCTCGCTCTCGGCCGAATCGCTGTCGAGGTCTTCCCGAACATCGCCGACATACAAGAACGCCGCCCGGTCAAGACCGATATCGACGAACGCGGCCTGCATACCGGGCAAAACTCGGATCACCTTTCCGCGGTAAATCGAACCGACTAGAGTGGGCGAAACCTTCCGCTCGATCTTCAAGTCAGCCAATACCCCGTTTTCAAGATAAGCGACTCTCGTCTCCCCGGGCCTGACATTGATGAGAATCTCGGACGGCATGCGGGCTCCTTCCGAAGATCAAAAATCGAACGAGAAGCGAAAAACCGGGGGCCGGGATGCCTGGGGCGCGGTCCACACGGTTAGCTCGGCTCTTTCAAGTTCGGGAATCACTCTGTCGTCGAGTCCGTAAAGTTCGCGCGGATTTGTGGCGGCCCGATAAGTGACATAGGCGGTTCCCGCAAAAACCCCGAACGCGAACCCGATCACGATGTTACTGAGTTTTTCTTGGGGACGCCCGTAGAAACTCAACGTGCTTAAACCGAGAACGGCGCCGCCCAGTCCGGCGAACACGATCGTCGCCAACTGCTTACGCGGCCCGCTCAAGCCAGGGCTTCTCTGCTCCATCTGAGCGAAGCTCTGCGAGGCCACCGCGAGGGTCAAAATCACGGGAATGATGAGTTTCAAGATTCGGTGAGCCATGGCGCCTCCCCATCTTCATATACCTCAAAACCGCTCACTTGATCGAGGTCCAGAAGCGCCGACTCGTCTTTCAGCTCGCGCACGCGTAACGACGTGACCTCGGCTCGAACGGGACCGCGCCGAACCGCTTCCTCCAAAAAAGCCATCGCCTTCTCCGGTCCTTCCGCGAGAATCTCGACACGCCCGTCACGGAGGTTGCGAACGGCACCTTTGATTCCAATTTCAACAGCTTGTTTGTGAACAAATTTGCGAAAGCCCACTCCTTGGACTCGCCCTGAAACCAAAAAATGCTTTCGGACCATCTTTTGACAATCTCGACTAGCGTGGTTAATTTCAACTTTTTTGGAGGGATTGTGCAGGGCACTATTAAACACGCTCGCGATCTGGCCTCCTACATCGACCACACCCTCCTCAAGCCGGACGCGACAGAAAAGGAAATTCGCCGGCTTTGCGAAGAAGCTCGGCACTTCGGCTTCAAAGCCGTCTGCGTTAATCCGGTTTTTGTCAAGCAAACACGCAAATGGCTTAGACGCTCGCCCGTTTTGAGCGTTTCCGTCGTCGGTTTTCCTTTGGGAACGAGTTTGACACGCACGAAAGCATTGGAAGCCGAGCTCGCCGTTCATGACGGAGCCGCCGAAATCGACATGGTCATACGGTTCGATCTCGTGAAAGAGCGACGTTGGAAGCCGTTCGAAAAAGATATTTCCGAGGTCGTTAAGGCGTCCGGCCCCGCGCCAGTCAAGGTCATCGTTGAAACGGGACTTCTCGAGGAGTCTGAAATTGTCCGCGTATGTAAATGCGCGGAATCGGCGGGCGCCGCTTTTATCAAAACCTCAACCGGTTTTCTCGGACGGGGCGCGACCGTCGAAGACGTCCAGCTCATCCGCAAAACGTGTTCGCCGACGATGAAAATCAAGGCGAGCGGAGGTATCAAATCATTCGCGCAGGCGCTAGCTCTGATCGAAGCGGGCGCCGACCGTCTCGGGACGAGTTCGGGAGTTTTGATCGTAAACGGCCAGGAGGCCGCTGACGGTTCTTATTAAGGATCCTTGCGGAGGTAGACGAATTGGAATTTCTGCCAGCTGAGATCATCAAAAAAAAGCGCGGGGGAGGAGAGCTGTCCCGGGATGAAATCCGTTTCATGATCGAAGGTTACGTCCATGGCCGAGTTCCCGATTACCAAGTTTCGTCTCTCTTAATGGCCATCTATTTCCAAGGGATGACGGCGGCGGAAACGGCAATCCTCACGGAAATCATGCTGAAATCGGGGCGCGTTCTCGACTTCACTCGTTTGCCTGGAACTCCGGTCGACAAACACAGCACGGGCGGAGTGGGAGACAAGACGTCTTTGATCCTCGCGCCGATCGTGGCCGCCGCCGGAGTTCGCGTGCCAATGATTTCGGGCCGTGGACTGGGCCATACGGGCGGAACACTCGACAAACTCGAATCCATCCCAGGTTTTCGCGTTAACCTCACGCTTGACGAGTTCGAGAGCCAGGTCGAAACGCTTGGGTGCGCTCTGATCGGTCAAACCGCGG
>CALBDW010000106.1 GCA_937927435.1 uncultured Bdellovibrionales bacterium
AGCAGCGCAGACCGCGGGAGTCGAAGGAAAGACGCTTTCGGCTCCCCACCAGACTCTGGTCGAGCGCTTAAAGAGCGATATCCGCAAATCGGGCTTTAAGGAAGGCGAACTGGGAATATGGGTGGGAGCCCGCGTGCGGAAAGAGAGCGGCCGGAGCGAGATCGAGACGTATTTCGACCAAAACGCCAACAAACTTTTTATTCCCGCCTCGCTTTCGAAACTCGTGACATTGGGCGCCGTTCTTCACGACCTTCATCCAGCTTACAAATTTAAGACGACTTTGGTTTCCGACGGGAAGATCGAAAACGGGACCCTCAAAGGCGATCTCTATTTGAAGGGCGGCGGCGATCCCTCTTTCGTGTCGGAAAACATGTGGATTCTTGTGAATGAATTGGTCCGAACCGGCGTGAGCGTTGTTGAAGGCGATATCGTTGTCGACGATACGCGATTCGACCAGGTCCGGTGGGGAGAAGATCGGGAAGACGTTCGCGTCGACCGGGCGTATGATGCCCCGCTTGGTGCAATGTCGATGAACTGGAACTCCGTTACGGTTTACCTGAGACCCGGCGAAAAAGTGGGCGACAAACTGAAGGTGCACGTCGATGTGGCGAGTCCCTATATCAAAGTGAGGAACGATTCGCGCACGGTGGCGGCTGGACGGGGCCGCAATGTGACGGTCGAGCGGAGGAGCGAGAAAGACTTCGAGGGTGACGTCATCGTCGTCTCGGGCTCGATGGCGGCGGACCAGCCCGAAATGGTGGTTTACAAGAACATTACCCGGCCAGAAATCTGGTCGGGCTACAATCTCGTAGAATTCTTGAAGCAAAGAGGAATCTCGGTGAAGGGTAAGGTCCGACGCGGGCAAGCGCCGGCAAGCGCCGTCGTGCTCGCGACGGCGGAGAGTAAGCCGCTCGCGTTGATCGCTGCCGATATGGCGAAGTGGTCGAATAACTACGTGGCGGAGATGCTGGTGAAGAATCTCGCGGCCGAGGCCGATCCAAACCGGCCGGCCACGACACCCGCCGGACTGGCGCGAGTAAAGAAATACTTGGAAGCCGCAGGTCTCAAATCATCCGAATATGAGTTTATCAATGCATCCGGCTTCACGCGCCGGAACCGAATGACTCCGTTCCAGCTGGGCCAACTGCTCGAGTACGTGCGTTCGGATTTTACGATTTATCCGGAGTTTCTCGCCGCTCTTCCGATCGCCGGGATCGACGGCACTTTGCGCAGTCGGATGAAGAGCCGGCCTGCGGAGCGCTGGATTCGCGCGAAGACGGGTCTTCTAAACGGAGTCGTCGGCTTGGCGGGATTCGCGGGGCGCGCGAACGGTGAGGTGCTCGCTTTCGTTTTCATCTATAACGGGAGTGGACGCGAAGACCGCGCCCGCGCCCTTTTCGATCAAATGGCCGCCCGTCTTGTCGAGGATGCGGCGGGATGAGAATGTGCGGTCGGTGTTCTCGTCCGATCGTCTTCCTATGGACGCTCGCGTTTTTGTTCTCGTCTCCCATTCTCGCGCAGAACGCGAAGGCGGAACCCCTGTCGACGCCGGCCCGAAAGAGTCGGTTGAACGGGATTTTCAGTTTCTTCTTTTGGGGAAGCTCAAGCACTGATCAAACGCCGGCTGCTTTTGAGGAAGGGATCTCCAATTATGTTCGCTTATCGCCGGAGCAGTTGAACTCCGCGCGTCCGTGGCGTCCGCCGGTCTATTCGGGACAAGAAGGCGCTTTGGGTTGGTCAAGCGACATTTTTCAAGTTCCCAAAGGGATGGAAAGCCGCGTCCGTTTTTGGAAAGATATCTACACGAAGTACACTTCGGACCAAGGCGTCTTGCATGACCGCGATAACTTCGACGTCATTTATGAAGTCGTCGAATTCGGTCCGATCACGAATGAGCGGGCGAGGGAAAAGCTGGTCGAAGAGCGGCGCAAAGCTGTCGCTGCCGGCCGCGGAGTCGATCCGAAGAAAATCCGCTTCCAGCTCGGCCAAAAAGACATGTTCTACGCCGGCATCTATCATTCCGGCCGTTATCTTGAGGAGATGGAGAAGATTTTCCGCGAAGAACGTCTGCCTATCGAGCTGACGCGGATTCCCTTCGTCGAAAGTTCATTTAATATTTACGCGCGTTCGAAAGTCGGCGCGAGCGGCGTTTGGCAGTTCATGCGACGAACGGCCCGCCCGTATTTGAAAATCACGAAGGAAGTCGATGAGCGCAACGACCCCATCAAAGCGACTCGGGCGTCGGCCCGGCTTCTCCGGCAGAACTATCAGATACTCGGGTCGTGGCCGCTCGCCGTGACCGCTTACAATCACGGCGCCAACGGGGTCCGTCGAATCGTGCGCGAATTGGGAACAGACAATATCGTGGAAATCGTGTCCCGTTATTCTTCGAAGACATTCGGTTTCGCGAGCGAAAACTTCTATGCCTGTTTTCTCGCCGCGCTGGAGGCGGAGCGCGAAGCGCGCAAGTATTTCCGGGAACCGAGATGGGCACCCGTGCTGGATGTTGTCGAGATCCGCCTACGTAGGCCGATGCCGTATTCGCTTCTAGTCGACTTTTTCGATGGCGATAGGAAAGCGGCCGAACTCGCCAACCCGCATATCTTGGCGCGCGTGCGCAAAGGGCGAGCGCGTGTGCCCTCGGGACACTTCATTCGGGTTCCGATGCCGCGGAAAGAACTCGCTGAAAACTTGCAACGAGGAAAAGTTTCCCAAGTTCAAGCGGCGAAGGAACTGAAACGTAAGGGGGGGACCTCGCCCGCTACTTCGCAAGGCCCGGTAAATTGATCACTTGGTAAGGGCTTACTTGGAAATTCTTAAGACTCTTGGAAACTCCGAAGATTTGCAGGCGTAACGCCAAGGGGACGATCACGATGTCACGTTCGACGACGAATCGGTTGGCGCGTCGGACGAGTTCGGCGCGGTCGGGGCCCAAGGGCGTCGTCCGGATTTTCGCGAGCAGATCCTGGAACTTTTCGCTTTGATAGTGCGAGAAATTCGGGCCTGAGGAAGAGCTGAAGATCTCAAGGTGCGAGATCGCGTCGTCGAAGATCGCGCTCTTTCCGAGGTAATACATTTCGGGCGGATCACTTTGCAGCCGATGGAGCAAGGTTTTTAACTCCATGGGCTCCAGTTCCACAGTGACGCCCAGGGACTCTTTCAAATCGCTTTGGACTTTTTCGACGATGATCTTTGAGGCCGCCGAATTCCCGTATGCAAGACGAATTTTAGGCTTTTTCTCGAGCGCGCGAATTTTCTTTATCTCCTCCGGCGCGGAAATCGGATCGAGTTCCTCATGCCCCTCGAGAATCTTCGGGACGAAAGAGGCGGTCGGCTCATATATGCCTTTTAAGACGACGCCGAGGCCGTCACGGTCGACACTTGCCGCGACGGCCCGCCTCCATGCGATGTCGTTGAAGGGGGGACGCGAGACATTGAACGAGAGATAAAAAACCGTTGTACTCGGTGCCGTCTGGATGAGTCCTTTTTGCGAGAGACGTGCAGCTTCGGTCGGCGTGACAGTCGATATGATGTCGAGCCGACCGGCTTCGAACAGGTTCATCGCTGTGATTTCTTCTTGCAGAATGCGGTAAAGGACGGGTAAGCGCGGCGGCCCCGGATAATAGGGGTTCGGCTCCAAGCGGATTTCGCTCGCGGGTTTATAAACCGAGATCACGTAGGGCCCCGTCACGGGAAGTCGGGGCGACCAAGTCCGACCTGCGGCTTCGAACGCGTCTTTCCTGAGGGGGGCGGCGGCCGGCATGCTGAGAACAAGAGGGAGGATCGGATCGGGGCGTTCGAGCTTAATGACGAGTTCATCGCTTTCGCGACCGACGCCGAGCGCGGTGTGTGGCTTCCGGCCCATGTAATAGTCGCGGGCTCCTGCAATGGCGAAGAAGTGCTCCGCATCCTGCGATGCGGTCTCCGGAGCTAAAAGGCGGGTGAAGCCGAAGACGAAATCGTCGATCGTGACGGGTGCGCCGTCGGACCATTTTGCATCCGGCCGCAGTTTAAAGCGGTAGGTCAGGCCGTCGTCGGAAACGCGGTATTCCGACACAAGGCCTTTTTGCAGCTTTCCCTGGGAATCGAGCTTGAACAAACCTTCGACGACGTTGCGGAGGATCCCCAAGGAGTATTGGTCCATGGCCCTTGCCGGATCCAGGGTTCCGGGTTCGCCGCCGATTTGGATCCGGATCATTCCGCCTTCCGAGTTCCTGGAGCCAAAAGGGAACGAACAGGCCGAGAAGGCGAGCAGTGCAAGTAACGCGGCCAGCGAGATGAACCGACGCATGGGATTCTCCGTGAAAGTGGTGTCAGGATTCATGATTCACGAGAATCGTCGGCCGCTCAACTTTTTCGGAATTTGCAGATAAACATGGAGGGGAGAAGAGGGCCGAGCGGGCTGGGTGGCTCGTCCGGAGATTCGTAGCGTTCGGCGACGAACGGCGCGTTTTCTTCGTACTCCTCGCTGGCGAGGTCAGAAAGCGCGGGCCCGTTGAGCAACTTACCATACGGATCGAATCGTGAGCCGTGACACGGGCAGTCCCAGCTTTTTTCAGCCTCGTTCCACTGCACATAACAGCCGAGGTGCGGACACACGGGAGAAAGAAGGTGCAGTTCCCCTTCGGGGTCGCGGTAAACGGCGACCTTCTTCGCGCCGATGCGGATGATCGCGCCCTCGTTTTCGCGCAATTGTGAAACGTCGCTCGCCTGAGCGGGTGTGAGCCGGTCGCCGATCAAGTGTGACGGGTAATCGATGTTTTCACTTAGGAAGTTGCGGATCGAAGCGAAAGGTTTCACGCGTCCGGCATCGTAAAGTTCAGACCACGGGTTCGGATTTTCAAGAATCAAATCCGAGATCAGCATTCCCGCGATCGTACCGAAGGTGATTCCCGCGCCAGAAAAGCCCGTCGCGACGTAAATGTTATTCGACATGGGGTTTCGTCCGATGAAAGGAAGGCCGTCCACGGATTCGATCACTTGGCCTGACCAGCGATGCGTTATGTCTTCGATCCCGAAACGGGCGTCCACCCATTCCTGCAAGCGCCGGAAGTGCATTTCCGTGTGTTGGTCTTGGCCGGTTTTGTGGTCTTCCCCTCCGACGATGAGATAGGACTTTCCGTTGAACTCGTACGAGCGGATGTAATGGTAAGGACCCATCGTGTCCCAATAGAGGGCGTCACGCTCGAAGTCTTTTCGGACCACGGCCGCCAGAGCATAGGTACGGTAGGCCGCGATTTTGGTATGCAGAAAGAGTCGGTTCGCCGAGGGAACATTGGCGGCGACGATTACGTGATCGGCCAGAATCGTTCCCTGATCGGTGATCACGCGGCAGGGTTCCCCGTCTTCGACATCCGTCATTCTCGTGTCTTCATAAATCAGACAGCCTCGCCGGTTCAGTTCAGCGACGAGACCGGCTGCGTATTTCAGCGGGTTGATTTGAGCTTGATGTTCGAAGCGGATTGCGCGCTCCGTGCGGAACGGCAAGGGCGCCTCAAAAAGAAGAGAGTTGGGGACCCCGATGCGTAACGCGGCGGCGGCTTCAGCCTCCAGTTCCTCGGCCTCGCCCTGAACTTCCGTGAACAAATATCCGGGCACGCGTTTGAAGTCGCACTCGATTCCGAGATCCAGAACGTTCTGTTCAATTCGTTCGATCGCGCGGCGCATGGATTGGGCGGCCAGTTCCGCTCCCTCGAGGCCGAACTTCGAAATCAATTCCCGATAGCTGATATCGAAGACTTCCGTCAGGTGGGCGGTGGTATGGGACGTTTCACCCGAACAGACGCGGCCGAGATCAATGATCGCGACCTTTTTGCCGGCCCGTCCGAGCAGCAAAGCCGCGGTCAGCCCGGTGACGCCCGCCCCGACAACGCAAACGTCAACGATAACCTCGCCGGTTTGCTGATCTTGCTTGGGGATTACGGCGGTGTCGGACCAAATAGGACGTGTTGAGTGGCGGCGCTGATCTGGCATGTCCCGTCTCTCCGTTGAGTCGCGACCCGAAAAACAGCCTAACATCTCAACGTCTTTTGTTTTGTTGAAAGAAATATGAAGAAACGGTGGCGATTGTTAACAAAACTAAACCGTGCCGCGAACAGTTAACCCTTCCTTAAGAGGGGATTGTCGCCTCATGATGGGGCGGATTTCCTAATTGCGCGGATTTGGTCCGCAAGAGGAACGGAGAAGAAACCGATGGAAATTGCCGGTAACACTTCAGTCATCGAACCTTCTTATCTCTCAGGGCGAGAACTCTCCTCTACCGTGGGGAAACGTTTTCTGGTCTTTGATGTCGACGGTGAGGCGGGAGCCGCGATCGATGAATGCTTCGGCGAAGAAAACGAGATCGCCCAAGCTCGTACGTTCCGGGATATCGAGGCGCTGCTGGCTCGCGGACGAGGCGGCGTTTTCGGTTACGATCTTTTGTTCTGGCACCTCGTCCCGCCGTGGGAAACCGGGCTCGAAGATCTGCATCGCCTGCGCGACGCTCATCCCGGCTTGCGAATCGCGCTCATGGCGCCGCAAGAGGCGTTGGCTTACGCGAAGGCGATTAAGCTTGCGGACGTCGATGCGTTTATCATGAAGCCGTTTCACTCGCCGGATCTCGTCTGCGCGGTGGAAAAGGCCCTTGCGAAGAACCGAGCGGCAAGACCGGACGCGCGCGCGTCCCTCAATATCGTCAGCGGCTCGTCGGGGGTGATCAAGGCACCGGTGATCGAGGATGGAAGCGAACTCGGGCTGATCGGCAAAAGCGCCGAGATGCGCCGAATTTTCTCATTGATCCGCAAAATCGGGCCGACGTCGGTGAACGTCCTCATTACGGGCGAAAGCGGAAGCGGCAAGGAAGTGGTCGCCAACGCGATCCACCGCTGCAGCGATCGCGCGAATAAGCCGTTCGTCGCCATCAATTGTGCGGCCATTCCAAGAGACTTGCTCGAGTCTGAACTTTTCGGACATGCCCGGGGCGCGTTCACCGGCGCGACGAACGCCCGCCGCGGTCTATTTGAAGAAGCGCACGAAGGAACCATTCTTCTCGACGAAATCGGCGATCTTCCGCTCCCGTTGCAGGCGAAAATCCTGCGCTTAATCCAAACGAGACAGGTGAAGCCGTTGGGACAGAACGTTGCGCGCGAGGTCGATGTCCGCATCATTTCGGCGACCCATAAAAACTTGAAAGCGCTCATCCAGAAGGGCGAGTTCCGAGAGGACTTGTATTATCGCTTGAACGTGATGCCGGTCCATATTCCTCCACTGAGAGAGCGGAAAGAGGACATCCTTCCGCTTGTGGAATATTTTCTCCGTCGTTACGCCGAAAGGAGAAAGACGAGAGTGCCGGTTCTCAACAAAGGTGCCGAGCAAAAGCTTATGTCGATGCCTTGGCGTGGCAACGTGCGCGAGCTCGAGAACGTTATCGAACGCGCGATCGTTCTCTCGGACGGAATCACGATCACCGAAAGCGATATCGTGAACGAAGAAAGCGAGGAAATAATTCGGGTCACCGCCGAGGATCTCTTCAATAACGGAATGTCGCTCAAAGACATCGAACGGGAATACATCCGCTACGTCTTAACCCGCGTCGGAAACCGTAAAGAGGCCGCCACGAAAATTCTCGGCATTGACCGTAAGACTCTCTACCGCAAGGAGAAGCTCTACGGGCTCCGTCCGAATTGAACGAAGCCCGCTCGCCCGGGCCGCTATTCGGGGAGAGCGCCGGAAGGTATTTCCGGTTGAGGCATCACTCCCGGCTGCGCTTCGGCCGGGTCTTCTTCCGGCGGAGGCGGTTCGTCGGCGACGGGAGCTTGGGTAAGAAACGGGCAGCGCGTGATCTGCGGGTCGAGCGAGGCTGTTTTCAACGACTGCAGGAGGCTCGCGTGCGATTCGACGAATCCGCCCGCGGATAAGGCGAGAAGGCGGGAGATTTCCGTCGGAACGATCTCAACGGCGACGGCCATTTGTCGGAGGTAATCCGCCGCGATCCGAACGGGGCGGTTACGGATTTCAGAAGCGGCTCCCCACTCGAGTATGTAGGTGCTCGTCGACATCACTTTCTGAAATTCCGGGCAGCGGTCGATCTTCGGCGCCGTCACGATGATTTCCAAACGTCGGGGTCCGGTGAGCACATATGTGCGCTTATTCTTGCCGTTCGCCGATTGGACCACCAGTTGCGTTTCGGAGGATGCAGAGGCGTCGATCTCATAAACATCTTTCGCGCCGGACGAATTCTCGAATTCCAGCTTGGCACAGCCGTGCTGTCTCACGAGGGGAGCGTTTTCCGAGTAGTCCAAGGGAGAATGTTCGTCGATCACGAACGAGGCGAGTGCCGATTCAGCGGCAAGGTTTCTCAATCGTGCGACCGGATATCCGTCCATAGCGACAGGCGCGATCGAGAACGACGTCGTATACTTCCGTATCAAAACGCTTTCGGGAAAAGTGATGAGGCGATCGGTGATCAAAGAAAGGTCGAGACATCCGTGAGGAGACAGCTCTTCGGCTTTTAAGTCGACGTTTGCTCCGATGTCGTCGAGCGATTTGTCGCGTGACTTATCGCCATCGTCGAGAAGCCCGCAGGAAGCGAGAACGAAAGCAAAGCAGATTGAGAAAAGACGAGACCGTTTCGGCATTGATTTATCCCTCCTTCTGCGTGCGTCTGGGCACGATTGTGCCGCCGATTAGATGCATCGTGATCGGTGTGGTCAACAAATTCTATTCAAAACAGCGGGACGTTCGGTCTCGCGTTTGGCGGGGCTAAAAGTATTTATAGAATAAATAATATGAGATTAGACGGAGATTGCGGAGACGAGTTCGGCTTACGGCGTGGCTAACGGGGCAGATTGCCTGGGCGCATGGGGTTTTTTGCGCGGTCTTTTGAAAACCTTCGGGAAATTTATTGACGTAAACCTGTGACATACGAACACGCTTCGTTTTTTACTTACGTTCGCAAAAACAACGCCAAGCACGCGGATTTGTTACGAGCTAACGAAGACACGTTGGGCAAAATTGATTTAGTTTCATCGCTCGAACTCGAGGCATGCTCCTTTGCCTGATTCGGAAGTCGAATTGGCATTGTGGTTGCAGACTTGGTTCTTCGTACAGAGGAGTTGCCGAAACTTTCGGTGCAACTTGATCAACCTAAGGAGGACGAGATGATCAATAAGATGACCGTGCGTTCAGCAGTCGCCATCCTAGCGGCATTTGGGATGGCAGCTTGCTCGGCCGGAAACGGCGGTAGTGGCCCCGTTCCGACGATCAATAGGAGCGCAGATGGGGTTCAAGTTCTTTCTGAGACGATTCAAACCTCTTCGGTGAAGACGCAGGTGGCTGAAACGGCTCTTGCTGCGGAAAGCAATGACCTGTGGAGCCGTATCAATGCCATCACCATGGCTGAGGTTCGCCGCGAAACCGGTACGGAAACACGCATGGTGATCGACTTGCGTGACTCTTCGAACACATCTGTTCTCGTGTTCCACGCCGCTCCGGACTACTCCGGCGCAGTGTCTGTGACGGAAGGTATCGA
Organism: uncultured Bdellovibrionales bacterium; assembly: GCA_937927435.1. Classification (GTDB taxonomy): domain Bacteria; phylum Bdellovibrionota; class Bdellovibrionia; order Bdellovibrionales; family JAMPXM01; genus CALBDW01. The sequence continues at coordinate 9,512 of CALBDW010000106.1, forward strand.
AGCGACTGCTGAGATCGATTTTGATGATAACATGCAAGTGACCCTGATCACTGCTAATATCGGCGGTGTTGAGGCTGTCTTTGCTTTGGAACCTGCCGCGTTCCCGGGTCACGGTTCGGGCGTGAGCCAAGGTCTCCCGAAACAAGCGGTTCCGAAGCAAGAGTTCCCGAAACAAGCGATCCCGAAACAGGAGTTCCCGAAGCAAGCTCTGCCCAAGCAAGAGCTTCCGAAACAGGCTCTTCCTAAGCAGGCTCTGCCCAAGCAAGAGCTTCCGAAGCAAGCTCTTCCTAAGCAGGAGCTCCCGAAACAAGCTCTTCCTAAGCAGGCTTTGCCCAAGCAAGAGCTTCCGAAGCAAGCTCTGCCCAAGCAGGCTCTGCCCAAGCAAGAGCTTCCGAAGCAAGCTCTTCCTAAGCAGGCTCTGCCCAAGCAAGAGCTTCCGAAGCAAGCTCTTCCTAAGCAGGAGCTCCCGAAACAAGCTCTTCCGAAGCAAGCTCTTCCTAAGCAAGAGCTTCCCAAGCAGGCTCTTCCGAAACAGGCTCTTCCCAAGCAAGAATTCCCTAAACAAGGAATTCCGAAGGTCGGCGGAAGCATTCCTGCTAACTTCCCGGGACATGGCCGCGTTCCGGTTCGTGTTCCGGTCGAGAACGTGAAACAAGGCATGCCGAAACAAGAAATGCCGAAACAGGCTATGCCGAAACAGGAAGTGCCGAAACAAGCTCTTCCGAAGCAGGCTCTTCCGAAACAAGTCGGCGGCCACTGGTGATCAGTCCGCAGGAATGAAAGCAGTCGAAACGTCAATCGACCGTTAGGTGGAAGGACGTGCGGTGGGGAGGTGACCTCGTAAGTCACCTCCTTTTTTACATGCGGAAAAACGGGGGGGATGGACAAAATGAGGATCTGGCTGACGGCTCTCCTTGTCGCCTTCTTTTCGTCCGGTGCGGCTGCGGAATCTGGCCGATCGATCGTCGATTTTAATATAAGCGATACGACTTCTTATCTCCGTAAGTTTCACGAGAATCCGCGACAAGTGATGAACACCCCGCCAGTCAAATGGGACCAAAACGGACGGATCGTTCCGAGGGAATTTTCCGCGTTCGGTGCCTCGGTCCGGAACGCGGTAGAAATCAGGAAAGCGCGAAACAAGATTCGGGAAAAGATCTGCCAGGCTGCGGGAAAAAGGTGCGACGTCTTATCTCGCTTCGGCTTTTATGCGGGCTTCGACAGTGACAACGAAATCGACGCGTTCTTCGTCAATAACTCGTCGTACATCCGGACTTTGCGAGAAATGGAGACGAAAGGTTTGAAACGCGGACAACTCAAGCGCGCGCCCTGGTCCGATTCTTATTGGCCGATGCAGATGGGAATGATCGCGCGTCGCTGGCTGGATGAAGAAGCTCCGCAAACGCCGATGTTTATGGACCATCTCAGTTACTATGAAAAAAAACCGGCGAAGGAGGCTCCGCATGACAAGCTTTCACCGGCCGAAAAATACGATCTCTTAGTCGGCGACACTTCTTTTTCCCTGACGGAATGGAACTGGCATCAAGGCAAACACACTTGGGATGAACGGGGATATGTCCCGGCTTGGGCCGGCATCTGCCACGGTTGGGCGTCGGCCGCGATCATGACGAACCCTCCGAAAAGGGCGGTGACCGTCATGGGACCCGGCGATACGCCGATCATCTTTTATCCGTCCGATATCAAAGCCCTGCTTTCGGCGGCGTGGGCCAACTCCCCGCCGAAGAGCTATGTCGTCGGTAACCGGTGCAATGTCGTTCAGCCGGTTGAAGACGAAATGGGACGTGTGGTCGATCCCGTGTGCTTCGATGTGAATCCGGGCACATGGCACATCGCCATCGTCAACCAGATCGGGGTAAAAAAGAAAAGTTTCGTTATTGATGCGCAGTACGACGAACAGATTTGGAACTATCCTCTTTATTCTTACAAGTATTCATATTTTAACCCGCAGACGCTTGAGGTGTCGGACTCCCTCGTCGATGCAATGGTGCAAATGAAGGACTTCACGATCGACAAGTTTAAAAAGTACCGGAGCCCGCAAGCGAAGTACGTTGTGGGAATCGCGATGGAAGTTGCGTACTCGATCGCGAGCGCTCCGTCGACGCATCCCTATCAGAGCCCGCTTCTTCATGCGGTCAAAATGGTTTACGATCTAGAGTTGGACGATCTCGGTCGCATAATCGGTGGAGAGTGGTATTCGAACTTTCATCCGGATTTCATCTGGCATTTCGATTCCGATAGCCGTCCGCTTTCGAATGTGGAAAAGGAAATGGGGGCGCCGTTGAAGTGGGACGGGCGTGGCCCTGTGGGCGTCGAGATCCGTGAGGCGGCGAAGAAAGCCTCCGCCGAAGGCCAGCCTCTGGCATCGGTTATTGAAGCGATTTACCATCTTTCACAGCAGGCCGAATAATCCGGAAGATGCGCGTCGTTACGTTTCTTTTCCTCGTTCTATTCGCGATCGGATGCGGAGACGACGGGCGAAAGGCTTCGTCGGTTGAAGTGACCGTGGAGCATCTTGGGCGTCGGGGCGGCTTTCGTGTCCAGTGGCGTCTTCCTCAGCCGGCTCGCGTTTTGATTTTTCAACGTGATGGCGCCGGTCGTGAAACTCAGTGGCATCCGAGAACGGAAGGCGTTGCTTTCGTAAAAAGAAACGGAATTGAAATTCTCGAATCGAAAATTCCTCGGCGCGATTTCGCAGTCGAAATCGATGAAGTGTTCGTGGAAACGGCAGGAAACTATCCCGTGATGATTCCGTTTTCCGACGGTGGAATCGTTTTCTTCACGGATCATCTGAGGGTGAGTTGGCTGAACTGCCTGTTCAAATGTTCGGACGCGGAAATCCAAACGCGCTCACTGGCGGCCGCCCCGATGGCGGCGAGATTTCACGCCGGCCCCGACGAGTTCGTGATCGCGAATGACCGCGTATCAAGAACGATGATCATGACGGCCCCTTCGAACTCCGGCATGGTCGTTTACTTCGGGCCTCAAGAGCCCATTCACGGTTTCGGATTTTCTTTCATTGTCGATGAAAACCTGCCTCTCTGGGTCCGCAAAGAGTTACAGAAGACGTTCCCCCGCCTTCTCCAACATTATTCACGGCGTTTGAATATCCCGTTGCCCTGGCGGCCCTTGGTCTTCGTACCGTATCTGGCGGGGCCTCGGATGGCCCGGGCCTCCTTTTCCGGTTCGGTTGTCGGCTCGAAGGTTGTGTTGGGACTGTTCGGCGACCGCTGGAAAAACCCGGACGCTGAAACGGGCACGGACTTCACACGACTGATGGCGCATGAGTCTTTTCATCTCTGGAACGCATCGCTCTACCGAAGTATCGCGACTCGCGGAGGAGAGTGGCTTCATGAAGGGAGTGCCGACGCGATGTCGGCTCTCGCTCTTTTGGAACTTGGACTGATCGATCGTCTCGCGTTCATCGAGATGCACAGGGAAGCGCTCAACCGTTGCGCTCTGAGCTTAAGCGGCGGTTCACTCACGGATCCGCCGAAACCGTGGACGTTGAGAGCGCCGTACGATTGCGGCGCCGTCATGCAGTGGCTGCTCGAGCGGGCCCTTCGCGAAGTCAACGAAGACCTTTGGAAGTTTTGGCTTTCGGTTTTCGCGACGGCGTCGGGAGCTTCTGGAATCTACACGCATGATGATTTCTTCCGTCTCGCGCGAGAGTTCGCCGGAGAGACTTACGCGCCTTTAGTGGAGCAAATGCGAAGGCTCGGCAGCGGCGAACTGCGCGGTTCATTCGATGATCCTCAGGAGATCGAGGCGTTTTTCACCCGTATTTACGAGACTGCCGGTATCAGTCTCGCGATCAACGAGCAGAGGTGGCCGACCTGGTACTCGCGGCTCGTCGCTGAGAACGCTCTGACGATCGCGGTGTACGACGACTGTCGGAATGCGGGCGGAGGATATTGGTTGGCGAAAGGTAACGGGGCTCGCCTGATCGGAGGCCCCCGTTGCCGTTCCCTCCGGGGCGAAATCGAAATCGAAAACATAGGCGAGTATTCGATATGGACCGATGGTGTCCGTATGTATGACTACGTCCACCAAGCCTGTCGACGTTCTGATCGGATTTTAATTTTCACCGCGAGAGGGCGTCTCAGGAGCCTTTGGTGCCCTCGTTTGCCCGCGCGTCCGCGCTTTCTCGAGCCCCGTTCACTTGAGAAAATTTGACCCCTTCGCTTCGGTTTTTCCTAAACCGGCTTCTCGGCTGGGTCATAAAACCCCGCTATTTTTGTTCTCAAGATTGTGACCGAAATTTCCATCTTCCGCCATTCACAGAGAAATGATTGCCTACGAAATACCGCAATTGTGTCGGTAGCTAAAAATTATTGAGAAGAATTCTTCACTCTCCATGGAGGGGTTATGAGAAGGAAGATTCTGTGCCTGTTTGTCGCATCGACGCTTGCGGCTTGCAGTCCTGGAAGCGGTGGAAACGGGCCTTCGAATTCATCCTCATACGTTTGCCGAAGATTTCCGGAAAACGTGGTGGTGCAGGCCAGTTCGAGCGGGCCCGCTGATCCGTTCGCAATCCGCGGCAAAGTCATTTTGGAAGGCGTGCATCCTCTCAGCGATTCGGTGCTTCCGAAAGGGACGAGACTGGGCGTTACGGTCTCGGAAGCTTGCCGTTCCGGCGGGGAAGTGAGTTCGGCTTTCTCTCCCGCAATGACGACGGTCCCGACCCCTTCAGGTGTCCGCTCGTACACCTGGACGTTGCCGCGCGACTATACGCTTGCGGAAATCCGTGAACTCGCTGAAAACGATGAATGCATCGTTGGCATCAGCGATTCCGTGGTCGCGTACACAACCTCCGTCCAAGTCATCGACGACCCGCTGGTTCCGGAACAGGGTCATATGCGGAGCTTAAAAGCTCTCGAAGCGTTCGCGCTCGCGTTCAACCAACCGAATTCCGCGACCGTGACGATCGCGGTGATCGATACCGGCATCGATTTGCAACATGACGACTTGGCGCCGATCTTGTGGCGGAACGAGGGCGAGATCCCCGATAACGGTATTGACGACGACGGGAACGGTTACGTCGACGACGTGTACGGTTATAACTTCGCCCGTGACACCGGAAGCCCCGAATACATCACGAGCGTCTCAGCTTATCAGCATGGTACGCACGTTTCGGGGCTTGCGGCAGCGAGGGGAGGGAATTCGGTCGGTATCGCCGGCATCATGCCGGTGAATACCCGAATCATGGTGTTGAACGTGTTCGGGCGCGGATCTGGAGGAGCCCTGAGCGCCGATATCGCGAATGCGATCCGCTATGCCGCGGATAACGGCGCGGACGTGATCAATATGAGCCTCGGCGGAAGCGGGCGGAGCGCAGAGTACGAAGCGGCGCTTGCCTACGCGATCCGAAAAGGCGTCATGATCTTCGCCGCCGCTGGTAACGACGGACGGCAGCTTTCTTCCGATTTCTTTATGTCGCCGGCCTCTTACGCTCGGGAATTCCCCGGAATGATGGCGGTCGCTTCGATCGATTCCGTGAGCGGCTTGCTCTCGTCGTTTTCAAACTACGGACCGGAATACGTGCAAGTCGCCGCTCCCGGTTCCGATGACTCGAAAAAACGCATCGGCCTTCTTTCGACCTGGCCGGGGAACCGCTACCAGCGTACGCAAGGAACGTCGATGTCGACTCCGATTATGGCCGGCGCGGCGGCTTTGACGATTTCGATGATGCGTTCGAGAGGCTATGCGACTACGCCCGAACTCGTGCAGAGAATCCTCGAAGCGGCCGCGAGAAAAGATGAGAGTCTCGCTGGTCAGATCAAAAACGGCAACGTTTTGGATTTGAGGCGCTTGGTTGAGTTTATTACCGAGACGTATCCAGCCCGATACGGCTCGGGCACGCCGGTTACGGCGCCCATGCCTCCGGAGTGCTGAGAACTCAGTTTTTCATCGAGCGCCGGTTTTCAATGACGGCGACGGATAAAATGAGACCGAGGCTGATCCACGTGGCGAGACTGAGGCCGAAGGGCTCCGGACCACGGGGATCACCCCGGAATTGCTCCATGATCATTCGTCCGATCGAATGAAGTAGAATCCAAAGTGAAAACAGACGGCCCGGCTTCTGCGCCCAGAGGGGCGCGCGGGCTGTTCGTCTGAGATGTTCAAGATAAAGCAGAAGAGTTAAAATTCCCGATTCCCAAAAGACTGCGAATGCTTGCGTCGGATAGCGGAACGTGACGCCTTCGAAGAGATGGCAGTAAGCTCCGTAGCAGCAGCCGACGATCCAGCAGGCGACCCGACCGGCGGCGTATCCGAACGCCGCGATCGGAGCGAAGAGGTCAAGCCAAAGGGGAGGCTCCAGTTTCCGGCTGCGGGCGAAAAGAATTCCCGCGAGCCCGCCGGCGATCGCGCCTCCCAACCAAACGAAGCCGCCTTTCCAGACTTCAAAAACCCGCCACGGGTTTTCCGCGTAGTAGGCGGGCTCCTCAAAGACGACATGCGCGAGACGGGCGCCGAGAAAACCCGAGATCATCAGGACGAGCGCGAGATCGAGGGCCTGGTTACGGCCCAACCCGCGCGCGTCGGTTCTGCGAACGAGCCAAAGAATCGAAAGGCAAAAGGTCAAACTGATAACGAAAAAGTAAAGCATCATCCTGGTTCGGGTTGCGACGAGGATTTTTGCTTAGTGAATTCGAGGAAGAGCAGGATGGCCACGCCCCCCACGATCGCCATGTCGGCGATGTTGAACGCCGGCCAGACGTATTTTTTCTGGATGTGAAAATCCAAGAAGTCGATCACATAGCGGAAGCGGAGTCGGTCAATGAAGTTTCCGATCGCACCACCGAAAACCATCGAAAGAGAGATGATCGCCCAGCGGTCGGTTTCCGCGACTCCACGCATGATCGCGAGAATGATCAGAAGCGCAACGGGAGGAATGGACAGGAAAAACGCCTCCCGGAACCAAGCCGGCGCGTCGGCCAAAAAGCCGAACGCGGCGCCGGTGTTGCGGACGTAGGTCAGGTTGAAGAAACCGGGGATCACCTCCACCGATTCATGCAACATGAAGTGCGTGTGGATATACATTTTAACGGCCTGGTCGGCGGCGATGATCGCGCCGGCGATGGCCGCAAGAAGCAAGTACTTAATCTTCATTCGGCGGACTGCTCCTTAGACGACGGCTTTCGTGCATTTCGGACAGATGGTCGGATGCCGCGGGTCTTCCCCGATTTCGGTGCTGTAGTACCAACACCGTTCACACTTCTGACCTTCTGCCTTTTTCGCTTCCACTTGATAGCTTCCCATTTTCAGGGCCACTTGGGAAACGATAAAAAACTCCGGCAACAGCGATTCGTAACGTTTGAGAAGATCAAGCTTCGCACCGTCGGCCGTGATTTCGACCCGAGCGTCAAGTCCGGACCCGATGGTCTTGTTCTGCCGGAGCTGTTCGAGCGCCTTACTGACGTCCGAGCGGATCTCGTAAAGCACCGTAAAGTCGGCGGCGAGTTCCTTATCGTCCCATTCGGCAACGGGCTTCGGGAAATCCATGAGGAAGACGCTTTCCGGTTTCTCGCCGGGTAAATGAGAAAGGGTTTCCTCCGCGAGGAACGATGTGATCGGCGCCATGATGCGGATCAGGTGATGCACAAGGATGTACATCACCGTTTGTGTCGCCCGGCGGCCTGCGCTGTCTTTCTTCCAAGTGTAGAGCCGGTCTTTCATCATGTCGAGGTAGCCGGCCGAGAGATCGACGGTAAAGAAGTTATTGAGCGCGTGGTAGACCTTGTAGAACTCGTAGTTGTCGTAAGCCGTTGTGGTTTTGCGGATGAGCTCGTTCAGGCGTCCGAGGACCCAACGGTCGAGCGGCGACATGTCTTTGAGCTCGAGGCAATCCGTTGGCGGATTGAAATCGCCGAGATTCCCGAGCAGGAAACGGATCGTGTTACGGAATCGGCGGTAGGTTTCCGTCACGCGCGCCATCTCTTCCGTGCCGTACGTGACGTCCTGTCCGAAGTCTTCGTGGGCGGCCCAGAGTCTGAGGATTTCGGCGCCTGAAGTTTTGATGACTTCCGACGGAGAGGCGGCGTTACCCGCCGACTTCGACATTTTTTGTCCGGTCCGGTCATTGACGAAGCCGTGTGTGACCAGGGCTTTAAAGGGCGGTTTGCCGCTTGTTGCGATCGAGGTGAGAAGGCTCGTCTGGAACCAGCCGCGGTGTTGGTCGCTTCCTTCGAGATAAATATCAGCCGGTTTTTCGAGGCCTTCGCGCCGGCTTTGGACAGCGGCATGGCAAACACCGGAGTCGAACCAAACGTCGAGGATGTCGGTTCCGCGGCGGAAATCTTGCCCGCCGCAGTTTGCGCATTTTTCTCCTTGGACGAATTCGCTTTCGGGAGTTGAGTGATAAGCTTCGATGCCGCCGCCTTTTTCCATCGCGTCCGCGACCCGATAGAAGATCTCCGCCTTCGCAAGAGCCGTATTACAAGAACGGCAGTAGAAAACCGGGATCGGCACTCCCCAGATGCGTTGGCGGCTTAAGCACCAATCGGGCCTGTTCTCGAGCATGGCACGCATGCGCGCCTCGCCCCATGCCGGCACGAACTTGACCGAATCGCAGGCTTCGAGCGCTTTCTTGCGGACGGGGAAGCGCTCGTTGTCCATGGCAAGGAACCATTGCGGGGTCGCACGGAACATGAGCGGAGTTTTACTGCGCCAATTATGGGGATATTGGTGTTCGATAATTTTGTGTGCGACAAGACGTTTCAATTCCTTTAGGCGATCGATGACCAAGGGGTTGGCGTCCCAAATTTTCACGCCCTCATATTCCGGCACTTCTTTCGTGAAGCGGCCGGCTTCGTCGACAGGGCTATAGATGCGCAGCCCGTACTTCAAGCCGACGAGATAGTCCTCTTGGCCGTGTCCAGGAGCCGTGTGGACGAGACCGGTACCGGAATCGAGAGTGACGTGCTCGCCGAGAACGAAGAGTGAGTCGCGGTCGTAAAAGGGATGTTTGGCCGCAAGCCGTTCGAACTCCGCGCCTTTGGCGAAGACGCCCGTTTCACGCAAGGTGAGACCGGTTTCTTTTTCAACGCTTTCTTTGAGCTGTTTCGCGATGACGATGATGTCCGTTCCTGAGTCGTAGAAACCGTAATCGTATTCGGGGTGAAAAGCGACACCGAGGTTCGCCGGCAACGTCCAGGGCGTCGTCGTCCAGATCAAAACGGAAACCGGTTTATCGAACTTGCCAAATTTCTCCGCGCCTTTTTCCCACGGAAAGAGCACATAAATTGACGGGCTTTTGTGCAGACGGTACTCGACTTCCGTATCGGCGAGCGCCGTTTGCAACGTCGGGCACCAGTAAACGGGCTTTTCTCCGCGGAACATGATGCCTTTCTCCAGGCAGCGCGCGAGTTCGCGGACCTCTTCCGCCTCATATTCGGGTTGTAAAGTGAGATAAGGGTGATCCCAATCCGCGATGACGCCGAGGCGGATGAACTGTTCCTTTTGCCGCTCAACCCACTTGAGCGCTTCCGCACGGCACAGTTCGCGAATTTCGGCATCGGTTTTTTCTTGGCGTTTCGGCCCGAGCTCTTTCGTGACTTTGTGTTCGATGGGAAGTCCGTGGCAGTCCCAACCCGGAATGAACGGGGCTCGGTAACCTGCCATATTGCGGTATTTGATCGTGAAGTCTTTCAAGCACTTATTGAGAACGTGACCAATGTGAATATCGCCGTTGGCGTACGGAGGACCATCGGGGAGCGTGAATGCCGGCCGGCCTTTGTTTTTCTCGAGAATGCGAGCGTGAATATTCTTTTGTCGCCAAGCTTCAATGAAGATAGGTTCACGCTCCGGAAGGTTGCCTTTCATCGGAAAGGCGGTGGTCGGAAGATTCAAAGTATCCTTATAGTTCGGCGTCGACATTCGGCTTCCCGTCAAAAGAGTATGATTGTGCTTAAGTTTCGAGAGTTCTTAAGCTTTTTAAGCTAGCAGATTTTTTAGGCTTTTGTAAGCCACCGCGATCATCATATTGATCGCTTCCGCATCCGAGGACAGGTTCAGCTGACTTTTGACCTCGTGAATCATTGCCCAGCTGCGTTGATTCAACCCGTTCGGTAGGAATTCAGGGGAATTGGTCGAAGGCGTGGGGCTACTCGTCGCGCTCATTTTTTTCTGAGCCTGCGGCTCTTCGAACTGCTTCAGCCCCTCGGCCAAGTTTTTTAGGTCCGAGATAAAAGACTGCGAGCTGACCGGCGCTTCGGTTTCCAAGCTGGAGGTTCCGAATCTTTGCGCGCGCAAATAGAGGCCCACCAACGCGTCCGGCGTTGTTGCGAGCTTCTTGACCGATTCCGGTTGGCTTTGCAGCCAGTTGAAAGCGGTCGTGAGCGTTTCCCGTGTGTACGCTTGGGGAGGAATTGTCGGGCCTGAAGCCATAGGCTTCGAAAGCTAACGACTCAAAAAGAGCTGAGCAATTGAAAATCTCGAATTGCTTAATACTTGAGCAGGCTTCCGGCGTCAGCCGCCCCCTTAGCGGCTGGCGTCATTTGTCTGCATAATCCCGAGGAACAATCCCGTATTTCTCGATTTTCCGGAGGAGTGTCTTTTTCGGAATGTTCGCGTGCAAAGCCGTTTGGTTGATGCGGCCCTTAAAGCGTTTGAGGGCCTTGATGATAAACTCCCGTTCGAATGCTTCTTTTTGCTTGTTAAAGTCGAGTTCTTCGCCGTCGAGGGCCGCTTCAACCGCGGGTGCATTCGCTCCCGGTTCTTCGTTTTCGCCGTTCAGGGCGGTTTCAGCTTCTGGTGAAGTCGGCTCTGAGGCCACGCCCGATGCGTGGACGGCGGGTGTTTGCAGCAGGCTGGTGCCCGTAGCGATTAAAATGTTTTCCGGTAGCGAGCTCAACGTGAGCATGTTCGAGTTTTCGAGAATGAATGCATGCTCGATCACGTTCTCGAGTTCGCGGATATTGCCGGGCCACGAGTATTTTTTCATCACGGTGAGAGCGTCGGGCGCCATACCGATGATGCGTTTGCCGTGTTGCTTGTTGAACTTCTTGATGAAGTTGTTCACGAGCGTTTCGATGTCGTTCTTGCGGTCGGCGAGAGACGGCAGGAAGATCGGAACGACGTTCAGGCGGTAGAAAAGATCTTCGCGGAATTTCCCTTCCGCGATCATCTGTTCGAGGGGCCGGTTGGTTGCGGCGATCACGCGAACGTTGGCCTCGATTTCGCGGTTTGAGCCAACGGGAGCGAAGACTTTTTCCTGCAGAACCCGCAGGAGTTTCACCTGCATCATGAGCGGCATATCGCCGAGCTCATCGAGGAACAGGGTTCCGCCTTCCGCGTACTGGAACTTTCCGATTTTTCTTTCATGCGCGCCCGTGAAAGCCCCTTTTTCGTGACCGAAGAGCTCGCTCTCGAAAAGGTTTTCTGGAATCGCCGAGCAGTTGATGGCCACGAATTTTCCGTCTTTGCGGGCGGAGTTGTAGTGGATCGCGCGCGCGACGAGTTCCTTACCTGTTCCCGAGGCTCCGCGGATCAAAACCGGCGTGTCGACCTTGGAGAGACGGTAGATGATATTAAACACCTTCTGCATTTCCGCCGTGTTACCGATGATTTTGCGGCCGGATTCCATCAGGATCGGAGCGCTCGCAGCGATGTTCGAGATCATGGCGTGCGCGTTGAGCGCGCGGTCGACGAGCTGGAGCAGTTCGTCGCCGTTAACTGGTTTGGAAACGTAGTCGTAGGCCCCCTCTTTCACGGCGTTCACGGCGTCTTTGATGTTCGCGTACGCCGTCATGATCAAAACGATGATGGAAGGGTCGTGTTCTTTGATCAGTTTCAGCGCCTCGAGCCCGTTGAGACGGGGCATGTCCACATCGAGAAGAACCAATTCGAACTGGCCGGCACGGATCTTTTCGATTGCGTCGAGACCGTCAACGGCTTCGTGAACTTCGAAGTTGCCCGTTTGCGCGAGGGTTTCCCGAACGGAAAACCGCAAGCCTTGATCGTCATCGACAACGAGTACGCGTACCATCGTCCTCTCCGGTCTTCTCAATGGAATTGGGCGACTACGGGTTCATTGCTTGTTTCCGTCGGCAATTCGACCGTGAAGGTCGAACCCGCGCCGTACCGGCTATCTACTGAAATGGTGCCGGAATGCAACTCCACGAAATATTTAGCAAGATACAGGCCAAGTCCCGATCCTTTGAGCGAAGAATTCTTGACCGCCCGCGAGCGGTAGAACTTCGCGAAAACATGAGGCAAATCCTCTTCCGGAATGCCCATGCCCTGGTCGGCCACCTGGATGACGACCCGGCCGTCTACCTCTTCCGTGGATACCAGGATGCGAGAATTTTCAGGGCTGTACTTAATTGCGTTCTCGATGAGGTTGGAGAAAACCTGGCGCATCAGGTCTACGTCCATACGGATGCTGAACATCGGCTCCAGCTCCGCGACGATCTCAATATTCTTGCGTTTCGCTAGATATTCAAGTTTGCCGATGACCTCGAGAATCAGGCTGTTCACGTCCCGACTGGTGTAATTCAATTCGATTTTTTGGCTTTCGATACGTCCCAGATCGAGGATCGAACTGATGAAGGTAAGAAGTTCTTGGGACGATTTGGCGAGGTTTTCGAGAGCCTCTTTCTGGCGTGGCGAAAGGGGATTCGGGTCTTTCAGCACGACGTCGGTCATGCCCTGGATACGCGCGATCGGTGTCTTTAGATCGTGCGACATCATGCTGAGGAAGTTCGTTTTCAGCTCTTCCACCTGCATGAGGAGTTTGTTTTTCTGGTAATACTCCCAGCTGCGGCGGTTTTCGATAATCAGACGATAGGGAATAAAGAAGTAGTAGCAAACGAAGACCGCAAGATACGGGTGAGCCATCCCGATCCAAAGCCCCGCGAGCCAAAAGAGCAGAAAGCCGAAGACGAAATAGCCGATGACCGCGCCGGCGAGAATCATTAGGCCGCGGCTCGGTCTCACCTTTAAAACGGCATGGACGGTCAGGAGCGAGATCAAGGCTGTGAAGATGAAGTCCACCCACTTCGGTACGCGCACGGGAGCGGAGTTGCGAATCAGCGTATCGAGCATGTTCGCGTGCAGTTCGAGCACCGTCATCGCGACGATGTCGCGCGAATAAGGCGTGCGGACGTAATCTTTCGAGGTCGTCTGTAAGTCCCGGCCGACGAATACGACTTTATCTGCGAACCGCCCCAGATCGAACGAGGGCTCCAAAACTGAGCCGAGTTCGGTGAACGGATAAGTGTTTGTGGGGTGGAAGTCGATATAGAGTTGGTTCGAGCCCAGGTATTCGAAGACCCCGCGGATTTTCGTTTCGTCTGCGGCGTCAGGGTTGAAAAGCGCCGCCAGTTCCGGCTGGAGTGCGGCTTGCCCTTGGTAGGAAAGGAACATGCGCCGGGTGACCGAGTCCCCCGCGAAGATATTTCGGTCCGAAGTCAGCGGGCTGCTGCGCACGGCGATCCTGTCGAAGGGGGGAAGCAGCTTGAAGGCGTTTTCTTCGCCCTTCAAAGCGACATCGTCCACGGCGACGTAGAAGCGGGGAAGCCGATCGATCGCGTTCGCCAGTTCTTTGAGCTCGGAAGGAGTTCCGGCGAGCTCGTTCGGATTGATTAGATACACGACGGCGGCCGCGCCGCTGTCCTTCAGTTTATCGAGAAGGAGCAAGTGGTCTTTCGCGTTCGGCTCGCGCCCGAAGCGCTCGACGGTTTTCGGGTTGACCACGATCAGCTCTGATTTCCCGGTGGTTTGCGGAACCGGACGCAGTCTTACCCGAGCGTCATAAAGCAGCGCCTCGACGTAATCGAAGCGGAACTGGCTTATGACGACCGCGATCGCCAGCGCGAAGCCGGCTTGCAGCAGTTTTAAGTAAGTCTGCTCCCTTACTCGCACGAATCATCCCCTCTGGGTGCGGAAGGTTTATTCGCCATCGACCGGGATGCAGGGGCGGGCGTAACGGATCGGGTTCGTCTTACCGTTTTTCTCATTGGCCGACGACGTGTGCTCCGTATTCTTGGGCTTCACTTTTTTGATGTGTTTCATATCCGTCCTTCCTTTCAACGGTTTCAAGTCTGGCTTCAGCGTAATACTCGATCGCTTTCGCGATCGTGTTTCGTATCCTGTCGCAAAAATCCTTGTCTTTCTTTTGCTTGGATCCGTTTTTCAATTGGTTCACATACATGCAGCCGCCGCCGCAAAGGTAGCGGGCCCAGCAGGCTCCGCACTGGTTCAGTTCGTTGAGGCGTGGCGCGTACGCATGCAATTTCTCATGATCGATGGTAAGACCACGGCCGATTTCTTCCGACTCGGTACCCGCGAACCATTGGCAGGCGGTCAATCGCCCGCGACCATCGGTTGTGAGATGGCTTTTGCCGGCCCCGCAATGGTTGTGAAGGCGCCGGCGCTCATCCAACGCCCGGAAATAGGAGTCAAACTGCTCAATCCGCCTGAGTTCTTTTTCGCCTCCGATGGCGTAAGCGTAATCCGCTGTTTCCGCGAGCGAACGCATGTAAGCGCGGCTCGCTTCACTGTCGCCTTCCGCCGCTGCGAAATCGAACTTGAGCGAATCGAAGCCGAGCGGCTTCAGGTATTGGTAGGTGCGGAGGACGTCGGTGTTATGTTTTCCGAAAACGGCTCCGGCCGAGATCGAGCCGAGACGGTCGCGGACCCGCATGAGAGTCTCAATTCCCCTGAGCGTGCGTGCGCTCGAGCCGAGTCCTCCGCGGGAAACGCGGTTTTGGTCATGCACCTCCGGAGGGCCGTCGATGCTGACGGTGACGTGGCAACCGATCTCCGCCAGTAGTTCCGCGATCGCCGGCGTCACCAGAGTGCCGTTCGTGATGAGATAAAACCGTACCCGGATGTCGCGACCGGCCGCTTGCAGCTTTGTGAAGCGGGCAAGGCGGCGGATCGTATCGGGAACCAAAAGCGGCTCGCCACCGAAGAACGTGAGGGAAAATTCCCCGCCATTTGGGATATCGTGCAAAAGGGTGCGGATTTGTTCTTCGATAATCTCCGTCTCGACCTGTTTCATGGCGGCGCCGAAACTTCCGTCGCCGCCTGCCGCGCAATAAACGCATTTGAGATTGCACGCTTGAACGACGTTGACCATCAGCGATCGGACTTTTTGGGGGATATCGGCATCAACCGTCGACGGATCGACTTCTTCGTTCCAGGCTTCCAGTTCCGCGCGTGCCTCGGAAGGCGAGCGCATATCCTTTCGTAGGACGTCCCAAAGCTCAGGGCTTAACTCGGCCACTTGTAGATTGCGAACGTGAAAGCCCAGAAATTTTCCGGACCGCGTTCGTAAACCCAGAATGTTTCGGTATCGCGCTAGCTGCACGTTCGCACTCCGCGGAATGGGCTTGGTGCAAAATGGCACCGTTTTCCGAAAAACGCACCCAATCAGGGCTATTTAGATTCCTTAAGCAAGTTTTTTGCCAGGGCCTTTGGGATCTCAGCGGCCAAAATCCCGAGAAGGAGGTCGAATTCGGGCGCAATTTGGCATACTTACGCTGTTTTTTGGCGGGGAACGGCCTGCGCCGGATGCCAATCGACCCTTCTATTTCCGGACGATCAATTCAACCGGCTCGAGCGGGCGGGTGGGCTTTTCAGGGACGCCCAGTTCGCGTTGTTGCTCAGCCGAAAGGATGATCCGTTCGACCGAAGGCGGCCACGGGAAGTCATCGGGAGGGAAAATCGTCGCATAGCTCTTCATGTAGGCCGTCCAAATCGGAACGGCGCCCGTTGCTCCCGTTAAATCGTGAGAGGTGTTGTCGTCATAACCGACCCAAACGACCGAGGCATGATAAGGCGTGAATCCCGCGAACCAAGCGTCTTTCTTATCGTTTGTCGTTCCCGTTTTGCCCGCGGCGGGAGAAAGGAACCCGAGGCGCCGCACGCTGCGGGCCGTGCCGTTTTCCACGGCCTGCTTCAGGATGCCAACGAGTTCCGCCACTGCCTCGCGGTTTGCGACGATCTCGCGTTCGAGGCCGGGTTCAAAAAGTTTGTTTCCCGAAAGATCGTCGATGCGGCGGACGAGAGTGAGGGGGATGGCGTCACCGAGACGGGCGAGCGTCGTATAGGCTTGAAGAACTTCGATCGGACGGAGTTCGAAGGCGCCGAGCGTGAGCGACGGTAGCGGCTCGATTCGCGAAGTGATGCCTAAGCGTTTCGAGACGTCGATGATATTGCTGAGCCCGACCGATATGCCCAGATTCGCCGTGGCCGCGTTGAGTGATTCTTTAAGAGCCCAATACAGAGGAATGTCGTCGTGAAAAACGCCGTCATAGTTTTTGGGTGTCCATTTTTGCCCTTCGAACCGATGGGTTGTTTCTCGATCCGAAATAACCGTGAGCGGGCTATAGGGCGTTCCCTCGGGCGTGAGTGTTTCCAAAGCCGCCAGATAAACAAACGGCTTCATGACGGAGCCGACCTGCCGTTGGCTATCGACGGCACGGTTGAACTGCGTGAGAAGGTAACCGCGGCCGCCCACCAGAGCCTCGACGGCGCCCGTGAGCGGATCGGCGGCGATCAAAGCGGCCTCGAGCGATCTACCCTGCTGCTTGATTTTCTTGATGCGGGGATGAGTCGATTCGAGGCGGTCGAGTCCTTGGCGCACGGCTCGATGAGCCGCCTCTTGCGCCCTCAAGTTGAGAGTCGTGTACACGCGCAAACCTTCGGACTCGTCGATTCCCAGCTTATGAATTTGTTGGCGCACAGCTTGAACAAAGTAAGGTGCCGGCTCGGTGAGGCTTCGCTGCGGCCTGCTGGGTAACGGCGCCGCATTCGCCGCCACGAACTGTTCGTCGGAAATGTAGTTGAGTTCGCGCATCCGTTCGAGAACGCGCGTTCGGCGCTTTTGCGCCCGTTCCGGCGCGTTGAAGGGATTCAAGTGTCCAGGGTTGTTCAGAACACCGGCCAAGAGCGCGCATTGTTCGAGGTTCAAGTCTTCGAGAGGGCGGCCGAAGTAATGTTCGCTGGCCGCGGCGAATCCGCGCACTTGAAACGGCCCGTTCTGCCCCATGTAGATGAGGTTGATATACGTCTCGAGAATTTCGTCTTTGCTGGCTCTTTGCTCAACAATCAGAGCCATCACCATCTCGGTGAACTTTCTGCGGAACGTGCGCTCGTCGGTGAGAAAATAGTTTTTCACCAGCTGCTGGGTGATGGTGCTTCCGCCTTGGGCGCGTTGACCTGGGGTGAGAAGGGTGCGGAACGCGCGCAAAAGCCCAGTCACACTCACTCCCGGGTGTTCGAGGAAGTTGGCGTCTTCGATGGCGATGAGAGCGTTTAAGCAATGCGTAGGCACGTCGCCGAGGCTGACGATCCGGCGCAAGATCGGTTTATCGCCGTAGTGCTGGGCGAAAAGTTCCGGCTCCAGGTAGGCTGCCGGTACCGTTTGGAAAGATGGCGCCGTTAAGATCGCGATCACGCGGTTGGAAGTGTCGATGGCGACGATTTTCACTTGTTCGTCGAAAAACGCACTCTCGTGCACATGTTCGACTTCGTTGCGATAAGCGATGCATTGGGAAAGTGCGGAGCCGCTCTCGGGGAGGAGCGCGAGGGTTAAGGTCAAGCAATCGTCCGCCGTCCAGATGGAATAATCGCCGGGTTGGATCGGTTGTCCGAAGGCCCGCCGGCGGTAATTGCGGCGGGCGAAATAGTTTTCGAAGTACCCGGGTTCGAACGTCATCCCGGGGCGGATCGCTTGCGGAGCCGAGTAAAATTCGACGGGCGGCGCGAAGCGGTTTTCGGCGAAGCGGGTTTGAATGTTTCGGTCCAGCCGGATGATCCAAATGCCAAAAGCGAAGAGCGCGATCGAAACCGCGATCGCTCCCGTGAGCAGTGTGTAACGGAGGACTCGGACCCAAGCCGGCCGGCTGCGCTGTTCTGTCACTGCGACATTCAATCTCCTGCGATGAGGCGGCAATTCCCGCTCTTGACTTTAAAGGTTGTGCTCCGTTTAGTCAAAACACGACGGAGGTGTTCTGGAGATGGCCAAAGCGAAGAAGAAGGCGAAAAAGACCGCGAAAAAGAAAGTCACAAAGCAAGCGTCCGCAAAGAAGACCGTAAAGAAGACAGCGAAGAAAACCGCTAAAAAAACCGCGAAGAAAAAAGTCGCGAGAGCGAAAGCAAGCGCCAAAGCGAAAGCCGCGAAGAAAGCGACCGCGGAAAAGGCTGCCGCGAAAAAGACGGCTGTAAAGAAAGCGGCTCCTAAGAAATCGGTTTCGAAGAAAACGGCTCCCGCGAAAGCCGCAGCGAAGAAACTTGCTCCTCAAAAGAAGGCTGAGGAGAAAAAAGCGGCGCCGGCGAAAGCCGCAACGGTCGACGTCGCGAAAATCTTCACTCCGCTCGACGACCGCGTTCTTGTTCGTCCCGAAGGCGCATCCAACATGACTCCCGGAGGTCTTTACATTCCGGATTCCGTTGCTTCTTCCGATCGTCCTTTCCGCGGAACGATTCTCGCGGTCGGGCCGGGTCATCGGGACAAAAAGGGTCGATTGCGTCCGCTCGATGTGAAAATCGGTGATAAAGTCATGTTCCACCAGTATGCCGGATCGGAAGTGAAGATCGGCAGCGAAGACTATTTGATCTTACGCGAAGACGACATCATCGCGGTCACTGAATAACGTTGCTGCCGTTGCACAAAACGGCGGCAACAACGCTCCCCGGCGAAGATCGATAAATGTATTGTAATGTATGGCAACGTAGTGTTTTCATTGACATGAGCCTTCGCCATGTTAGTCCTCGGTCCAAAGGGGAGAAAATCATGACCCGAAGCACTTCTAGAGTGATCGCACTCGTATTGCTTCTTGCGACGAGCGCCGCTCAAGCTGCCGACATCACTTGGGGTGGAACCTATCGAGTTGAAGGCGTCAAGCTTCAGAACCCCGAGTTGAGAGACGAGAATTCCGACAAGTCGTATCTTCTCCATCATTTGGTTTTGCATCCGAAGATCGTTGCCGCCGACGGCATCACGATCTTCGGGCGGCTCGACGTTCTGAATAACCCGACGTTCGGAGTCGCTCCGAATGGCCAAGTCATTTCCGTGGCGGGCGATATCCTTGGTAATGGGCCGGGGGATACTCGGTTAAATTCGAGTAACCCGCGGGCCCCCACGGGCGGAAGCGACTCCAACGCGTTCGGCTCCACTCAGCGGGCAAGCCTGCTATCGGTCACAACTCTTTACCTCAGCTGGGCGCAAGAATTCGGTCAGCTTATCATCGGACGTGCGCCGCTTCACTTCGGTTTGGGGACGGCGTTTAATGCTGGTGAAGGACTTTTCGACCATTATATCACGACGCGCGACATGGTCAGCTACAAGGTCGTCATCGGAAACCTTTTTATTATGCCGATCAAAGCGAAGTTCAGCGAAGGCGCGTTCAACACACACGCGGACGTCGACGATTACATTGTTCATGTCCAATACGATAATCCGGAAACGGAACTCTCGCTCGGTTTCCTCTATAATACGCGCGTTGTGACCGGTAACGATTTGCCTGTTGAGGATGGAGATTCTCATCTTCATGATTACATCGGTGGCCCCAATGCCAAGCGCGGGGGGAGCTATTCCAACAACCTGATGGGATTCTATCTTTCGCAAAAAGCGACCGACTGGCTGCGCGCTTCGGTTGAAATGGATATTTTAACCGGCGATACGGGCGTGCAGACCCAAGCCGGAAACGGTGTCGGATTCAATGCGTGGGGAGTCGCCGCCGAATTCGAGTGGCTGCCGCCTGAAGATTCGAAATGGGATGCCAAGTTGAAGCTTGGAGTGGTGACGGGCGACGATCCCGGAACGTTGGATACGTGGGAAGGTTACGCTTTCCATCGCAATTACCACGTCGGTATGTTGATGTTTAATCATCCGCTCGGTCGGGTTGATCTTTTCCGGACGGGCTTGGTACGCGATACGAAGGCGGACGCGTCCACGCAGATCGATACCGAAGCCGTCAGCAATGCTCTTTATCTCGCGCCGACTCTCGGTTATCGTGCGAAAGAGAATCTCTCGTACGGGCTGACATTCGTCTACGGACGTTTGAACAAAGATCCGTTGGAGCCGGGCTTTAACACGGCTCTGGATCTTGGTTTCGAGCTCGATCTAAGTCTCACCTATAAGCCGATGGAGCGGGTGACTTGGATCACGGAAGCGGGCGCCTTGCTTCCGGGCGATGCCTGGAAAGGTGGAACGCATAACTACGACACGAAAATGGTATACGGAATCATAACCAAGGCCGCCATTAGCTTTTGATCGCATCTTCGTACGGCATCTTTGATCGCAGCTTTGCCAGCAGCTTGATGGATATCACGGATTGAATGGCGGAGCAGGGCCCAGGGGGAGAAATCCCCCTGGTTTTTTATGACTTCAGCCCGAAATAAAAAGCCCGTGAGCCTTTCGACCCACGGGGTAGGGGGTTAGGGTAAGGGGGGTGGGGCGTGTCTATTCGAACGTTCACAAGAGCGGGGAACCGGTCAGTGTGAACGTACCTGTCAGCGGATTTGTCAGAGTCGAGAGACCATAGTTGCCAAGCATCGGATTCAGGGGCGCGACGGGTGTTGCTGCCGGATTCGCCGAGAAGCGGTTCGGTCCGGTCAGAGTCGTCGCATTGGTTGCCGTACCTGCCGTACCTTGGGCCAAGCCCGTGCGGTACTGCATGAAGTCCGACGGCAGCGAGAACGTGTTGGTGTTCAGGTTCGGGCCCGTGCTGAGGCCCGGCAACGAGTTTCCGGTGACGTTGATCGACGAGATGAGTTGCTGACGGAGCATCGTGAAAGGATTCGTGAACTCTTTGAATTCCGTCGCGTTGATGAAGCCCATCCGTTGAGCCGAGGCGAGCGAGTTGTAATGAACGCTCGCGAGTTCGGCTTGTAGCTTCTGGTGGAAGAACGTTTGCTGCTGCAGGAGCTCGGCTTGCAGATTGAGAACTTGCTGGCGCATCCAGATGTCATTCGGATTCGCTTGCAGCTCGGCTTGCGCCTGTTGCATGCGGCTTTGCAGATCCGTTCTCATCGAATTCACTTCTTCCGCGAGGGCCGAACCGCGGCGGTACGTTTCGCCGCCGACGCGAAGAGCTTCAAGTTCCTTGATCCAGCGGTCGGCGCGGCGGCGGTCGATGTCGTGAAGGTCGGCGAGGTCTTGGACTTCATCGATGATTTGCTCAAGGAGGTCTCTCCCTTCCTCGTTATCGACTTCATCGTTGCTCATGAGTTTTTTCTTCACGATCGAGCGAAGCTCACCCTTAATGGTTTTCTCGATTTGCGACGTCACCTTTGTTCTTGAACGACGGTCGTCGTCGAGCGAATCGAGGTCGGCGAGTTTTCCAAGAAGGCATTCCGCTCTTTCAAGATCGTCGAGGCGCCCGCCGTTTTTGTCGAAACGGCATTCTCCAGCGGTCCGTTTATTCGAAGGTTTGTTCGAGGATATGACTTTTTTGGCTTCGATCGGTTTCGCGATTCCCGCCACAGCCGCCGTGTTCGGGCATTGTCCGCCGAAGCGACTTTTCACCAAGCGATCGATATCCGATTCGACCTCTTTGCGGACGCTAGCGTTATCGAGATTCAGGCTAAGGCCGCCGCGCATGCGGTACTTGACGGGTTGGAAAGCCTCTTCTTCCGAGTGCGCGACGATTTCCATTTCGGTTTTGAGTTCGTTGTCGATCGTCATTTCGCGGAAGGTGATAAGGAATCGTTTACCGCAGACTTTCTTCGTCAGTTGACGAACTGAATCGTCTTTTTTCTCCTTCGCTTCGACGGCTTCCTCGGAGGCCTCCGCGGCCTTAACTGTCTCGACTGTTTCTTCTTGCGCCGTCGCGGAGCCATCGGCCATCACTTCGCCGGTGGAGGCAAGATCAAGCGAATTGTAGGCGGCCGGATTCCAGGAGAGGTTGGCTCCCAGTACGGCTAAGAGAGCGCCTTTTAAGACTAATTGTTTGTTCTTGAACGTTTTCATTTTACCCTCCCCCTCAAAGCAAAGGAGACATTCACCCTCCTTTAGTTCCAAACTCCTTGCCGTTGGCCAGATTCCGTTGGTTCTGTGTAAGATATTGAAATGACTGCTTATTTTCGGCAGTTGAAAATGACCAAAAGTTCGTCAGCTGTCGAACTTCTGAGGTGGAGCGGAAGGGGGCTCGAAAACATGAAGGAATTCCGGTGGGTTAGGAAGTGCTAGGAAACTGACGCCCCCGCTGACGAAAACGGACGAAAAAGGGAATTATCTTGAAAACCGGCTACAGCCTTGGTTCTTAGAGGGACATGAAGTTCGTGTTTCCACCGGCTTCTCGCCCGGATCACATCGCCGCTGAAGACTGGCTCGATTGGACTTGGCAACTGCGTCACTCTTTGAAGTCTCGAGCGGATTTCGAGCGGCGGTTTCAGCTTTCGTCGGATGAGTTGGAGGGTTTCTTCGGGGAGAATCGGGTCTTTCAGATTCGCTCCACACCTTATTATGCGAGTCTCGCCTCCGCCGCGAATCCCCACGACCCGATCCGCCGGATTCTGATGCCGACGGGGGCGGAACTCAAAGCGGGCGTTCAACAGATGTTGGACCCGTTAGGGGAAGCGCGAAATTCGCCCGCTCCGCGGATCATCCACCGTTATCCGGATCGCGTGCTCTTTTTGGTGACGGACGTTTGCTCGGTCTACTGTCGCTATTGCACGCGGAAGCACTTTACTGGCGGGGACGAAGCATTCGTCCGTTCGCGCGACTACGACCAGGCTCTTTCCTATATTAAGAGCCGGCGCGGGGTGCGCGAGGTGATCTTATCGGGCGGTGATCCGCTCACGCTCTCCGATTCCGTTCTCGATCGCGTGCTCACGGATTTGCGTTCGATCGAGCACATCGAGATCATCCGCATCGGTAGCCGTATGCCGGTGGTTTGCCCGATGCGGATTTCGGAATCTCTCGTCACAATGATTCGAAGGCACCAGCCGGTTTTCCTGATGACCCATTTCAATCATCCGCGTGAGCTGACGGCCGAGGCGGCGAAGGCGCTCGGGCTTTTCGTGGATCACGGTATTCCGGTTTTCAACCAGATGGTGCTGTTGAACGGAGTCAACAATCATCCCGCGATCGTTCAAGCGTTGGCGCGTCGGCTCCTTTATCTGCGGGTGAAACCCTATTACATGTTCCAGTGCGATCCGAGCGAAGGCACGGACCATTTGCGGACATCGGTAGACGAATCGCTCGAGATCCAGCGCGAACTCTGGGGCCGTCTCTCGGGCCTCGCGATGCCGTCGCTTTCTCTCGATATTCCAAATGGCGGAGGAAAGGTCGGGCTCGTCCCGCAATTTGAAGTGGCACGTGAACGAGGCAGGCGCACTTATGTCGGTTGGGATGGCGTGCGTGCGGACTATATCGATCCGGATCCCTCCCAGAGGCTTGTCCCGCTTGATGCTGAAGCCTACATAGCCGAGTGGGATGAACTCAAAAACGCGAAGTTATAAGCGTTGCCTTGTGAACCTCGGCTCAACTTCCCTGAGAACCTGCGAGAAATTATTCAGACGCGCTCGAGGCGGGCATACTTGGCGACGAACTTCTTCACGGTATGGTCGGCGAAGACGACGCTGACTTTGAGGTCGGCGCCTGATCCTTCGATTTCGAAGATCGAGCCGACACCGTAAGTGGGATGCCGGACCTTCATGCCTTTTTTGAACTTCGGCTCCTCAAAGTCGCTGTCGTACGTTTCGTCGGCGAAATCCTCGTAGTTCGGCATTTCGTCCATGAGCGGATGCCGTTGGTAGCCGCTCGAACCGTATCCATAGCTGCTGGATGAGTGAATGCGGCTTCGCATGCGGTCGACGAAGCTCGGGCGTCGAATGCTGGTTTGGTGGATCACGCCTTCCTTCGGAAGCTCATTCAAGAAACGGCTCGGTGGGTTTTGTTGGTCCGCGCCCCAAACTTTCCGGTTGCGTGCGTAAGTGAGGTAGAGCTTCTTTTGGGCGCGGGTCATACCGACGTAACACAGACGCCGTTCCTCTTCGATCGCTGTCGGGTCGGTGCTTTCGTTGGCCGCGCGCAGGCCGCTCGGGAAAAGGTTTTCTTCCATTCCCACGATGAAGACGACGGGGAATTCGAGCCCCTTGGAAATGTGAAGAGTCATGAGGGTGACGGCGCGCTCACTTTCGCCTTCAAGAGTGTCTTGATCGGAGACGAGAGCCATTTCTTCGAGAAACGCTTGCAGAGTTCCCTCTTCGCCGCGCTCTTGGACGAATTTCGCAATCGCGTTGTCGAGTTCTTCAAGGTTCTCAATACGGCTTTGAGCTTCGGGCGAATCTTCTTCCTTGAGACGCTGCACGTAGCCTGTGTTGTCCAGAATCATGTGGTAAAGATCGGTGAGTGAGACCACACGCGCCTCTTCGCGAAGGCCGTCGAGCAGATCGAGGAAGGCGCGCAGTCGCCGCGTTGTCGTCGGGTTGAATTCCCGCATGTCAACCGCGCGTGCAGTCGCCTCAATCATCGAAAGATTATGAAGAGCGGCGTACTCTTCGAGGCGGTCGACCGTAGCTTTTCCGATCCCGCGGACCGGCACATTGATGATGCGTTTGAAGGCGATGTCGTCGGTCGGGTTCAAGATGAGCTTCATGTATGCGAGGATGTCCTTAATCTCCATGCGTTCATAGAACTTCATCCCGCCGACGATTTTGTACGGAATATTCCGCATCCGGAATTGCTCTTCAAGAACCCGTGACTGCGCGTTCGTGCGGTAAAAGACCGCGATCTCCTCGAAAGAATATTCGGTTGTGTCGAGAAGGTTGTGGATTTCGTTCACGACGTACCGGGCTTCATCGTATTCGTTGTTTTCCTCGCGGACGATGATAGGGTCGCCCAACTCGTTTTCCGTGAATAACGTTTTGTCTTTTCTTTGCGAGTTATTGCGGATGACGTGGGTCGCCGCGTTGATGATCGTTTGGGTCGAGCGATAGTTTTGCTCGAGTTTTACGACCTTCGCGTCGGGGAAGTCTTTCTCGAAATCGAGAATGTTATGGATATCCGCGCCCCGCCACGAATAAATCGACTGGTCTTCGTCACCCACGACGCAGAGATTGCGGTGCGCCTGCGCGAGCTTCTGTACCAAGAGATATTGGATACGGTTCGTGTCTTGGTACTCATCGACCATGATGTACTTGAATTTCTTCTGGTACATCTCGAGAACCGCCGGATAGTCGCAGAAGAGAAGATGGGTTTTCATGAGTAGGTCGCCGAAGTCTAGCGAGTTGGCGCGTTTCATCTCTTCTTCGTATTTGGCGTAAACCTGCAAGCTGCGCTCGTCCATCAGGCGCGGGTGCTTCTTGATATCCTCGGGCGTGAACCCTTCGGTTTTCGCTGCGTTGATTCGCGCGACGAAGTTCTTCGCGGGATGCATTTTATCATCGATGCCGAGAGCGCCTAAGACTTTCTTAAGCATCGCCAACTGGTCGGCGGCGTCGTAGATCCCGAAAAACGGCTGGTAGTCGAGCAAGTGGATGTGTTCGCGCAAAATACGCGCGCAAATGGAGTGAAACGTGCTGATCCAGAGGCGCTCATGGATCGCGATACCGGCCTTCTTTAGGAGCGCGAGAATGCGGCTTTCCATTTCCTTCGCCGCTTTATTGGTGAAGGTGACGGCGAGGATCTCGTCCGGCGCCGCCAGCCCTTGCGCGATGATGTTCGCCGCCCGGTGGGTGAGGACGCGGGTTTTGCCGCTGCCGGCGCCCGCGAGAATCAAGAGCGGCCCGGAAAGGGTCTCAACTGCCTCTTTTTGCTCAGAATTTAGGGACGTCGTGATCGACATTTTAGCGGGTACTCCTAAGGCACAAGACCTGCATAAAAACGCATTGGGTTGACGTTAGCTTCGGGATTGGTCCCTGGAACGGCAAAATAGCCGGGGCTTGGATCCCTTGGTACGGCGCTCGCTGACCGTTTTTGTCACTCCGGGGGCACTTTAAGCCAGTTGCGTGGTGTTTGTGAAGCATTCAAACGGAATCGTTGCACTCTTCAAATCCGGGTCCTCCGTTTTAACGGTTCTAGGGGCTTTCTGCGCCTTTCTGGCGGTCGGCTGCGGTCGAAGCACGGACACCGCGGAAAACCTTTACCGGATTCCCTGGCCCGGGGAAGACGGGAAATATTCTTTGCAGGCGGTGCCGCTCACAGGCTTTGACCAGCCGGACACGTTGCAGGGCCGATACGTGCAAATCTTTGTGAATCCTTATGCGCGCAACGGACAAATCGCAAGCCACACGCCGATCGGCCGCTTTGTGCGTTCCAAAGAGGGCGTTCTGGTTCCCGCCGACTATACCAGTCTGCAAGCGGCTGTCGTTCACGCTCATTTCGAGCGGTTCCACCGGATGAACCAGGAGCTGGGCGTGGAACTCAATTGGCCTGTGAAAGTCGGCATCCGTTCGCAAGTCAAAGACCGCTGGGGCGTGATTCGCAACAACGCCATTTTTGACGGCCGTCTCGATACCCTTCTTTTGGTGCCGTTTGTTTCGAAGAAGGGACTTCCAATCGCGCTCAACGCCGGAATCCTGGCGCACGAGCATTTTCACATGATTTTCCAGCACTCTGTTTTGAAGCGCGTCCGATTTAAGAGGAAAGAGCGTCTGGAAGTCGGCGGCAAATTTTCCGAATGGAGCAGCGGACACGAGGAACTCAGTTCCGAGGCGAAAACGATGGCCGCCGAAGAAGACCCGTCTCTGTACGCGAGTTTGTTCAACGAATTTAATATGCGCGCCTTGAACGAGGGACTTGCGGATTTCTGGGGTTGGGTTTATACGGGTGACCCCGATTTCATCCGGCATTCCTTGCCGTCCGAATCTCCTTACCGTCGTTTGGACGTGAAGGTTAAAAGCCTGCTTGGTCGCGAGTGGATCAAAGGAATGGTGTTCAACCAAGTTACGGAAAAACCGTACAGCGAGCAGATCCTCGGCGAAAACATTTACCAGTTGGGCTCGACGTACGCGCGCGTGCTTCACGAACTCGCCACGGCGACGAGCGAAGACGAGGGCCGTTCGTTCGAAAGCCGTCTCAAGTTCGCACGGACGGTCGTAAAGTCGCTGCCTTCCTTTGCTCGGGCGACGATGAAGGCGGAGGCCTCGGGCGATTACGTTTCTCCGAACACATTCCTGAGGGCTATCTACGAAAACTGGCCGGTGCGGGATGATTCGGTGTGCAAGCTCTTTAAGCGCATTGCCGCAGCAGACGAAGACTCGTTCAGCGACGAGCTTCAATGCTCGAGCGCGGAGGAGTGATGATGCTGTTCCGTGCGCTCCTCTTCGTGGTTTTTCTTTGTACGGGAATGGTCGCGTCCGCCGCTCCGCTCGTGAGCGTCGGTCTCGGAGTGATTTACGAAAAGAGTTCCGATGGGCGGACGATCGAAACGAGAACACCGTATGCGATCGGCGGCGGCTACCGTTTCTCCGAACTCGATGTTCACGTTGAGTATTCCATGTTCCGCGCGGGCGACGGCGAATCGCTCGTCAAAGTTGATAGAGAATACCACGAGTTCATGCTCTGGGCCCGACGTTTTTTTCTGCCGGAGTGGAGTGTTCAGCCTTACGCGGGCGCGGGAATAGGGCTTCAATTCGAGAAAGTCGAAACGTCGTTTGATCAAGAGGTGAGCCGAGAAACCGGTGATCCCGGTGCTGTTTACGCCGCGAAAGCCGGGATGCGTTTTCCGTTGGACCGGCACTTCGAAGCCTTGATTGAGGGGAAAGTCGCGGTCGCCGCTCGCTACCCATCGGAGCCTCTTTGGGGGTTAGGAGCGGCGGCGGAAATTCATTTCTGAAATGATCAGCGTTGGATCTTTTGGATGATCGCCGACGGCAGCGACGTTTGCTTCAAAAGTTGCGCGCGATATTCCATCGCTTCTTTCTGGGTTTTGAACGTACCGACGCTTACACGGTACCAAGTTTTTCCTTGCACGTTCGCTTGCACCGGGAACGCCGGGAAGCCTTGTTTGATCAATTCGTTTGCGTGTTCTTGCGCGGCTTCAGGCGTCGGATAAGAAGCCACTTGAACCGTGAATTGGACGTCTTGCGAAGTTCCCACTGTTTTCGGAAGGCTCGACGGAACGCGGTTCGGCTCTTTCGGACGAGCCGGTTCGGTCGGGGCCGCGTTTTGAGCGATGCGCATCGCGGCCTTGCTCGCAGCCGACAGATCGGGCTTGGCGGAGGCGGCGACGGCCGGTTTGACCTCAGGTTCGCTTTTTGCGATCTCAGCTTTTTCCGATTTCACGAACTGTTCCGACAAAGCGGCGATCTCTTCTTGACTGATCGTTTCGTCGATTTGCGGTTCTTTAGACGCTTGCGTGAACTCCGCTTGGGTGTCGAGAGCGGCGAAATCTGCCTCTTCCGTGTCAGAGTCGGTCAATTTCGCGAAGCCGCTGCGCTGAAAGTCGCTTTCGAGAGCTTTGAGTTGGTAATCACTGTCGCTCAGTTGTTTGCCGAAATACACGCCGGAAGAGAAAGCCAGAAGCGAGATAAAAGCCATCATTAACATTTTGAGGACAGTGTCGATTCGGGAACTTCCAGACTCATTTTTCATTTAATTTTCTCCGTGATTTCGCATCCTACGAAAAGACTCTGTTATGGAGAGGCTTAAATCTATGGTATCGGTCGTTTGGTGCATTGGTCAACGTGTCAAAACCTTGACAAGAGCGCGGTCTGGGGTGTTCATGGCGGGAATGTCCGATGTGAGTTCATCCAAATACGAGCCGTTTTTACAGGTTGCTGTGCAGGCCTGCGATGGGGCAAGGCTCATTCTCGATAGACATTACGGCAACTTACGCAATTTAGAGGAAAAACTTCATGCCGGCCTCGTGAGCGACGCCGATCGGGAAAGCGAGGCATATATTTTTGATACGATCCGGAAGGCGTTTCCGTCCCACGCCATCCTTGGCGAGGAAACGGGCATGCATAACAAGACCGGCTCCAACGCGCTTTGGCTGGTCGATCCCTTGGACGGGACAACGAATTTTGTTCATCAATTCCCGGTTTTTTGCATCAGTATCGGATTTGCGCTTGACGGCGAACTGGTCGTCGGTGTGGTCGATGCCCCGAAATTGGGAATGAGGTTTCACGCGGTGAAAGGTGGCGGAGCCTATCTCAACGGGGAGCGGATCCGCGTGAGCAGCCGGTCGACTTTTCACGAAGGGCTTTTCGCGACGGGATTTTCTCAACGCGACGACACTTTGGACCGGCAAATGGACCTGGTCGCGATGACCATCAAAGAAGCGCGCGGAATCCGTCGGGCCGGAGCGGCCGCGTTGGATTTGTGCTTCGTCGCCAAAGGTTCTTTTGACGTTTTCTGGGAAAAGAACCTATCGCCTTGGGATATGGCCGCGGGGGCTTTGATCGCCGCAGAAGCCGGCGCGGTCGTCACCGACATCGACGGCAATCCTTTCGATATCCACGGAACATCGGTCTTGTGCGGCACTCCCGCCCTTCATGCCGAGATGTTAAAGAGGATGAAGTCGGTGTCAAAGCATTGACTCATCCGCCACGTTTCACTGGTCCAGTCCGGTTTGTTTTTCACCGAATCGAGGCTTAAGAACGCGTACAGACACGTTTTAGGCGCGCGCCTTTAACAAAGGTCGCGTTGGCACCGGTGTTGCTCTTTCGAGGCTCAGGACGTTCTGTCTGAGTTTCCAGGAGGCCGGTGTGGCGGAAGAGAAAGCGGCGGCGCAAACGGAAGAAGCGCAAGGCGGCGCGAGCGGTAAGCCGATCATCCTCTATGCGTTGGTTCTCATCAATATGTTGGTTGTTGGCGGCGTCGGATTGATGCTTTACCTCAAAAGCCAACAGGATCAGCGCCAAATGAAGGCCATCGATGCGGCCGTCAACGGAATCGTTGAAGGCGAGCATGGCCAAGGGCAAGACTCCTCCGAAGAGGAGTTCATCGGTAAAACGATCCCGCTTGAAACTTTTCTCGTGAACCTTTCCGGGAATCGCGGGAACAAAATTTTAAAAGTCGTCATGGAGCTTGAGGTCGAGGGCGACAGGATCGCGGAGGAGATCGACAAGCGTAAACCCCAGATCCGCGACATTATCATCATTCTTCTCTCGAGCAAGACATACGCCCAGGTGAGCACGGCCGAGGGTAAGGAACATCTGCGCGAGGAGATCCGCGACACGGTGAACTCGTTCCTGAGCAAGGGCAAGATCAAACGCGTTTTGTTCACCGAATTCGTGTTCAACTGAGTGCGATTGGAGTGATTCAAGGATGAGTCAGGTTCTTTCACAAAGCGAAGTTGACGCGCTTTTGGCGGCGGTATCGGAAGGGGAAATCGCCGTCGAATCCGGCGGCGCTGGCGGCGGCGACGGGGGGGCGAAAAACGATCCAGGAAAAGTCGTCGTCGTCTACGACCTCACAAGCCAGGACCGAATTATCCGCGGCCGGCTTCCTCAACTCGACGTCATCTACGAAAAATTCATGCGCTCGTTCCGGGTTTCCCTTTCGAGCGCGTTGAGAAAGATCGCGGCCATCAACCACGCGAGCACGGACTTCCTGAAATTCGGCGAGTTCATCAATACCTTGCCGATGCCGACGTGCATGAGCGTCCTGCGTTTCAACGCTCTCCGCGGTTCGGCGCTTCTCGTGATCGAAAGCAAGCTCGCTTACGCGCTCGTCGACAGCTTTTTCGGCGGTGACGATCGCCCGTATACGAAGGTGGAAGGTAAGGACTTCACGCCGATTGAGCTTTCGATCGTCCGGAAAGTCGTCGAACTCGCGATCGACGACCTCGAGCAGGCGTGGGCTTCGGTCGAGAAAATCGATTGCAGCTTCGTGCGTACTGAGGTGAACCCGCAGTTCGTCGGTATCGTTCCGCCGACTGACGTCGTCATCGCATCCACGTTCGATGTCGAGTTGGAGAACGCAAACGGGACCATCACGCTCGTGATCCCGTACGCCACGATCGAACCGATCAAGCAGAAGCTGCAGAACGGTTTCCAAGTTGAGTCGGACCAGACGGACAAGAAGCTCTGGGCGGGGATCATCCAAGAGCAGCTGATGGAGACGATGGTCGATATTAAAGTCGATCTCGGCTACACGGAGATCACGCTCGGCGAACTCATGAAGCTGAAGCCGGGAGACGTGATCCCTCTCGACCAGGACTCGAATGCCGAGTTCGACGTACAGGTCGAAGGTATCAGGAAGTTCAAAGCGTATTACGGCATCAATCATGGATCGGTCGCGGTCCAGATCACCAGAAGAATCACTAAGGAGTAGGAACCATGGCTGAGGACAAAGGTAATGCTGCGAGCGCCCTCGAAGGCGCGGCCGAGGGCCAGGAATCCAAACGGGAGCGCAATCTCGACTTGATCCTCGACATCCCGTTGAGAGTCACGGTCGAGCTTGGCCGCACGAAGATGGTCGTCAGCGAACTCCTCAATCTCGGGCAGGGGTCGGTGATCGAGCTGAACAAGCTTGCCGGCGAGCCGATGGAAGTTCTGGTCAACGACAAACTTGTGGCTCGCGGCGAAGCCGTCGTGGTTAACGAGAAGTTCGGCGTTCGTCTCACGGATATCATTTCGCCGGCTGAACGAGTTGAACAGTTGAAGTGAGGATGCGGCAGATGAAGGTTTTCGGATTCCAGCGAGTGCTTTTGGCAGCCATCCTGTTTTCGGTTCCCGTCGCGAATGCGAATGACGAACTGATTCCACCGGCGACTCTTATCGTTGACGCCGCGGAACCTCAGGAAAGCGTCGTGGTCGCCGCAGCGGACCCGGTCGCTGAAGCGGCGGCCGAGGTGGCGGCGGAACCCGATGTGCCCGTGCCTTCGAAAGGGGAGATTGCGAAACTTCCCGAAAAAGAGATTCCCGTGTTTACTGGCGCCAAGCAGGAAAGGCGGGCTGAAGGTGGAAATCTCGCGCGCCTCATGATCACGCTCGGCATTTTGACCGCAGTCGTGGGCGGCGCGTACTTCGCTCTCAGACGTTGGGCGAACCGCAAGGGCGGCGACACGAAGAGTCCGAAAATCAAGATTCTCACACAACACTCGCTCGGCCCGAAGAAAAGCCTCGCCATTATCAACGTGGCGGGCGAGTCAATTCTCATCGGCATTACCGACCACAATATTTCGATGTTGAAGACGCTTTCGCTGATCGACGACGAAGTGCCGGAATCGGTGCCGACGACATTCGGAAAAGCGATGGCGGCATTCGATGACGACGACGATTACGACGCCCTCGGCCCCGCAGACCGGGATGAGTTTGCGATGAGGGGTCTAGATGAGATCCGGGACCGTGTATCGAGACAGTTCGAGGTGAGATAATGGCGCGCAAAGCGGGAATGTCGGCGGTCTTGTTTTCGGTTCTCGCTTTCGCGGCCGCCACGCTGGCGGGAAGCGAAGCTTTCGCCCAAGGGGTGAATCTGCCGACTGTGAGCCTCGGGTTCAAAACAGCCGACAATCCCAGTGAAGTCGTCAACACGATCAAGATTTTGCTTCTGCTCACGGTTCTCACACTGGCCCCAGCCATTCTCATCATGATGACGGGGTTCACTCGCATCATTATCGTGCTGTCGTTCGTCCGTCAGGCGCTCGGCACGGCTCAGATGCCGCCGAACCAACTTCTCGTGGGGCTCGCTCTTTTCTTGACGTTTTTCATCATGCGCCCCGCGTTCGAAGAGATTAACAACAAGGCTCTGCGTCCGTATCTTGCGGGAACTATCTCGCAGGAACGGGCTTTGGAAGAAGCGTTGTCGCCTTTGAGAAAGTTCATGTTCAACCAAACGCGGGAGTCGGATCTCGCGCTTTTCGTGAAGCTCTCCGGGTCTGAAAAGCCGAAGACGCTGGCGGACGTTCCGACCACGGTGCTGGTGCCGGCTTTCGTGGTTTCGGAACTCAAGACGGCATTCCAAATCGGTTTCATCATCTATCTTCCGTTCCTCGTCATCGACATGGTGATCTCAAGCGTTCTCATGGCGATGGGGATGATGATGCTCCCGCCGGTTGTGATTTCGCTTCCATTTAAGATCATGCTCTTCGTTCTCGTCGACGGTTGGACACTCCTGATCGGCTCGATGGTGAAGAGCTTCGGGTGAGAGGGCGCTCATGACGGAAGAGCTCATCATGAAATTAGGACAGGATACGCTCCGTACGACGGCTATGATCGCCGGACCTATGTTGGGAGCGGCTCTGGTCACCGGTCTGGTTGTCAGCGTTTTCCAGGCGATCACCCAGATCAACGAAGCGACTTTGAGCTTCATCCCCAAGATGATCATCGTCGGCGTCGTGATTCTGCTTGCCGGACCCTGGATGTTGGAAGTTCTCACGCAGTTTACGGTCGAGCTTTTTGAAAACCTCGCGATGTTCGTGAGGGAGTGAATTAGGACGCGCCCGTGCTTCCCAATTTCATGTTCAACGAAACCGAGATCCTCGCCTTCGCTCTCGTGCTGCTCAGGATCTCGGCGTTCACACTCTCGTGGCCTCTTTTCAGCATCTTCAGCGTTCCCAACCCCATTAAGGTGCTCTTCACTTTGGTCTTGACGATGGTGATTTTCCCGGTGATCGACCGTAGTGGTTTGGGCGTCCAAGCGCTGAACCAGGACCTTGTGTGGATCGCGGGTAAAGAAGTTTTGACGGGACTTTGTCTCGGTTTTATGACACGGCTCTTGTTCTTCGCTTTGAGCGTGGGCGGAAATCTGATCGCAACGAGCGCCGGCTTGGCCAATGGCCAGCTCTTTAACCCGGCTTTAGGCACTTCCACCACGACCGTCGAACAGTTTTATACGGCGCTTGGCGCGCTTTTATTCCTCGCGCTCGAAGGTCATCACTATTTTCTCACCGGACTCGTTCAAAGTTTCCAGGCGATTCCCCTCGCGCTCGATGGCACCGAGTTTGCTGCTTTAGTTGATAGGTTCGAGGACAGCGGTGTTGTCCTCCACCAAGTGGTCGAGGCGGGGATCAAAATTTCGGCGCCCGTGCTCGTTACGATCTTCATTTTGAATGTCGTAATGGGGATTATCGGCCGGGCGATCCCGCAGGTGAACGTGCTGCTGACCGGTATGTCCGTCAATTTTATGGCGGCGATCGTCGTGATGTTGATGGCGATACCGGCTCTGATACTCCAACTCGACCACGACGTGATCGCCTTCACGGAAAGTTTGTTCAAGTTCATGAAGGCGATGTAGGGGCGAGATGGCGGAGCAGGACCAAGAGCGAACAGAAGAAGCGACCCAGCAGCGCCGTGAGGACTTCCGCAGGCGCGGCCAGGTTGCGAACACGCGCGAGTTGAGCTCGGTGCTCATTTTGTTGAGCTCGGCACTCGCTCTCTGGCTCTTGGGCCGGTTCTTCATGCAGCAGTTGTCCGACGTGATCACGCAGTCGCTCGGGCCGTTCCTGCTCGATGCGGCCCGCAGAGGCGATTATGTGCCGGCGGTCCTGTTCGCCGTGAAGAAGGCGGCGCTGATTCTCGCTCCCTTGCTCGGGATTTTTGTGGTTATGGGTGTGGCCTCGACGGTCCTGCAAACGGGCTTTTTGAATAACGAAGAGGCGCTGACGCCGAAGTTCGAAAGACTGAACCCGGTCGAAGGTTTAAAACGCCTTTTCAGCCTACGCGCGGCTGTCGAAGGCCTGAAGGCCGTCCTCAAGCTCATACTTGTTTCGGCGGTCGTGATCGTTCTCGTTAAAGAACACCTGATTAAGGTTCCGATCCTTGTCGATTTCTCAATCAACCAGATGGTCGCTTTCGCCGGCGATTTGAGCGTACGCCTCCTGGGCGGTGTCGGCGTTTTCATGGGTGTTCTGGCGACGGCTGACTATTTCTTTCAGCGCTGGCAGCTAGAAAAGCAGATGCGGATGACCAAGCAAGAGGTCAAGGAAGAACACAAGTCGCGCGAAGGTGATCCGATGATCAAAGCGCGAATCCGCCGCATCCAAAGGGAGATGGCCAACAAGCGCATGATGGCGGACGTACCGAAAGCCGACGTCGTGGTCACCAACCCGACGCACATCGCGTGTGCGATTCAATACGATCCGGCCACGATGGCGGCGCCGCGTTTGGTCGCCAAAGGAGCTGGAGCCGTCGCGGAGAAAATCAAAGCGATCGCGAGAGAACACAATATACCGGTGCTCGAGAACAAGCCTTTGGCTCGCACGCTCTATAAGACTTTGAAAATCGGGCAGACGATCCCGCGCGAGCTCTTCCAGGCTGTGGCTCAAGTCCTGGCGTATGTTTACAAGTTGAAGAGAAAGGCTAAGTGGTAATGGAGCAGCTGTTCCAGTTCCTCAAGCGATTTGAAAAGTACACGAAGAACGTGGACCTTCTTATCGCGATCACGCTGATGGCGATTTTGGGCATCATGCTCGTGAAGCTGCCGCCTTTCTTGCTCGACATCGCATTGACGTTGAGCTTGACGAGCTCGATCCTCATTCTTCTTGTCGCCCTCTACACGAAGCGCGCTCTCGACTTCAGCGTCTTCCCGAGTCTTCTTTTGATATCGACGCTTTTCAGGCTTTCGTTGAACGTCGCTACCACGCGGATCGTTCTGAGTGAAGGGCATACGGGCGCTCAAGCGGCCGGATCTGTGATCCACGCGTTCGGCAGTTTCGTGGTCGGCGATAACTACGTGATCGGGTTCGTTGTCTTCGTCATCCTTGTTGTCATTAACTTCGTGGTCATCACCAAAGGTTCGGGCCGCGTCGCCGAAGTCGCCGCACGGTTCACTTTGGATGCTATGCCCGGTAAGCAGATGGCGATCGACGCTGACCTGAACGCCGGCTTGATCAATGAGGAAGAGGCGAGAAGACGCCGCCGTGAAATCGAAATGGAAGCCGATTTCTACGGAGCCATGGATGGTGCCTCGAAGTTCGTTCGCGGTGACGCCATCGCAGGCATCGTGATCACGGTCGTGAACATCATCGGCGGCCTCTTAGTCGGCGTTCTCCAGCACGGGCTCGACATCAGCATGGCGGCCCAGTTCTACACGAAGCTCACGATCGGTGACGGTCTGGTCAGCCAGATTCCGGCTCTTATCATCTCGACGGCTGCGGGTATCATCGTCACCCGCAGCGGCTCGGGCGAGAACATGGGTAACGAGGTTGTCACCCAGCTTTTCATCAACCCGCGCGCGCTTTATATCGGCGCGGGTGTGATCGGCGCGCTCGGCTTGGTCCCGTCGCTTCCCACGATTCCGTTCTTCATCACGGGCGCCGCGATGGGAGCGCTCGGTTGGATCGTCGCGAAATACCAAGAAGAAGAGGTCGAGCAAAAACGTCGAAGAGAAGAGGAGGCCGCGGCCCGTCCGGGCAAAGAAAAAATCGAGAACCTGCTCCCTCTGGATCTCGTCGAACTCGAGGTCGGTTACGGTCTCATCAATATCGTCGAAAGCGACCAGTCCGGAGATTTGCTCGAACGAATCGCGAGTATTCGCAAGCAATTCGCTCTCGACATGGGGATCATCGTTCCGAGCATTCATATCCGAGATAACCTGCAGCTTGAGCCGGGCGAGTACCGCGTCCTGATCAAAGGCAACAAGGTCGGCGGTGGCATTCTGAAGCCCGAGTATCTCCTGGCGATGGATCCGGGCAATACGACGAGCAGGATCGACGGCATTCCGACGAAGGAGCCTGCGTTCGGACTCGACGCTCTCTGGATCACCAAAGGACAGAAAGAAGAAGCTGAACTCGCCGGATACACGGTCGTCGACCTCGCGACCGTCATGGCGACGCATCTTACGGAGATCGTCCGTACGCATGCGCACGAGCTGCTCGGCCGGCAAGAGGCGTCAGCTCTCATCGACAATTTCAAAAAGTCGTATCCGAAAGTGGTCGAAGAACTTATTCCCGACCCGTTGCCTCTCGGCACGGTCGTCAAGGTTCTTCAGAACTTGTTACGCGAGCAAGTTTCGATTCGCGACTTGTTGACGATCTTCGAAACGCTCGCGGACGAGGCGACTCGCACGAAGGACCCTGAGATTCTTACCGAAGCCGTTCGGAAGGCACTCGCACGGAGCATTTCGGCCCGTTACAAGAACGAGTCCGGCCGTATTCCCGTGCTGAGTCTCGATGCGCGGCTTGAGGAGCTCATCGCGAACTCGCTGCTCCAGACTGAGCAGGGTGTGCAGCTCGTGATGGATCCGCGCATCGCGCACGCGATGATCGAAGGAATCGCGTCTGAAATCGAGAAGCATCCGGAGATCGCCGGCCAACCGATTCTTCTCACAAGCCCGACAGCGCGCCGGCATATTTTCAAGCTGACCAACAGGTTCATTCCGCAGCTCGTGGTGCTTTCGCATAACGAGCTCACTCCAGACACGCACATAACGCCAGTCGGAACCGTGGAGTTGCCGTATGCGGGTTAAAAAGTTCGAAGCAAAAACCATGAAGGAAGCGCTTCAGATGGTGAAGAACGAACTCGGTCCGGACGCCGTCATTCTTTCCGCGCGCGACAACCGGAAGGCATTCGGGCTCGCCGGTGAAGCGAGCGTCGAGATCACGGCCGCGGTTTCGGAATCGACTTTGGCGAAAAAGCGCTATGTGGAGTCGCGTTTAAGCAACGCCGACCGGGAACGTTTTTATTCGGCTAATGCGCGGGAGCAAAAGCGTTTCATCGAGCGCATGATCGAAAATCGCCTGCAAGAGGCGGAACCGACTTTCCGTCGGCCGATCACGACCCGCAAATACATCGAAATTTCCGACGACGAAGAATCGATGCCGAGCTCGCGGCGGGCAGAAGCGCTCAGCCGGGCGAGCGGCCGGAACGTAGGCGAACTCTTAAGCGACTTTGAGCAAGATTTCGACTACGGCCGTGTGAAAACCGCTCGGGCCCAGGCGCGGGCTGCTACGGTTGCCTCTCAAGAACGCGTGGCGGCCGCTCAGGTTCCGAAAAAGAGCTCGGAATCGGAGGTTCGCCAAGGCATTTCGGAAAACGCGATCAATCGCATTAAGAACGCGGCGATGGAAGCGTGGCGCGCAGGTATTTCGATCGCTCAGGAGCCGAAAGCTGCTGCTCCCTCGGCGCCCGCGGCTTCGGCGAAAGGCGCGGCCGCAGCGCAAATGGGAAAAGACAGTGAGATCGCCGCTCTCAAAAACGAAATCGAGCGCCTGCAGAAGATGCTCGAAGGGTTCCAGAAAGTCCCGCAATCTTTTGTCGGTCTGCATCCGGGAGCTGAATTCGGGCTTCCGTACGATCTGAGCTTCATGTTCCAGCGCCTGGTCGACGCTGGTGTCACCGTCGATCACGCGGTCGAAATCCTTGCGGGTGCCGCTAAGGAAATCGATCCCGTCCAGATGAAGAAGAAGCCGATCGTCGACGCATGGGTGGCGCGCTTTTTCCTGAGTAATGTCAGCACCGTCGCGTCTCCGTGGGCGGGACGGATCCATCTTTTCGTCGGCGGCGCGGGCAGCGGCAAGACGTCGCATCTCGTGAAGGCGGCCAGCCATCTCGTCGTCAACGAGAAAAAGAAAGTTGCGATTCTTACGACGGATTCCTTCAAAGTCGGGGCGGTAGACCAGCTCAAGATCTACTGCCAGATTTTGAATGTTCCTTTCGCCGTCATCCGCAACCGGAAAGATTGGGATTGGGTGCTGAGCCAGCTCAGCCACATCGATCACATATTGGTCGACTTCCCTGGTTTACAGCTGAAAACGATCGAGGAAATCCATCTTTTGAAATCGCTTTTGCCGCCGCCGCAAACGCAGGCCATGACTCATCTCTGTGTTTCCGCGACGACCAAGGACGGAGACGCGTATGAAATCGCGCGGAGGTATAAAGTAGCCGAGTTTAACGATTTGGTTTTCACGAATCTCGACCAGTCCGTTCAACACGGCGTGATTTACAACTTGCACAGGAAAACCGGAAAACCCCTGCACTCGTTCGGAATCGGCAATCGGATCCCAGAGGACTTCGAATTGGCGACGAAGGAGCGGGTGCTCGACTTGATATTCAAGCTGAGTAGATTGAGAAGGGAGATCAAGTGAACTCAACCATGTCCACACAGACAGGACGTCACGGCATGGGTACGGCGCGCACGCGCGTGATCAGCGTGACTTCCGGAAAAGGCGGAGTAGGGAAAACTTCGCTCGTAGTGAACTTGGCTCACCAGTTCGCCCGTGAGGGATCGCGCGTTCTCATTCTTGACGGCGATCTCGGTATGGCGAACGTGGATATCATGTTCAACGTCCGCCCTAAGAAGACGATTCACGACGTCGTCAGCGGCGGCGCGGACATCAACGACGTCCTTATCGACGTCGCTCCCGACATCACATTGATCCCGGGAGGAAGCGGTATCTTCGAGCTGCAAAACCTGTCGCCGTTCGATAAGCAGAGGCTGCTCGACCAGGTCAGCGCTTTGGGCACGTGTTACGATGTGATGTTGATCGACACGGCTCCGGGAATCGACGACAACGTTCTTTACCTCAACAGCGCGGCTCAAGATATTTGTGTCGTCGTCACGCCCGAACCAGCCTCCGTCGCTGATTCATACGCGCTAATCAAGGTTCTTCATCAGCGTTGCCGCGAGAACCGGTTCTCGATCATTTGCAACCAGGTGAAGGACGAAGCGGAAGGACGGAAGCTGTTCGAGCGGATCGCATCCGTGGCTCAATCATTCCTGTACGTGAGTCTGGACTACGCCGGATCGATTCCGAACGATCCCGCTTTGAGACAGTCCACGCGCGCCCAACAGCTGGTGTCGCGGGTGCTGCCGAATGCCCCGTCTTCACTCGCGATATCCAAGTTGGCTCGCGGGTTTATAGGTCAAAGAGCCGAGTCGGAATGTAAAGGAAGTTTACAGTTTTTCTGGCAGCAACTCGTTCGGTTGGCATGAAAGATTAGGACTTTGAGCCGAGTTCTCATTTTGATAACCTTTAACTGTAGGCCGACAAAGGTGGGATAAATGTCGAACAACTCTTCTCTGCTTCGAAGGTATAAGGAAGAACCTTCGAAAATCACTCCCGAGCAGAAAGACAAGCTCATCATGGAATACGCGCCTTTGATCAAATTCATCGCTCAAAAGATCGCGGTTCGATTGCCGTCGAACATCGAACTCGACGATTTGATTTCGAGCGGTGTGATCGGGCTCATGGACGCGATCGAAAAGTACGATCCCACCAGAGACAATAAGTTCAAAACGTACGCGGAATTCCGCATCCGCGGCGCGATTCTTGACGAACTTCGCGCGCAGGACTGGGTCCCTCGTTCCGTGCGCGATAAAGCGAAGTTACTCGATCGCACGATGATCGAACTGGAGGCG
This sequence comes from uncultured Bdellovibrionales bacterium, assembly GCA_937927435.1. Taxonomy (GTDB): domain Bacteria; phylum Bdellovibrionota; class Bdellovibrionia; order Bdellovibrionales; family JAMPXM01; genus CALBDW01. The sequence continues at coordinate 49,677 of CALBDW010000106.1, forward strand.
GAACTCGGACGTACCGCGACTGATGAGGAAATCGCGGCCCGGCTGAACATGTCGATGGACGAGTTTTTCGATCTCGTCAATCAAGTGCGGCCGGTTTCGGTACTGTCGATCGACGAAGCGGCGACGTTCTCGAGCGTCGACAAGAAATCGATCCTGAACTTGCTTGAGGCGACGAAGCTCAACAACCCCTTCAACCAGCTCAACATGAAGTCGGTGAAGGATATCGTGACCAATGCGATTGAAGAGCTTCCGGAGCGCCAGCGGCTTGTGCTTTCGCTTTATTATTACGAAGACCTGAACCTCAAAGAGATCGGCAAGGTTTTGCGCGTGACGGAAAGCCGCGTTTCGCAACTGCACGCGCAAGCGATCTCGCGCCTTCGTGCCAAACTTTCGCAATACTTCCAAGACCAGGAACAAGAAGCGAGCTGAGGTCTCCGGCGGAGGAATTTATGACGAGCGCGACTCGTCGTCCTCCGCGGGCGTTAGGCTGCCGACCATGGCTTTGCGGATTTTCGCGATCAGCCGGGCTTCCAATTGGCGGACGGCTTCGCGGGTGACTCCGTAATGTTCGCCGATTTCCTGCAGGGTCATCGGCTCATCGGCGAGAAGGCGCTTTTCGAGAATAAACGTTTCTTTTTCGCTCAGACTGCCGCGAATTTTTTCGATGTTCTCGCGGAGCAACTCCATTTCTTCGAAATGGCCGAGCGCCTCGTCGACCGGTTCATCTTCGCTCGGCGAAAAATCCAACAGGCTTGAAACCGAGTTGCCCTCGCTGTCGATCGGTTGGTTCAGGCTGATATCACGCCCCGTGAGGCGTTTCTGCATCGTTTCGACTTCTTCCTCGCTCACGCCCAGGCGGCCGGCGAGCAGGGCGACCGTCGGCTCCTGCCCCATGGAATCGAGAGCTTCGCGTTCCTTTTGCAACCGGTAGAAGAGTTTGCGCTGGTTTTGCGTGGTACCAATGCGGACCACCGAGTACTGGCGCATGAGGTATTCCTGAATGTAGCCCCGAATCCACCAGACGGCGTAGGTGATGAGGCGCACGCCCTTGTAGGGGTTGAATTCCTTCACGGCGTGCATGAGGCCCACATTGCCTTCTTGGATGAGGTCAATGAGTTTCGCGCCGAAGCGCGAATATTCGGCCGCGATTTTGACCACGAAGCGCAGGTTGCTGGTTACAAGCATCTCGGCGGCTTTCGGGTCGCCGGTTTCCCGGTACCTCACCGCGAGCTCGTACTCTTGCTCGCGCGTCAGCAAGGGATACTTGCGGATTTCAGCCAAATAGAGCGCGACAGGGTCGGTGGGGGCCAGGGATTTCGAAGTCCCCCCTGAGGGAACCGGCGCGAGAGCCGGTCCCATTCCGCCGTGAGCGGGAACAAGCTCGTTCAAGACATCCTGGTCAGGGTCGATATCGGCCGTGGGAACTGATTCCAACTCCTCCCGGAAATCAGCAGCCGGTGAAAAGGCGGACTCGTCCTCTTCCGGATCGTGTGCTTCCGGCTCAATGATTTCCGGCTCCAGCACTTCCGTAGGACTGTCAGCCACGCTTTTTTTGGTGGTTTTCGCCGTCGACGGCTTGGCGGCGCGTTTCATGCGGCTCTTGGCCATTGAACTCGTCCTTACCCGGAATGTTTACGCGAGAAGTGTATCGAGTTTCTTTTGTAGTGTCGACTGAACGAGCCCTTTGACAGGGGTCAACATCAGGGGAAGGTTCACTTCGATTTCAACTTTTGAGCCATCACCTTGAGAGATGACTTTCATATCGGCTTCGAACTTTCCGCCTTTCGCCGTCCCGCTCAGCGTTTTGTCGTCGAATTGGCAAACGTAGCTGGAATCCATCCGGCGCAGATCGCCGTCGGATTCGAGCAGACTACGGATCATTTTGTAGGTTTCTTCAGCTGAGCGTTTGGATTGGCATTCAACTTTCACTTTCGGCATAGGCTGTACGATACCCTGTTGCTCCAACTGGGACTAGCTCGTTTTTATTTGAGTCGCCGCGTTAGGCTCATCAAATAACGGGTAACCTTGGCAAAAATGGCTCACCCCGGTATCTTGGTCTTCCGGACTTAAGTCAAAAGGATTGCCGCCTATGAAATTCGTGAGTCAGCTCAAACGTACCAACTACTGTGGTCTCTTGCGTTCCTCGCACATCGGCCAAGAAGTGAACATAATGGGTTGGGTCGACTCACGACGGGACCACGGCGGACTTGTCTTCATTGACTTGCGTGACCGCGAAGGATTGGTTCAAGTTGTTTTCGACCCTAAAAACCCCGAAATGGCTCACGCCCATGACTTGCGGGCTGAGTTCGTGATCGGCGTGCAAGGGGTTGTTCGTGCCCGTCCCGAAGGAATGGCCAACAATAAGCTTCCGACCGGCGAAATCGAAGTTGTCGCCCGTCGCCTCGAGATTCTGAGTGAAGCGAAGACGCCGCCGTTCCAGGTCGGCGACGAAAATGTCACGGAAAACCTGCGCCTTAAATACCGTTACCTGGATCTCCGTTCACCGCGTCTCACGCATCACTTGCGGTTGCGGCACGAGATCGTCCGCACGGTGCGCGAGTTTCTCTCCGACGAAGGCTTCATCGAAGTTGAAACGCCGATTCTTTATAAGACTACGCCGGAAGGCGCGCGCGATTACCTCGTGCCTTCGCGCGTGAGCCAAGGATGTTTCTACGCGCTTCCGCAGAGTCCGCAGACTCTTAAACAGCTTTTGATGATCGGCGGGATCGACCGTTATTTCCAGATCGCCCGTTGCTTCCGCGACGAAGACCTGCGCGCCGACCGCCAGCCTGAGTTCTCACAGATCGACATGGAGATGAGCTTTGTCGACCAGGAAGACGTAATGGCGGTGAACGAGCGCCTCGCGCAATTGATCTGGAAGAAATTCCGGGGAGTGGACATCGGTCCGATTCCAAGAATGACGTATTTTGAGGCCATGAACCGTTTCGGGAACGACAAGCCCGACTTGCGCTTCGGTCTTGAACTTCAAGACATCAGCGATCTCTGTCGCGGCACGGGCTTTAAAGTCTTCGACGACGTTTTGGCGAAAAACGGCGTCGTTAAAGGTATCGGTCTTGTCCAAGGAACCGAGTTCTCCCGCGCGCAAATCGACAAGCTTGTCGACCTCGTGAAGAAAGCGGGAGCGAAAGGGCTCGTTTGGATCAAGGTCGATCCCGAAGGAAAAATGACGTCGGCAATCGGCAAGGTCCTGCCTGAGGAAAAAATCCGCGAAATCTTCAACCACCTGGTGCCGGAAGGGAAAGGCGCGGCCTTCATCGTCGCTGACACCTTCGAAGTGGCGTGCGCCGCCCTGGCGACCCTCCGCTTGCACCTCGGACGCGAACTCAAACTTATCGATGAATCGACGGACCGGTTCGTCTGGATCGTCGACTTCCCGCTCTTTGAGTACGACACCGAAAGCAAGCGTTGGGTGGCCCGTCACCATCCGTTCACGTCACCGCAAGACCAGTACATCGACGATCTCCTGAACGGCAACGAGGCG